>CANJNJ010000004.1 GCA_947474995.1 Opitutaceae bacterium | reverse complement strand
TTGCATGAGGATCTTTATGGCAGGGTCTGAGCGGTGAACTGATAGACGGATTCGCCCCGTTCGTCGCACCCGGCTGGACGCCCGCCGGGTTTGTGCCCAACCTCGCGCCTCGATGACGAACCAGAATTTGCTTAACTGTGGGGTGCTCGGCGCGGCGTCGCTGGCGATGGCCGGTACGGTGACATCCGCCAAACCCGAAACGCGCAACCGCGCCGAAATCCCGGCGCAGTATCGCTGGGATTTTTCCGCCATCTATCCGAATTGGGAGGCGTGGGAGTCGGGCATGAAGGGGATGGAGGCGAAGATGGAAACCTTCGCCGCGTTGAAAGGGACGCTCGCGCAAGGTCCCGCCGCCGTGCTTAAGGCCTACCTCGGTTACGACGAGATCGGAATGTTGCAGTATAAAGTGTATCGCTACCCGCAGCTCCAGCGTGACGTCGACACGCGGAACCAGGAGATCGCGGGAAAGTTTCAGCGGGTGGGCGCCCTCTTTGCCAAGTTCGGGACTGCGACGGCGTGGTTTACGCCCGAACTGCTGACGATTCCGCAGGCCACGATGGAAAAGTGGATCGCGGAGACCCCCGCGCTGGCGCCGTATCGCTTCGGGATCTTGGACAACTACCGCCAGCAGGCGCACGTGCTCGATGAGAAGGGCGAGCGCATCCTTTCCCTGGCCGCGCGTTTCAAGCAGACCCCTACGGCTACGTTTCAGGAACTGAGCACGTCGGACATCAAGTTTCCGCAGGTGACGCTGTCTGACGGCAAAGCCGTCACGCTTTCCCCGGGCGTCTACCAATTGGTCCTGAACACCAATTATAACCAGGCGGATCGGGCGAAAGCGTTTGAAGCCTACCTGAAAACCTACGCGGCCACGGCCAACACCTATGCGGCGATCTACAACGGCGTGTTGCAGCGCGGCTGGTTTACCGCCCAGGCCCGCAACTATGCGACGACGCTCGAGTCCGCTCTCGACAACAACGCGATCCCGGCCGCGGTCGTCGAGACGCTGGCCGAAGCGGTCCGGGCCGGCACCGCGCCGCTGCAACGCTATCACCGCCTGCGCAAGAAGCTGCTCGGACTGGAAACGTACCACCTCTACGACGGCTCGATTCCGATCTACAAGGACGACAAGACCTATCCCTACGACGATACCAAGGAATTGGTGATTTCCTCGGTGGCGCCGCTCGGTGCCGACTACGTGGCGAAGTACCGGAATTTCGTTTCGGGCGGCCGCATCGACGTCTACGAAAACGACGGCAAGCGCAGCGGCGCCTACAATGCGGGCGTTTACGGTGTGGGGCCCTACCTGCTGCTGAACCACAACGACACGCTCGACGCGGTCTTCACGTTCGCCCACGAGGCGGGCCACGCGATGCACACGGTGCTGTCCTATGAGACGCAACCGTTCGTCACCGCGGACTACACGATCTTTGTGGCCGAGGTGGCTTCGACGACGAACGAGCGGTTTCTGCTGAATAAATTGCTGGAGACGACCACGGACCCCAAGGAGCGCTTTCTCCTGCTGCAGCACGCGGTCGATGCGATTGCGGGCACGTTCTACACGCAGGTGCTGTTTGCCGACTTCGAGCTGCGGGCCCACCGCCTCGCGGAACAGGGCCAGCCCATCACCGCCGAGGTGTTGAATAAGATCTACGAGCAGCTGCTAAAAGAGTACTACGGCGACGCCATCACGGTCGACGACCTCTACAAATACACGTGGTCCCGCATTCCCCATTTCTTCAACACGCCCTATTACGTCTACCAGTACGCGACGTGCTTCGCGTCGTCCGCCAAGCTCTTCAAGGGCATGACGACGGGTGACGCCACCTCACGCCGCGCCGCGACCGATCGCTACCTCACGCTGCTCCAGAGCGGGGGCAACGACTATCCCATGACTCAACTGCAGAAGGCCGGCGTCGATTTGACCAAACGCGAGACGATCCAGGCGGTCGTCGATCAGATGGGCGAACTCGTCTCGCAGATGGAAGCCGAGGCAGCGAAGATCAAGTGACGCGCCGGCGGCGCGTCACCAAGGGCGTGTCCAAAAACCGCACTTGTCATTCTTCGCTAGCGCTCAGAATGACAAAGAAAGACTTATTAGACGCCTTCTAAGGGCGGCGCGAAGCGCCGCCCCCTACATCCACTTTTTCTTCCTGAGGTACCACGCCATGAGCAGGGTCGTGATCGCGGTGAAGCCCAGCGCCCAGAAGTAGCCGTGCTCCAACTCGGGCATGGTCCGGAAATTCATGCCAAACCACGTGCCGACGACCATCACGGGAATGGTGACGGCGGTAATGGCCGTGAGGAATTTGATTCCTTCGTTGGCCTCGAAGGCGGCCTTGTTGAGGTAGATGTCGAAGGCCATCAGCAGGCGCTCGTGGTAACCCGCGACGGTTTCATCGAGGCGCACGAGATTGTCGCGCAGGTCGCGAAAATACGGCAGCAGTTTGGGGCGGATCAGCTTGGAGTCTCCGCGGGCCAGCCGGTCGATGACGTCCCGTTGCGGCCGGACGATCGTGCGCAGACGGGTGAAGTCGCTGCGCACATGCAGGAGTTCGGTGACGAGCGTCTTGTGCACGGACTCGCGGGCGAGCACATGCTCCTCGATTTCCTCCAGTTCGGCGTGGAGCTCTTCGATCACCGGCGCGTAGTTGTCCACGAGGAGATCGATTAACGTGTGGGCGATCCGGTCGGGGCCCCTTGGCCCCACGCCGGCGCTCTTGGTCAGGCGTTCCATTTGCAACGACACGGAGCGCAGGGGCGCGGTGTGAAAGGTGACGAGGTAGTCGCGGCCCAGAAAGAGATCGAGCTCGGTGGAATTGAACTTGTCCGTCCGGGTGAAATCGACCGCGTGCGTGACGATGAAGAGGTAGTCCTCGTAGTCCTCGACCTTGGGCAAGGAATTCGGCGCCACGCAGTCCTCGATGGCGAGCGGGTGAAATTGAAAGACGGTTTCGAGGACGAATTTTGTTTCATCGTCGGTTGGCTTGTCGAGGTCGACCCAGAGCAGCAGCCCTTTGTCGGCGCGGACGAGCCGAAGCGCTTCGCGTTCGACGTCCTGGCCAACCAGCTTGCCGTCGCTGAAGATGAAGGAGCGGATCATCGCTGACAAAACTGGCGGGCGAAGGGTACGACGTCCAGCACGTGTGGTTTACACCGGTCAGCGATGTTTAGGTTTAAAGGTGGAAGGTTTAAGGTCCGGACGCGAACTCAGCGGCGGAGGGGGATTCCGACCCTTACCCTTTACCCCCTAAACCTGAAACCGACGCCCTTCCTTCCAGGTTCTACAATCCGAGTTTCGCCTCGGCGGCGGCGATCGCCGCGATGAACGCCTCGGGCGTCTGGGCTTCGAGGAAGCTGGCGCGATCCGCGGGATCCTTGAGGATTTTGCAGAGCGCGCTGACGACCGCGAGGTAGTCGCCGGGCTTGGTCTTGGGGGTGCCGAGGACGAAGAACAGGCGGACAATCTCGCCGCTGGCGTCGAAGGGGATGCCGACGGCGGTGCGCCCGACGGCCATCACGATTTTCTTCACATGCTCGGTGCGGGCATGGGGCAGGGCGATGCCGTTGCCGAGGCAGGTGGTGTCGAGGCGATCGCGGGCGAGCAGTTCCTCGTAGAAGCCCGAAAAGCTGCCGATGTCCGGGTGCCCCTCGAGCAGCTTGGCCACTTCATTGAGCGCGGCGGTGCGCTTGGTGCTGTGCACGTGGAGCGCGATGCGCGCGGGTTCGAGAAGCGAAGTGATTTTTCCGGCCATGCGAATCGGAGGTATTTCAGAGAGCTAAGCACGCTGCGGGTTGGCAAGGTTGGAGTTGCCCGGCAAATTTTGTTGGCCCCCGCAAGGAGGCCCCGCTGAGAATCGAATGATGAAGAAACGCCTCGGTATCTTGGTGTTCGGGGTTTGGGCCAACCGTCGGTTGGGCCGAGGAAACTTTTTTCCAACGACTGACCAGCGAGGAATTTGAGCGCGCCGGCCTGGGGAAGTTGTCGCCCGCCGAAATGGCCCAGCTCGATGGTTTGTTCAAAAAGTATGGGGCCGCGGGCATCGGTGCGCCCGCACCGGCACCTGGGCCTGCGCCGGCGGCCGCATCGGCGCCCGCACCCCGCCCGACCCCGATGGCGCGAAGCACGCCGCCACCACCGTCGCGTCAGCCCGTTGCCGCCGTGGCGCCGGCTCGCCCGGCTGCGACCGCGGCCCCGGCGGCCCCGCCGGAGCCAAAAGAGAGCGCAGAAGGGTTTTTAACCAAAGCCCGGAAAGCCCTCACGCCGTCGGCCCCGAAAAAAGACGAATCTGCCTACGAGACGGAAATCGACGGCGAGTTCACGGGCTGGAATACCACCACCGTCTGGAAGATGAAGGACGGCTCGCTTTGGCGGGTCGATAACCGGCCGCAGCCTTTCTTCGCCAAGCCGGTGACCAATCCGCGCGTGCGGATCAAGGAAGCGATGCTCGGCGGCTACTGGCTCGACGTTATCGATCTCGGCTTGAGCGTGCGCGTGAAATTGGTGCAGTGAGTCGGATCGCTGTCGGGTGCGACGCATGGTTTCACTCCAAGCCGTCTCGTTGGTAGTTCCCCCTTCAGGCGGAAGAATGGCGGGGCTTTCGGGATTCCGCCTGAAGGCTGAATTACCAACGGGTGACGGCTATGCGGTTGGCGGCGCGACTGGCACTTCAGCCCCGGCGGCCTGCTGTTCGTCGGTCTCGACGATCCGCGCGATGCTGAGCAGCTTGTCGCCGGGCTCGAGCGTCACGAGCCGCACGCCTTTGGCGCCACGATTCGTCTCGCGGATGCCATTGACCGGGCAGCGGATGCTCTGGCCCTTGGCCGTCAGCAGCATGACTTCATCGGTGTCGCTGACGCTTAGGGCGCCGGCCAGCCGGATGGAACCATCCTCCGGCAAGTCGATGGCCCAGACGCCACTGCCGCCGCGGTTGATGAGCCGGTAATCTTCGAAGCGCGTGCGGACCCCGAGGCCCGCTTCACTCGCGACGAGGAACTTGGCCTGGTGATCGACCACCTCGATGGCCTGCAGGAAATCGCTGGCGAGCTTGAAGCGCATGCCCGTGACCCCGCCGGTGGCCCGGCCGGTCGCGCGGAAGATGTCCTCGTTCGTTTCGGGGTCGCGTTCGCGGAAGCGGACGGCGAGGCCCTGGTTCGAGACGAGGATGAGTTCATTGCTACCGGTGGTCAGCACGGTGCCGATCACGGCGTCATCCTCGGAGAGATTGATGCCGATGAGGCCGCCCTCGCGGGTGGCATTCACGTAGTCCGAAAGCGCGCTCTTCTTGATCACGCCCGCCTTGGTGGCGGTGACGAGAAAGCGGTCATCGACGAAATCCTTCACGCACAGCATGGCGGCGATCTTTTCGCCTTCGCCGAGGCGGAGGAAGGAGGAGACGGACTTGCCCTTGGAAGCGCGCGTGCCTTCCGGGACATCGTAAACCTTCTTCGCATGGCACTGGCCGATGCTCGTGAAGAACAGGATATAGTCGTGCGTGCTCGCGGTGAAGAGATGCTCGACGAAATCCTCGTCGTACGTCTCCGCGCCGATGACGCCCTTGCCGCCGCGTTTCTGCGAGCGGTAGTCGGCAACGCGGGTGCGCTTGATGAAGCCGGCGTGCGAGACGGTCATGACGCAGCCCTCGTTGGGGATGACGTCCTCCATCCGGAAATCGCCGAGCGCGCCCTCGATCTCGGTCCGGCGCGGCGAGGTGTATTTCGCCTTCATCTCGAGGAGTTCTGACTTGATCAGCGCCATGAGCTTCTCCTCGGAATCGAGGATGCCGCGCAGTTCCTCGATGAGCTTCATCAACTCCAGATACTCGGCCTCGATCTTGCCGCGTTCGAGGCCGGTGAGCTGGTAGAGGCGCAGCTCGAGGATGGCGTCGGTCTGGATTTCGCTGAGCGGATACTTCGCCATCAACCGCCCTTTTGCTTCCTCGCGGTTGGCCGAGGCGCGGATGATCTTGACGAAATCATCGAGGTTATCGAGGGCGATGATGTAGCCCTCGAGGATGTGCGCGCGGCGCTCGGCTTGGGCGAGACGGAACTTGGTGCGGCGGGTGACGACATCGCGGCGGTGCTCGATGTAGCACTCGATCAGCTCCTTGATGTTCATCTGCTTCGGCCGCTTCTTGTCGAGGGCCAGCAGGGTGACGCCAAACGAGGATTCGAGGGCAGTCTTCTGGAAGAGCTGGTTGATGACCACCTTCGCCTGTTCGCCGCGCTTCAGCTCGACGACGATGCGCGTGTTCTCGTCGGACTCATCGCGCAGGTCGCGGATGCCGTCGATCTGCTTTTCCCCGACGAGCTCGGCGATGCGCAGGACGAGGGTGTTGCGATTCACGTTATACGGAATCTGCGTGATAACGATCTGCTCCATGCCGTTCTTGAGTTCCTCGGTGTGGGCCTTGCCGCGCGTGCGCACGATACCCTTGCCGGTCTTCAAGTAACTGAGGATGCCCTCGCGGCCGGAAATGACGCCACCCGTCGGGAAATCCGGGCCTTTGACGATCCCGCAGAGTTCATCGACGGAAATACTGGGCCGGTCGATGATGGCGCACGTGGCCTCGATGATTTCGTCGATGTTATGCGGGGGGATGTTAGTCGTCATCCCGACCGCGATGCCGGTCGAACCGTTCATCAGCAGGTTCGGCAGCGCCGACGGGAGCACGGAGGGCTCGGTGGTCGACTCCTTGTAGTTGGGGACGAAGTCGACCGTGTCCTCCTCAATATCCTTGAGCAAATCCTCGGCGATGGCGTTGAGCCGGGCTTCGGTGTAACGATAGGCGGCGGGCGGATCACCGTCGACCGAGCCGAAGTTACCCTGCGGATCGATGAGTGGGTAACGCATGACCCAAGGTTGGGCGAGGCGGACCAGCGTATCGTAGACCGATGAGTCGCCGTGCGGATGGTAGTTTTTCAGCACTTCACCGACGACACCGGCGCACTTGTCGAACGGGCGGTTGTGCAGCAGGCCCTCGCGCAGCATCGCGTACAGGATGCGGCGCTGGACGGGCTTCAGGCCGTCGCGGGCGTCCGGCAGGGCCCGCGAGACAATGACCGACATCGAATATTCGATGTAGGCCGTCTGCATGATGTCGGTGATGTTGGCCGAGAAAAGTTTTTCGGAGGCGGTGTACATTCGGGAAAGGGGTCAGGAGTAAAGGCGTCAGGAGGGAAGGAGTCGGAGACCGGAAACGAAGGGAGGTCGGAATACTTGGGTTTGCATCCTGCCTCCTCCGCTCCTGGCTCCTGACTCCTTCAGCTCACACATCCAGATATTGCACGTTCAGGGCGTTGTCTTCGATGAACTGGCGGCGGGGCGGGACCTCGTCGCCCATGAGCAGGGTGAACAGCTGGTCGGCCTTGGCGGCGTCATTGACCGAGACTTTGAGCAAACGCCGTTTCGCGGGATCCATCGTCGTTTCGAAGAGCTGCTTGGGATTCATTTCCCCGAGGCCCTTGTAACGTTGAATCGAGAGACCCTTCCGGCCGTTGGCGCGGATTTGGGTGACGATGTCGAGGGGCGAGAAGAGCTCGGTTTTGACCTCGGATTTCTGCCCGGCGTTCTCGGTGATGATGTAGCGGACCTCGGTCGCGGCGCTGAACTGGTTGATCTCGAGGCCGACCTTGGCAATGGCACGGAGCAGCTTGGCCATCTCGGTGCTCTCGAAAATTTCGTGGATCGTCACGCGCCGCGTGGGGCCGACGGGTTTCTTTTCCCCGCTGGCAAACGGCGTCGCGGTGTCGACCTTTTCAAGCAGGTCGGCGTCGAGCCCGCGCTTCGCGATAAACTCGGCGCGCGCTTTGTCATCGGTCAGGAATTCAAAGGTCTCCTTGTTGCCTTCCCGGATCCGCGCAACATAGCGCGGCAGTTCCTGCGTCTCGGGGTGATGCCGATCCAGATACTCCCGGAGCGAGGCGCCGTGGCGGGTTACCCCGGCCCCGAGTTTTTCGAGGGCGGCCAGATTTTCGACGATCCGGTCAATTTGCGAGGGATCGAACGTGTGGCCGTCGCTACGCCGCGTGAGAATGACGTCCTCGGAACCGAGTTCGAGGAGGATGCGGTTTAGCTGCTCGTCGTTGTCGATGTACTGTTCGCGTTTCTTGCGCTTGATTTTGTAAAGCGGCGGCTGCGCGATGTAGACGTAGCCGCGGTCGAAGAGCCCGCGCATCTGTCGATAGAGAAACGTGAGCAGCAGCGTGCGGATGTGCGAGCCGTCCACGTCCGCGTCCGTCATGATGATGATCTTGTGGTAGCGCGCCTTGTTTTCGTTGAAGGCGGACTCCTCTTCGCCCGTACCGATGCCCGTGCCGACGGCGGTGATGAGGGTGCGGATTTCCTCGTTGTTGAGGACCTTGTCGAGCTGGGCCTTCTCCGAATTGATCAACTTACCGCGGAGGGGGAGGATGGCCTGGAAGCGGCGATCGCGGCCCTGCTTGGCGGAACCGCCGGCGGAGTCGCCCTCGACGATATAGAGTTCGGTCAGCGCGGGATCGCGCTCGGAGCAGTCGGCCAGTTTGCCGGGTAGGCCGCCGCCGGAAAGCGCGCCCTTGCGGATGGTCTCGCGGGCCTTGCGGGCGGCCTCGCGGGCCCGGGCGGCCATGAGCGATTTGTTGATGATGCGCTTGCCGATGGCGGTGTTGGTTTCGAGGAAGAACTTCAGCTTCTCGCCGACGATCTTCTGCACGATGCCGTCGACCTCGCTGTTGGAGAGTTTGGTCTTCGTCTGGCCTTCGAAACGGGGTTCGGGAACCTTGACACTGACCACGGCCACCAATCCCTCGCGCACGTCGTCACCCGTGATGGACGGGTCCTTTTCCTTGATGAGGCCTTCGGTCTTCGCGAAATTATTGAGGACGCGCGTCAGGGCCGTGCGGAAGCCGCTGAGGTGCGTGCCGCCCTCGAGATTGTAGATCGAGTTGGCGTAGGCGAAGACCTGGTCGGCGAAGGAGTCGTTGTACTGGATGGCGACGTCGACGCTGACGGGCGGCTTGGTGGGGTCGGCCTCATTGGCGACCGAGTCGGAAAACGTGATCGGCTTGTCGTGCAGGACGACCTTATTCTGGTTCAGAAACTTCACGAACTCCGTGATGCCGTCCTTGAAGAAGAAGATTTCGCTCTTCTGCGCGCGTTCATCGATGAGCTCGATCCGGATGCCGGGATTGAGGAACGCGAGTTCGCGGAGCCGCCGGGCGAGAATGTCGTACTGGAATTCGCGCGTCGTCAGAAAAATCTCCGGGTCGGGCTTGAACGTGATTTTCGTGCCTGTCTTCTTGGTGTCGCCGATCACCGTCATCTTCTGCGTCGTCTTGCCCTGCGCGAAACGCATTTGGTACACTTTGCCCGCGCGGCGCACTTCGGCTTCGAACCATTCGGAGACGGCGTTGACGCACTTGGCGCCGACGCCGTGCAGGCCGCCGGAGACCTGATAGGCGCCCTTGCCGAATTTGCCGCCGGCGTGGAGATTGGTCAGGACGAGCTCAAGCGCCGGGATGTTATAGACCGGGTGCATGTCGACCGGAATGCCGCGGCCGTTGTCCTCGATGGAGCAGGAGCCATCCAAGTGGATGCTGACCGTGACTTGGGACGCGTAGCCGGCGAGGGCCTCATCAATCGAGTTGTCGACGACCTCGAAGACGCAGTGGTGAAGGCCGCGCTCGTTGGTGTCGCCGATGTACATGTCGGGGCGCTTGCGCACGCCCTCGAGACCCTCGAGCTTTTGGATTTTGGAAGCGTCGTAAGCGGCGGCGCCGGCCTGAAATTTAGCGTCGTTGTGCGGGTTCGGAGAGTCGGACATGAAAGGCGGTTGGACGAGTGACTTCTAGAGGGGAAATGAAAGAAAAAACCTGCCGGGAACCGACTGGGGACGCGAGGGTTTTTTTGATAAAAATGACCCCTAAATAGGCGGTTTATATTGCGATTAAAGGCTTGCGCGTCCGGGGCGGTATCCCCCTAGCCGCCAGCCGGGGTTTGTCGTGGGTATTTTGAGCCTGACCGACCCGTTTTTGGGTGCGGGACCGCGGTTTCCGGCTGGCGGCTTAGGCAGCGCTGCGCGCGGCAAAACAGGCCAATCGGGTGCTTTTACACCGCTCGGCGGCAAGCTGGGACTTTGTCGGCAGGGAAGGTGCCGGCGGGGCGCACTGGGTTCGCTTACTGAGCCGGAAAAATTCCGTTGAGAGGTGAAAGCCAGAGCAGGCAAAAAGTTAACTGCGGTGTAGACCGCGAAAAAAAGGGGGGCACGGATCCGTTTGCCTTGAACCCAGCCCCCAAAGAGCGATTTCGCCCGGCGTGCATCGCTTTCATTTTTCAACTTTCACCAGCACAAGTCCGGCTGAGCGAGTGGCCCAACCAACCGACAAAGTCCTGTTTGACCGGCGCCGCAGCCGGGGCAAAGTAGCGAGCACATGGCCCACCCCGCGATTGCACCGCTTCTCATCCTTCAAGATCGTGACTCCAAGCGGCTGGCGTTGGAGGCCCACGTCAAGGCGGTTCCCGGCGACATCGCGTCGGTGGAAAAGAAAATCGCCGCGGAAAAGGGTGCCATCGACACCGCCCGGAACGAAATGCGGGAGCTGGAGCTGAAGAAGAAGTCGATTGAGACGGAAATCGGCTCGGCGGCGGACAAGCTCGCCCGCTACAAGACCCAGCAGTCGCTTGTCAAAAAGAACGACGAATACCAGGCGCTGGGCCACGAAATCGAGACGACGCAGGCGCAAATCGAAGAGTTCGAGGGCAAGGAACTCGAGGTCATGTATGCCATCGATGAGGCGAAGAAGAAATTCGCGGCCGCCGAGGCCGTGCTGAAGGCGAATATTACCGGCCATGAGGCGCGCATCGCGATGCTGCGCGAACGGGAAGCCAGTCTGGCGACCGAGTTGAAGGCGGCGCAGGCGGAGGTGGCGGTCGCTCGCACCCCGGTGGCCGAACCGCGCTTGCGGGTCTACGACCGCATCGCGGCGCGGAATATGCCGGCCATCGTGGCCATCTCCGGCGGCAAATGCGGCGGCTGTCACTTGAAGGTTTCGAGCGAGGTCGAGTCGGGTGCCCGGGGCAAGGGGGCCGACCCCACCACGCCGCTGCCGACCTGTGACCAGTGCGGGCGGATCGTCTACTGGGAGGCGTAATCCAAAGGGGTCGGGACGTTACATGTTACAAGGTCCATAATTTCGGTCGGCCAATCCTAAGGGCTCGGGCTGAACCGAGCCCGAATAACTGGACCCGAAAGATCAGAAATTAGGCGATCGACGGTCTCAACCGTGACCCCTGTTACGGGACCCGAGTCCCGGAATCCGGCGCGGATAGTGCGCTTGCGCAGCGGGGTTTTGTCGGTTTCGTTGGCCTCTTAGCTTTGGGGCCTGGTCGTCGCTCCGAGTTCTTTGATCCCAAGGCGCGGGCTAAACCCGCGCCCGTTTTAGAAAGTTCGGAGAGGAAAGTCCGGACACCGTAGGGCAGGATGCTGCGCCAGCCGCAAGGCGAGCGCAGGCGCCGCGTTTCAAAGCGCGGTGACGGAGAGTGTCACAGAAAACAAACCGCCCTTCGTCGTTCGGTGAAAGCCGGGCGTCGAGGGTAAGGGTGAAAAGGTGGAGTAAGAGCCCACCGCGTCACGCGCGAGCGGGACGGCACGAAAAACCCCTTCCGGTGCAAGGCAAAATAGGTGGCTGGGCGGCCCGTCCGATAGCCACGGGTATGCTGCATCCGGCTTCGCCCTGTGGAGCTCGGCGCAAGCCGAGCAAAGCAGGGCGACGCAGGACTCGCCCGCGAGGGCGTGAGAGAAATGACGACCGAAGCGCCGCAAGGCGTGGAACAGAATCCGGCTTACCGGCCCCAAAGCTAAGAATTTCCGGCCGCCGAAAACGGTGAGTTAAAGTGCGTGCCGGAATCCGTTGCGGGCGTGCCGCCATTCAGAAACTTAGGTTGCCCGCGTACACGGCGGCGAAGTCGGCTGGCCGCACTCGGAAAGCGCGGAAGGCGGAGGCGCCAGGTTAAAAAAAATTGTGACGCATCCGGATGAGGGGAGCATCACGGAGTCAAGGTCGTCGTCAGAAGGTCCAGCCGGTCATCACGCTCGAGTACGCCGCCCGGTCGCTCGCGCTGGTCAATTCCCGCCAGACCGAGACACGGAAGGGATTCCCGCCGCCAAAGTTGGAGAGCGATTCGTCGTAGTGGAATTCGGCGTTGCCGGTCAGGGTGATATTGTTGGCGACAATCGAGCCGCAGACCGCGCCGTTGCCGACCACCGAAACGGTGCCCTGGGGCGCATAGACCAGCCCGCTGAAAGCGCCGTTGCCCTTGACGTCGATGGCCTGGGTGGCCGGGCTGACCGCGGTCCCCCAGATCTGAAATTTAATCGGCTGGCCCAGTTCTTCCGCCTGCAGCCCAGCCGTGCCATTGGACTCAACTCCGTTGGAAATGCCTTTGCCGCTCATCGAGACGGCGCCCGGCGCATAAATCGACAGGGCGCCGGTTGTGCCGATTCTGATTTCTCCACTGCCGCCGCCGACGTTGACGCTGGTGCCGGTATTCGAAAGGCGCAGTACCACCTTGCCGGTGATAATGAGCACTTTGTTGACGAGATTAATGTTGTTACCGTCGTAATAGTAATACCCATCCGAGGCCGCGCGACCTGCGGCGACATCGGCCGCCTGGGGTAGCTCCTGACCGTCGGTGTTTAGCGTCCCGAGATTGGTGATCGCCGCCGGCGTGGGCGTCACCACCGCATCGAAGGTGGCGGAAAAATTGGTCGAGATCCGGGACGGGTCGACCGACGAGTTCGTCCAAGTCGCGTCCGCCGTGGAACCCGAGCCGAGAATCGAGCCGTTGGCCCCGACGAAGGAGGTCGGATCGGCGCCGCCGGTGGCGACGAAGCCCCAGACATCGGCGTTCTTGACCAAGACGGCGCTGCTGCTGACGGAAATGCTCCCTACGCTGCCATTGTCGTTTCGATACGCGGGCAAATACGGATGAATGACCGAGCTGTTTCCGTTGGGATCCGAATTCCAACTGTCCACCATCGCGTTGTTGCCGTTAAAGACGATCGAGTTCTTGGCCACCAGTCCGTTCGAGAACTTGGAAGTCTTGGCGAGCTGCACTTCGATCCATTTTTCGATGGGGGCACTGTTGCTGCCGCCCAGCGTGATCCGGGCCCGGGCAACGGCCTTCGGCGCCGGCGTGCCCGAAAAATTATAGAGGTAGACCCGATAGTCGGCCGTGGCGTTTTGGCTCAGATCCACCCCGCGCCACCGGCGCCGGATATTCAGGCCGTCGCGGTTCCAGTGCGGCCACTCATAGCTCGAATCGGCCACCATTTGGTTGATGCCATACATGGCTTCCTCGATGCCTTGTTCCGCATAATTGATGGCCGCGTTGTTATAGAGCGAGCGGTTGGAGATATTCAGCGCCGTGCGCGTGAGCTGAATGTAGCTCGCGACGGAAATGCCGATGACGGCCGAGAGGAGCATGGCGACAATGAGGAGCGAACCACGCTGGGAACTGGAGCGCCGGAGATTTGTTTTCATAACCACGATGGACTAGGCCGTGACCCGCTTGTTGCGCATCACGTAGCGGGCGGAGAGAACAATATTGGTGGCGCTTGCCACGGTCTGCGTCGAACGGACGGCTGACAGGGAAATCTGGAGTTGCTTGGTGGTGCCGTTGGCCGTGGTTCGCGCGGAAGCTGAACTAAAGTCTGAGATGAGCGCGCCCGTGATGGTGTAGGCCTGAAAATTAAAAGAGGTGATCCCCGTCAGCAGGGTGGTGGCGGTGCCGCCGACGGTCCGGGTAAGACGGCCAGCGTTATAGACGCCAGCGGAATTTGGCGCGCCGACATCAAAGACATAGGAAATGTTCGTGGCATTCACGACGAGGGTGAGTGAGGTGCTGCTGACCCACGTCACCGCGCTGGCCTGGCGGGTATCTTCGGCAAAAGTCTCCAGGGCGCGGCGAGCCTGCGTCTCCATGTCGCTGTAGTTGCGGATATTCGCGCTGCTGCGTCCGAGGAAGAGGAACGTGGACATGACCCCGGTCATCACGACGGCGCCCAGCGAAGCGCCGATCATGAGCTCGACCAACGTGAAAGCTCGCCGGCCGGTGCGGACCTTAGTGGGGATTGGCCAGTGTGTAGTAATAGTCATAGAGCCCATTCTTGGCGTACATCGTGGAAAAACTTCGCGTATGTTCCTGTCCGTCGTAGGAGCGCCACGTCACCGTGATGGTGATGAAGCGGACATCGGCCGGCCGGTCGGGATCGGGTGTGACGGTGCGGATGACGGTGAACTTATTCGTTAGCCTGGCGCTGGAGGCGAACATCGACGCCAACGCCACCGTTTCACTGGCCGGCAGTTCGCAAATACTGTCTACGGCGGTCGTGGAGGCGTTGTTCCACGGCAGCAACCGCAGGCGTTCGATTTCACTCTGCATGATCTGCGAGGCGAGCGTGGCATCGCGTGCGACGTCGAGCGCCTTGAATCCCATTTGCAGGGCGATGATCGCGGTCGCGATCCCGAAGGCCATGACGAACGTGGCCATCGCCACCTCGATGATCGTGAAGCCCGCGACCTTGGAGTCATGCCGCCGGCGAGCGGGCTGACTCAGGGAACTCGAAAGCTTGGGCGCGAAGGGTGGCATGTGAACAGCAGAGGATAGTCGTGGCCGCGAAAAGTGGTTAGGGGCAGACGGCCTGCAATTCAGCCCTAACGGAGATAGGGAGGATCGGGCCTGGTCACGCTTGGCGGAGCAGGGCTTGGCGTCGAGATCCCCCGCAAACGCATGAGGGCACGTATTCATGGTGAAGCGGCCTGCCGGGCGAAGATGGCGGCAACTTGGGCGCGGCGCTTAATTTGCAGCTTTTCGAACACATTCCCGAGATAATTTTTCACCGTATTTTCGCTCAGTCCGTGCCTTTCGCCAACCTGTTTGTTGGTGAGCCCCTCAGCCACGAGCGCGAGGCCCCGTCCCTCCTGGGCGGAGAGGTGGCCAGGTCCGGGCGAGGCGCGGAGTTGCCGCCGCGCCATAGCTTCAAGACCCGCGCGGTCACGTCCGAGCCGAGAATCGAACCGCCGGTGGAGACCTCTTGATTCGCCCGCAGGGGGCTGGCGGAGTAGACTTTCTTCAAGGGGCACCCGTGGACGCCGGAAGTAACGGGCTCGGGTAAATAGCTGTCGGTCGAGGGTGCGGTTAGCACGATGATCCGGGGCGCCGGGAGCTGGGCGAGAATTTGGCGGCAGGCGTCGAAGCCCGAACCATCCGGCGGGCTGACATCAAGAAGCACCAGGTCCGGTATGAGACGGATCGCGGTGGCCACCGCTGCGGCCGCCGTGGTCACCGCGCCGACGACGCATAGGGGGGAGGATGGTTTGGGTCGCGAGCACCGCTTGGAGCCCTCGTCGGGCCAATTCGCTGTCATCGACAAGCAAGCTTCGGCTCGGAGCGGGCGATAGTTTGGCCATGCTCCGCAAGTTCCATCGGGAGTTGCGGAGTCGGTCCAATCCAGGGCAAATGCTTCCCGCGACCGCCCTTTTTCGAGAGAGGGCGCAAAACGTGGGTGCGACAAAACCCTTGACTCCCCTGCGGGCGTTTGAGTGTTTGCTCGGCTCCAATCTCTGTCCGATCATGGCCAACACCAAATCCGCTATCAAAGCCGCGCGTAAGACCGTGCGTCTGACCGACCGCAACCGTGGGACCAAAACCCGCCTCAAGACGTTGCGCAAGCGCCTCGACACCCTGATCGCCGCCAAGGACGAAGCCGGGGTGAAGACCGCCGCCTCGGCCTATGTGTCGGCGATGGACAAGGCCGTGAAGTCGGGTGTCGTCCACCGGAACGCGGTATCCCGCGCCAAGGCGCACACCTCGAAGTATTTGTTCGCGGGCAAACCGGCGGGCGCAAGCTGAGCGTTTGCGGGCCGCGGAATATTTCCGGGGCGAGGATAGAATTGTTTTAGGCTGGCAAACTGGGGACCGCGCGCGCGGCCACCTTGGCCGCCGTTCCCCGTGAGTGTCCTTGCGGGTTGGGCAAACCAGCGCCCATGCTCCGGGTCGCCGTGGTTGCTCCCCCCGAAAACGTACACCGCCATTTTATCCCCTGGGGACGCCCCTTGCTCCCGCAGGCCGCGGCGTGGCTGGCCGGGGAGTGGACCGGTCCAGGGGCCTTGGATCTCTCTGCCGTTCTGGTGATTGTTCCCACGCGGCAGTCGGGCCGGCGCCTGCGGGAAGCGCTCGCCGGCCATGCCGCCAGCCGGGGCGCCGCGGTTTTCCCTCCCCGCGTTCACACTCCGGATACATTGCTGGCCGGCGCGGCGGCGGACCCTGGCGTCGCCACGCGACTTGAATCGCTGCTCGCCTGGGCCGGGGTGGCGCAGGCCATTGACCTGGCGGAGTGGCCGGAAGTTTTTCCCGTGGCCCCGCCGCGCCGGGATTTTGCCTGGGCGTGGCGGCTGGCCCAGACCCTTGCTGGTTTGCAAACGGAGTTGGCGGAAGGGGGGCTGGCCATCGCCGACGTGGTGGCGCAGGCGGGCGCCGATTTCGTGGAAGCGGCGCGCTGGCGCCAGCTCGCGGGTTTGGAATACCTGCACGCGGCGAAACTCGCGGCCCAAGGCCTCTGCGCGCCACCGGCCGCCCGGAGAAAGTTACTGCCCGACCCGCCGCTGCCGCCGGGTGTGCGGCGGGTGGTGCTGCTCGCGGTGCCGGATCCCTTGCCGCTGGCGCTCGAAGTTTTGGCGCGGTGGGCCGAGCAGCTGACCGTGGACGTCGTCGTGTTTGCGCCGCCGGCGGAGAAGGAGGCCTTCGATGGCTGGGGGCGGCCCGTGCCGGCGACGTGGGCGGCGCGAACGCTGGTGCTGCCCGACTTCGAGCGCCGGGTGCAGCTTTGCGCCGATCCCGGAACCGCGGCGGAGTGGGTCGTGGCGGCGGCGCAGCGTTATGTCCCGCCCGATGGTTTGATCGCGGTCGGTTCCGCCGACCCCGAGGTGTTGCCCCGGCTGGAAGTGGAACTGGGGCGCGCGGGCCTGGCGGGCTATAATCCCGAGGGCCGGGCGCGGCGCGGCGAGAGCCTGCATGCGCTGTTGTCCGCCCTGGCGGCGCTGGGCCGGGAACCTTCGTTTGACACCGTCGCGGCGCTGGCCCGCTGCCCGGATTTTTTGACCGCGTTGGTGGCCCGGGGCGGCCCCGGAACTTCCGCGGCCCGCTGGCTGGAGGCGCTCGACGATTTGCGCGGGCGATGCCTGCCCCCGGACTTGCCCGCCGCGTTCCGGCACGCGAGGGAGAAAAAGGCCGATCGCGAACTGCACCTCGGGCTCGAACTGATGGCCGAATTGCACGGGATCCTGGGCCACGCGCCGTTTCCCGACTGTGCGGTCGCGGCCCTCGGGCTAATATTCGGCGGCCGCCGTTTCGATCTGGCGCGGGCCGACGATGCCCGGACGGTCGATGCGGCGGAGGCTTGGCGGGGGTTCGCTCGCGAGGTTGGACTGGCCGCCGGGAAATTCGGCGGACTCACGCCGGATGAAGGCTGGCAACTCGCGCTCGGGCTTTTCGCCGAATCGCGCCGCACCGAGGAAAAACCGGCCGGAGCCCTCGATTTGCAGGGCTGGCTGGAATTGTTGTGGGAAGACGCGCCGCATCTGGTCGTCGCGGGCGTCAACAACGGTTTCCTGCCCGAGGCCGTCGTGGGTGATGCGTTCCTGCCCGAGACGTTGCGCGAGAAGCTCGCGTTGAAAACCAACGCGGCGCGGCTCGCCCGCGACGCCTACCTGCTGCAGGCGATCGCGGCGTGGCGGAACGCGGGTGCCGGGCGTCTCGATCTGTTGGTTGCCAAGACGTCCACCGCCGGCGAACCGTTGCGGCCGTCCCGGCTGCTGCTGCGTTGCCCGGATGCGGAGTTGCCGGCGCGCGTCGACTTCCTCTTCCGTCCCATCGCGGCGACGCGGCTCAATCTGCCCTGGAAACGCGCCTGGCGGCTGGCACCGCGCCGCGCCCCGCTTCCGACCCGCGTGCCGGTCACGGGTTTGCGCACCTGGCTGGCCTGCCCGTTTCGCTTCTACCTTGCCCAAGTGCTGCGGATGGAGCCGGTCGATGCGGAAAAAACCGAGCTCGATGCCCGGGACTTCGGCATCGTGTGCCACGCGGCGCTCGAAGCGATGGCCCTCGAGCCGGCGTTGCGCGACTGCCAGGACGAGCGAGTGCTGCGCGATTTTTTATTGGCCGAATTGGATCGGACGATCCGGGTTCGCTTCGGCGAGCAGCTGACCTTGCCGCTGGTCATCCAGCTGGAATCGGCCCGGCAACGCCTCGCGAAGGCGGCCGAGGTCCAGGCGCGCGAGCGGGCGGAAGGCTGGGTGATCGATCGGGTGGAATGGAAATTTGCGATCGACTTGGGTGGTTTGGAAATCCGGGGCAAAATCGATCGGATTGACCGGCACGAGACGACCGGGGCCTGGCGAGTGCTGGATTACAAGACGACGGATACGGCGACGCCGCCGGCCCGGGCGCACCTGCGTCTGGCGCGATCGGCCGACGCCGCATTGCCGGCCTGGCGACGGGTGCGGTGGGGAAAGGCGGAGTACACGTGGACGGACCTGCAGCTGCCGCTGTACCTGCGGGCCTTGGAAGCCGAGGCGCCGGAGGTGGCGGCGGGATATTTTAATTTGCCGAAGGCCGTCGGCGAAACGGCGCTCTCGCTTTGGAGTGATCTGACGCCCGAGGTGCTGGCGGCCGCCCGCGGCTGCGCGGAGGGCGTCGCGGCGGCAATTCGGGCCGGCGAATTCTGGCCGCCCGCGGAGTTGCCGGACGACCGCGATACTTTTGCGGCGTTGTTTCATCATGGGGCGGGGGACAGCATCGCATGGTTGGACGAGGGCGCCCCGCCCGTTTTGGCCAACGCCCCGGGGCCGGAGGCCCGCCCGAACCCATGACGGCGCGGCACATCATGATTCTGGCCTCGGCGGGTTCGGGGAAGACCTACGCGCTGACGAATCAGTTTGTGCGCCTGCTCGCACACGGCGCGCGCCCGGAACGCATCGTGGCGCTGACGTTCACCCGCAAGGCGGCGGGAGAATTTTTTGACGAGATTCTGCGGAAGCTCGCCCGGGCGGCCCGCGAGGCGGATTATGCCGCCCAGATTGGGCGAGAAATTGGCCTCGGTTCCCTTGCGAGCGCCGACTTCGTCCGGATGTTGCGCGAGGTGGTTGAGGCCATGCACCGATTGCGGTTGGGCACCATCGACGGTTTTTTCGCCCGCATTGCCCGGGCGTTTCCGTTTGAACTGGGTCTGGCGGGCGAATTCGAAGTGCTGCAGGAACATGCCGCCCGGCTCGAGCGGCGGCGCGTGCTGCAGCGCATGTTCGCCCGGAACACGGGCGGGCTGGAGGCCGCGCAGCAGGAGTTCGTGGAGGCGTTCAAGCGGGCCACCTTTGGCACCGAGGAGAAGCGGCTCGGGGCGCGCCTCGACGCCTTTCTCGACGAGCATCAGGAAGTGTTCCTCGCGGCGCGCTCGACTCTGGCCTGGGGTGAACCGAATCGCATCTGGCCGGAAGGGAGCGAATGGCTGGTGCCACCGACAAAAAAGCTGGCCGACGCGGTGACGTCGCTGCGCGCCCTGCTGGCCAAACGCAGTCTACCCGTGAAGCAACAGGGGCGCTGGGACGCGTTCTTCGCCGCGCTGCCCGAATGGCGACCGGGCGCTCCGTTGCCGAAGCCACTCAGTTATCTCTTGGAGAACGCCCTGGACGTGTGGGCCGATCTCGGCCGGGGCCAGGCCGAGTTGACTGTCGAGCGCAGCCGGCTGGCCCTGGGGACGGAGGAGTGCGCCGACCTGGTGGCCATCATTCGCGCCATCGTCGGCGCCGAACTTCGGCGGCGGTTGGAGACGACCCGGGGGATTCACGCCGTGTTGCGCGGCTACGATAGCGTCTATCACGAGGCGGTGCGGCGCAGTGGGAAGCTGACCTTCGGCGACGTGCAGCGCTTGTTGATGCCGGACCTCAGCGGGGAAACGCTCACGCGTGATCCTGGCGATGCCGACGGCCGGCTGTTCGTGGACTACCGCCTCGATGCGCAGTTCGATCATTGGCTGCTCGACGAATTTCAGGACACGAGTTTTGGCCAATGGAGCGTGTTGCGAAATCTGATCGATGAGGCGGTGCAGGACCCGGCGCAGGGGCGGACTTTTTTCTGCGTCGGCGACGTCAAACAAGCGATCTTCACCTGGCGCGAGGGCGACCCGCGATTGTTTCACGAGATCTTTGCCCACTACAATTCGGCGGCGCCCGGCACGATTGTGGAGCAGCATTTGCTGAAATCGTATCGGTCCGGTCCCGCGGTCATCGAGATGGTCAACGCCGTGTTTGGCCGGTCCGATGTCTTTGCCGACCTGTTTCCCGGTTCGGCGAGTGCCGCGTGGAACCTGGCGTGGCGGCCGCACGAATCGGCGCAACCCCGATTGGGTGGCCAGGCGGCCTGGTTGTGCGCGGCCGACGAGGGGGCTCGCCTGGCCCTGATGGTGCGATTACTCCACGAGTTGGCGCCGCTGGAACGCGGGCTCGAGTGCGCGGTGCTGACCCAGACCAACGCCATGGCCACCGAGTTGGCGGATTATTTGCGGCGCGAAGGCGGGATCCCCGCGCTGGCGGAAGCGGATCTTCATGTCGGCACAGATAACCCGCTCGGCTCCGCCTTGCTCGCGATGGTCCAAGCGGCGGCCCATCCGGGAGACACCCTGGCATGGGAACACGTGGGCATGACACCGCTCCAGGCCGTCCTGGCGGAAGAGAACGTGACGACTCGGGAAGCGCTGACGCATCGGGTGATGGCGCAGATTCACGCGGATGGTTTTGGACGGACGATGGAATTTTGGGTGCGCCGGCTGGAAGGGCGCTTGGCGGCGGATGATGCCTTTAGTCGGGAGAGAGGCCGGCAATTCCTCGCGGCGGCAGAGACGTTTGATGCGACGGGAAGCCGCGACCCGGCGGAATTTGCCGCCTTCATTGAGCGATACACGGTGCGCGACGGCGACGCTTCGGGAGCGGTGCGGGTCATGACCATTCACAAGGCCAAAGGGCTCGGTTTCGACGTGGTGATTCTGCCCGATCTCGAAGGTCAGCGGATTGACCAGCGTCGCGGCGGCCTCGCCGTGCAGCGCGCGCCGGATCGGACGGTCGAGTGGGTCTTGGATTTGCCGCCCAAGTTGTTTTTCGAACACGACGAAACGCTGAATGCCCATGTGCGCGAGGCGGAGGCCGAGGCGGGTTATGAGGCGATGTCGCTCCTCTATGTGGCGATGACCCGGGCGAAGCGGGCCATGTACCTTATCACCAAGCCGGTGGGTTCATCGGAGTCGCGCAATTATCCCAAGCTAATCGATGCAGCCCTTGGTGAATCGCTGGCCCCGATCAGCGTGGGGCGCCTTGGCTTTGCCGAGGGCTGGAGTTCGGGCGATCCGGCCTGGCATGAAAAGATCGGGACCCAGCCAGTGGCAAAAAGCAGCGGGGAAAGTGTGGCATCGCTGGAAAGTCTATCGACGATGCGGGTGCCGCGGCACCCCGGTCGCCGCCCCTCGGGGGAACGAATGGGGGTCATCGGGGCCGACCAGGTGTTTTCGCTCACCGGAGACGCCATGGCCGAGTTTGGCACGGCGGTGCACGCATTGCTGGCGGAAGTGGAATGGGGTGGGGCGAAGGAGTTGGAGCGGTTTGCTATTGATTGGGCGGCCAAAGGCACGCCGGCGGCGGTGATGAAAGAAGCCCTCGCGTGTCTGCGCGCGCGGGAGACCGCCGACGTTTGGGCCTACCCCGCTATTACTGCCGGGGCGGACGGGGGCGCGGAAGTTTGGCGCGAGCGCCCGTTTGAAATCGTCCTTGATGGCACGTGGGTCACCGGAGTCTTTGATCGAGTTGTGGTGGTGAGGGACAAGGCTGGCCCGGTTCGGGCGACCGTATTTGATTTTAAAACGGATCGGCTGAACGACGAGGCGGCGCTCGCGGCGGCCGTAGTCAGGCACTCCGGGCAAATCGCGCTTTATCGTCGGGTGGTCGCGATTCTGACGGGAATGGACGAGGCTTCGGTTTCGGCCGAGCTGGTTTTTAGCGGTATGGCGCAATGCGTGGGAGTGCCTTCGGTGTGATTTCCCGCTTTACAGCCCCGCGGGGGCATCGCACGGTGCCCACTCGCCAAATCCAATCACCATGGGTAATCTGAAAAAGAAACGTCGTTTGAAGATGAACAAGCACAAGCGCCGGAAGCGCTTGAAGGCTAATCGCCACAAGAAGCGTACCTGGCAGAAATAAACCAGCGCTGCGCCTGTTCGTCGGCGCCGACGATTTGCAGTTTCAAACCCGCCGTATTTCGCGGCGGGTTTTCTTTTTCGCGTCCTACCGCCGGGCGCACTCCCGTTGGGTCGGCTTGGCTCGGTGGCGGGCAAGCTGTCCGCAATGGCAGCGAGGGGCGCCCCAAGTCTGGTGCTTTTTGGCCGCCGGCGTTTCCAGACGTGTTTTCCTAGCCCGAGTTCCGCCGTTCGTCGGTGAAGGAAAAACTCTCGGAGGCGAGAGTCGGGCGAGGGCGCGTCGGCTCCGAGGGAGGGAACGCCGAAAGTCAATGGAGTGCCGAACACCCCATTGTTGGCGGGTAGATTCTCGGCGATACGGCCGGCATGTTCCTCCGGTGAAAAAACAAAACGTCCCGCGGAGTCGCATCGCCGAACATTGGGATGTCACTACCGTCGAGGAGATCGTCAGGGTGATGGGCCGCGGGCTGGTGGGCGAGGCGAACATCGCGCTTCTGCGCGCCCGCGAAGGCCCGCTACCTGGTGGGCACCCCGAAGAGCTGCCAGCACGAGGCGATCCTGCTGGAGCAGTCGGACTCGCACGCGGTCCAAGAGGGTTTGGAAGTGCGCCTCGCCACCCACCCGATGGCGCGGCGGCCGAAAGATACGTGCTTTGCCGCAGTGCGGCCCGGGCCGAGAAAGAGCGCGCCATGCTTTAGCGCCAAAGCGACGGGTTGACCGTCGCACTCGCTAAAATCGACGCCTGGCTGGGTCGCACGCCGCTAACCCGATCTGGAAACGGTGGCTCCGCGCCTCGGCCAAAAAGCGCGTATCTGCTGCGGACCAACCGTGAAGAGACCGATCCGGCGCAACTGTGGCGCTGGTCTATCCAATTGGTGCAAGCGGAGCCGGCGTTCCGCACCGCCAAAAGCGACCTCGGGCTGCGCCCCATTTATCATCGGCTCGAAGCCCGCGTGCAGGCGCCCGCCCTCGGGTGCTTCCCTGCCGCTGGCCTTGGGACGCGCACTCGAACAAGGGAGGCAGGGCAAGGGCCTGGGGTACCTGCGCCCGTCAACTTCTCAAGAACGTCGCCCGCATCAAAAGCATGGAGGTGCTCCTGCCCGCCAAACGCGGCGACCCGACCAGCGAACCGCGGTTGCGCGTCGTCGCCACGCCCGAACCGGCAACCGCCCAATTGCTCGCCCATCTCGGGTTACGTCTGCCGAAAGGCCTTCGAAAAGTCGCGAAGGTAGTGCCGAAAACCGGGGTTTAAATCGCGCAACCACCCACCAGCCAATTGTTTGATTTCTCAACCTGCGGAACTTGGGTTAGCCGCCTCAAGAATTGGTAAATGGGGAAATACGTAGGGGGATTTCCGTTGTTTAATCTTGTAACAACTGGGGTGTTTAGGGACCGTTTTAACATGTTTATGAGACTAAATAATATAAATTATAGGACTATAATTATAGCTAAAACACCCTACTGAAAATGATCTCTAATTTCTAGCCCTCCGACCGAACCGGTCGCACGCATGTTTTTCTCCCAGAAAGCCAAAGGATTCTTCGTCGAGCTGAACGACTATGCCGTCATGCTGGCCCGGACCTCCGCGCCCGTGGGGCCGTTCACCATCGAGGATATGCGTGAGTGCCCGCCCAATGACCCCGCGGCGCTGGAGGAGGCGATTAACCAGATTCAGCCGAAGAAGAGCCCGAGCGGTTATTTGCATGCGACTGTCGGCACCTATCCCGCAAAGCGACTGGTGCGACGGCACTCGCTCGAGCTCAAGCGGGTTAAAGAACCCGGGTACTTTGCCGAAGTCTGTTCCCAGCAGTTTCGCATCGAACAGGACAAGTACACCATCGCGATTCTGAACTCGACCGAGGGTACCGACTTCGACGTGGCCAAGGCGGTGCAGAAAGACGTGCTCTTTTGCGGCATGCTGACGGAAGAGGTGAATGCGGCCCAGAACGCATTGCTCGAAAACGGAATTTATCCGGAGCGGCTCGAATTGGGGACGGTTTCGACGCTGGGGGGAGTGGTGGACTGCCTCGCTCATGCCAAATCCAAGACTCCAACGCTGGTGCTCGAAATCGGGGCCGACTCCACGCATTCGTTTATCGTGACGGCGAATGGAGTGGAGGCCTCGCGCCCGATCCCGCAGGGACTCGACGCCATGGTACCAATCGTCCAGAAAGAACTGGGCCTGAAGGATGAGGAGTCAGCACGAAAACTGTTTTATTCCAATACCTTCGACTTCACGGGGATGGGTCCGCTTTTGATCAAGAAATTGCTCAAGGAGCTTCAGTCCTCGATCGGGTTTTATGAGGTTCAGACCGGGCAGTCCGTTGGTCAGGTCCTGACCACGCAGCTGTCGCCGAAGCTCGCTTGGCTCGATGCCGCGTTCGCGGCGTCCCTCGGCATTACCAGCCTCAAACTAAATCCCGTTCCGTGGCTGCAATCCCGCCACGTCACGTTGCCTGACACCCTGGCCAAGAACGCACAGGAAGTGCGATGGTTTGGTCTCTTTGCCCTGATGGCCCATTACAACGTCGTCCATGCTGTCCCTGCTGAAGAAAAAAAGTGATGCGGCGGCCGCGCTCCAGGCGGCGCCCTGGCACCCGAATTTCCGCAACTATGAAAAGTTGCCGGATATCAAGGTGGTGCGCACGGCGTTCTTCATCAACGGCGCCGCGATTTTCGCGGCGATCGCGCTGGTGATCTATTTTGGTTTTCAGGAATGGCAGCTCCACGTCTTTCGCGGTCAGGTCGCCGAGGCCGATCGCCAGATTAAGCGGGACAAGCCCCCGAGCGATCAGTCGGTCGTGCTGTTCAAGAAATTTCAGGCGGAAGAAGCGAAGATCAACGAGGTTGATGCGTTCGTGAAGTCCCGGGCGGTGGTTTCGGATCTGATTCTCCACCTCGGACAGGGATTACCCTCCAACATTGCGATCGACAGCATCGATCTGCGGGACGCCGGTCTCGTGCTCCGGCTCGCGGTGCGCGGCACGCCGGATGCGGCGGCGGGCTACGCCAACTCCTATCTCGAGTTGTTGAAGACGGACAAGCCGCTGCTCCAGCGTTTCGAGCCGGCGGAAATGACCAATATCACGCGCAATCCGGCCTCGGGCCGGCTCGCGGTGGAAATTACCCTGCGCATGAAAGGGGCCAAGAAATGAACACCGCCGAGCTGCTCGCGTTCATCAAGAAAAACCCCATCAGCGTCGGGTGTGGCCTGCTCTGTCTCATCCTGGGCGCCGGCATCTATTTCCGGAGCAGTGAAATTCCGGATGCCGAAGCGGCGCTGGCGCAGAAGTCCGCGGAAGCGGCGCGGTACGCGGCCAACATCAAGAATGCCGCCCAATTGAAGGAGCAACTCGACGTGCTGGTGGCCGCGAGCAAGGAAATCGACTCACGCATCGTCCACGCCGGGCAGCTCGGGGTGAACAGCCAATATTTCTACAAGCTCGAGAACGAATCCGGGGCCAAGTTGATCGATTTTCGCCAGGGTTCGCTGGTCGCCGCACCCAAGGGGACCAAACCAAGTTTTAATCCGGTCGGGTTTACGGTCTCGGTGCAGGGCAACCTGTCCCAGATGATTGAATTTCTTCATCGGCTGGAAAGTGGCGCACATTTTTGCCGCGTGACGAGTGCGACCTGCGGCACCACGGGCACTGGCCGCAGCGGCCTGCTCACTCTAACCATCACGCTTGAACTGCTCGGTCTGCCATGAACTCGCGCTTCTTCCTTCTCGCGGGTGCCGCGGTTTTTCTTCCGGTGGCCCAAGCGTTTTCCGCCGCCGCGGCAGCGGTGACGTCCGATTTGGTCCCTCCGGCCAGACGGCAGGCGACGGTTGAAGTCGCCGAACGCTTGACGCGGCCGCCGGCCCCCGCGCCCTTGCCGGCCGAACTGCCGCAGCCATTTAATCCCCCTGGTTTTGAACAGCCGGATCCCGACGAGGTCAAAGCCGCGGTTCCAGCCGGTCCGCGAACCGCCGCAGGCGGGCCAGGGGCATCCGGTCCCACGGCCGCGCCGGCTCAACCCGCCGGCCCGGTCGGCGACCGCGAAACGCTCGAGGTGCTCGGCGGTTTGCTCAAGCCCTCGGGCTCTATCACGCTCGGCGGCAGGCCCCGGCTGATCATCGGCACCAACCGTTTCGAGGTCGGCACTAAATTTGGCGTCACCTATAATAATCAGGACTACGAGCTCGAGCTCGTCGCCATCGACCGTACCACCTTCACCCTGCGCTATCGCGGTGAAGAAATCACCCGTCCGATTAGACCCACGAGGTAAAATGAGAACTCGCTCGCCCCTGCCGATTGTTGTTTTCGCGATGCTAGCCGCCGTCACCGGCGTGGGCGCCTTCGCGCAGCAGCCCGCGGCGCCCGCGGTTGTGGCGCCCGGTTCCCCCACGCCCGTGCCGGGTGACGCTGGATTGGCCGACAAGCCCGCGGCGGCCGATGCGGCCGCCAAGAGTGATGAGGCGGCCAAGGCTGCTGCCGCGGCAATTAAGAGCAAGGATGCCGCGGGTCGGGACACGCTTTCGGTCGATTTCCCGGATGAGGATATTCGCAGCATTCTCCGCAACGTGGCCGATCTCTTTGAATTGAATCTAGCCATGCCCGACGCCTTGCAGGGCAAGACCACGGTCAAGTTGCGCGATGTCACGTGGCGGCAAATTTTCCAGACCGTGCTCAGTCCCGTGAACTACACCTACATCGAGGACGGCAATATCATCAAAATCGTCAGCAACGAAAGCCTCACGCAGGAACCGGTCTCGACGGAAGTTTTTCTGATCAACTACGCGCGGGCGGCGGATATTCTTCCCACCATTACGACGCTGGTGGATGCGGCCGCGGGCGGCAAAATTGTGGTCGATGCCCGCAGCAATGCCCTCGTCATCACCGAGCGGCCGTCGCGGATGAACCGCATTCGACCGATTATCGAGACGCTCGATCGCGCGACGGACCAGGTCATGATCGAGACCAAGTTCGTCGAAGTCACCGACAGCGACGTGAAGAACATCGGGGTGAATTGGGCCTCGCTGGCGAACTACAAGGTGGCCGCCGGGCCATTCAACGGGAACTTCGACCGCACCCGCGGCCAGACGGCTAACGACGGCAGCAACAGATCGAATGGCACGACCGGTTCGACCACGAACGGCACCACGGGGACCAATACCAACGGAACCACGGCGACAACCAATAATCAGGTAAGCACCACGCAGTCCAATGGTGCGTCCAATACCGGTACGGTCACCTCGAACAACGGCACGCCTACCTCCACGTCAACCACCAGCAACAACGGCAGCCTTGACACCAACTCGTCGACGACCGGCGCCAATGGCACAAATAACGCAATCACAAATGGGGTGAACAACGCGGTGACGAACACGGCGACCAACGCGCTTAATCTGCTCAATACAATCGCCAACACCGGTGCCACGAGCCGCGGCATGACCGCCGTGTTTTCCGCGGATCAATTCGCGCTGGTACTAAGCGCGCTCCAGACTCAGAACAGCGTCAAGATTGTCTCCAACCCTACGATTGTCACCCTCAACAACACCGAGGCGACCATCAACGTCGGTCAGGAACGTCCGATTCCCCGGTATCAGTACAACCAGCAGACGGGCAACCTCGAGGTCAACGGCTTCGACTTCAAGCCGATCGGCGTGATTCTCAAAGTAACCCCGCAGGTAAACTCCCGGGGTTTTATCAAGCTGACGGTCAGCCCGGAAGTCAGTCAGTCGCTGAACAGCGTGACGTTTAACGGCAACGCCATCCCGATCATCGACACGCGGAAGGCCCTGACGCAGGTATCGCTGAAGGACGGATTCACGATGGGTATCGGCGGGCTGCTCACGAGTTCGTCGAGTAACGCCGACAACAAAGTGCCGGTGCTCGGCTCGATTCCACTGCTCGGCCGGCTCTTTCGGTCCGAAGGCAAGCGGATCGAGCAAACCAACCTGATTATCTTCATCACGGCCAAGACGATCAGTGCGGAGGGCGCGGCGGTGGAACAGGTGTTCGATTCGAGTCGCGTGAAGCAACTGAACATGAAGCGCGAAGACCTTCCGGGGTTCCGGGACGGTTCCAATCCCTTCCTCCCGTCGGATGCGAAGCCCGGCGAGTTAAATTCTAACGAAAAAGGCCCCGCGAAGACTTCAATCTTCCGCAAGTTGATTCCTGAGGAGAAGAAATGAGCATTCCTTCGCCCACTCTGCCTGCCCGCTTTCAAACACGAGGTGTCAAAATGAAACCTTGGCTGCGTTTTCTATTCGGTGCGGCGTTCGCACTCGGTTTGGCGGCTACCTCCGTTGCTGCTCCCATTCTCACGCCGACGGGCGTGGCGGCCTCGCCGGCGTCCGCGGCGCCCAATCAAAGTGTCACGCTGGCGGTGACCATGACCAATTCAGGGGCCGCGACTCCAGCGGACGATTTTGCCTCCGGTGGAACGGCCAGCATCTCCGTTACGTTTACCAATACCGCCACGGCATACTTCTTCACGGTCAGCGGTACGGCCACCGCGGCCGGCGCGATCGCCGGTGCCGGCGGCAGTGGAACGATGAACTATACATTCACCGTGCCCACGCAGACGACGGAGGCAGGCAACTACAGCGCGGTCGTGACGATGAGCGCTCCCAGTTCCGGCACCATCGCGGGGGGAGTCTTGAGCGCCTCGAGCACGGTCCTCACCGTCACCGGCACGCCGGACCTCCAGATCACGAGCATCACCTACACCTCGGGCACCAATTACAAGGGCGGCGACGTGCTGCCGATGTCGTTGACGTATCGCAACAACACCTCGAGCAACGGCTCTTACAATGTGCCGTGGGTGCCAAGCACGGGGGCGAGTTATTTTCGCATCATGGTTGTGCTGTCGCAGAACGCGACCTTCGGCGATGCCGACGACTTCATGCTGACGTTTCACGATGTCAGCACGAAGAAGAACGCCGACAGTTCGACCCAGACGATCAGCTGGAGCCAACTCTTGCCCGGCAACTACTCCGGCTCCTATTACGTCCTGGCGAAAATCGACTCCCTCGGCGCCGTGACGGAGACGATCGAGAACGACACGACCGTAAACGGAAACAATATTTGGGGAGATTTGGCGGGTTCGCGCCTCGCGCTTCAACCCACGGCATTTCCCACGGCCTATCTCGTCAGCACGACCGGCTCGGCCAGCGCCAACGCCTACAGCGACAATCCGTCCGTTTCATCCGACGGGCGCTATACGGTGTTCGCGTCTGATGCGACGAACCTGATTTCCGGCGACACGAATAGCGTGCGGGACATCTTCCTGTTCGATAATAACACGTCGACGATACGTCGGATCAATGTCTCCCAGCAAGGTGTTGCCGCCACTGGTGCGTCAAACACGCCGGTTATCAGTGCGGCCGGCCGCTATGTCGCGTTTTCGTCCGAGGCGACGAACCTCGTGCTCAACGATACCAACGGCTTTTCGGATATATTCGTCGTCGACACGCAGAACGGCGACATCTCGCGCGAGAGCATTGCGACGGCCGGCACGCAGTCCAACGGCGCTTCCTTCCGGCCGTCGATCAGCTCGGACGGGCGCTATCTCGTGTTTGAATCGAGTGCCTCAAATCTTTCGGCGAGCGCCACGACGGGCGTCGTGCAGATTTACCTCCGCGATCGCACGTTGAGTACCACCACGCTGGTTTCCTTCAATTCCGCCGGCACGGCCGGTGGCAATGGTGGATCCCTGCAGGCGGTCATCAGTTCCGATGGCACCTATGTCGCGTTCGCGTCCGACGCGACCGATCTAGTCGCCGGTGACACGAACAGCCTCCGGGACGTTTTCCTGCGCAACCTTGCCGGTAGTTCGACCATTCGGGTAAGCGTTGGGGTCGCGGGCGTGCAAGCCGCGGGTGGCCCGAGCCGCCAGCCGTCGATCAGTTCCGATGGCAGCTATGTCGCCTTTGCGTCCGACGCGACGAACCTCATTGGGGCCAGTGACACCAATGGCGTGTCGGACGCCTTCGTCTACAACCGAGCCGCTGCGACCACGACGCGAGTGAGTGTTGATAGCTCGGGGACCCAGGGATCGGATCCCACCTCGAACGCGGTCACGGGTTCGAAGCTCGGCAGTTTTAACCCTGCCATTAGCTCGACTGGTCGCTACGTGGCCTTCGTCTCGCTCGACAGCGATCTCGCACCTGGCGACACCTATGGCCAATATCTTGGCACGGGCAGCGGCAATAGCTCGCTCAACACCTACATTCACGATCGTGATGTCAACGCGACGGGTTCCTTCGACGTCACAATCTCCACCAAGATTGCCAGCGTCAGCCGGTTTGGCTACCAGACTTTCGCCGCCAACGCCTCGCAGAGTACGGCCGCGGCGGACATTTACCCGGCGATCAGCGGTGACGGACGCTGGATCGCGGTGCCTTCGGATGCCGAAGGCTCCAACGGCCTGGTCCATGGCGCGACAAATCTGACGTCGCCGGATGCCAACAGTGCGCGCGACGTCATTCTCATCGACCGCCGGATCAACGCGCTTCCAGGTTCGGCCACGCTGCCTACGGTTTCGATCACGAGCCCCGGCACCGGCAGCACTTCGCTCGTCAACACCCCCGTTACCATCGGCGCCAGTGCGACCACCACCATCGGCGTCATCTCGACGGTGCGGTTCTACGTCAACGGCGCCAGCGTGGGCTCCAGCACGGTGTTTCCGTACTCGACCACGTGGACACCGACCGCCGTCGGCACCTATACGTTGACCGCGCTCGGGACCGACAGCTTCGGCAACGTCGGTGCGTCCAGCAGCGTTTCTGTCACCATCAACGCCTCGCCGAGTGTTTCCATCACCGGTCCCGTTGGCGGAACGCTGGTGCCGGTGAACTCCCTGACCACGATCAGTGCTTCCGCCTCCGCTTCGACCCCCGGTGCGACGATCAGTAGTGTCCAATTTTTCGCCAACGGCGTTTCGATCGGTACTGACACGACGGCTCCCTACACCGCTTCCTGGACGCCGACCTCGTCCGGCACCTATTCGCTGACTGCGATTGCGACCGACAGTGCGAGCGTGACGGCGACCTCCACCGCCGTCTCCGTTCCCGCCGGCACCGCGCCGAGTGTGTCGATCACCTCGCCGGCGAACGCCGCCACCGTCAGTGTCAACGCCACCCAGACCGTTCTGGCCACGGCATCGTCCGCCACCGGAGTCGTGGCGAGCGTGCAGTTCTTTGCCAATGGCACCTCGATCGGCACGGATAGCGTGTATCCTTATACCGCCTCCTGGACGCCCGCGACGCCTGGCACCTATTCACTCACCGCTGTCGCGACCGACAATGTTGGCAATGCCACGACCAGCTCGGCCAATAGCGTGACGGTGAGCGCCACGGCGGTCACGCCGACGATTTCAATTACTTCCCCGGCCGCCAGCGCGGCCGTGGCGCTCAATGCGACCACGACGATTACGGTGAGCGCGGCGTCGCCCCTCGGTACCCCCACGAGCGTGCAGTTTTTTGCCGGCGCCACGCTGATCGGCACAAGTACGACGTCGCCCTTTAGTCTCGCGTGGACGCCCACCTCGGCCGGTGCCGTCACGCTGACCGCGACGGTGACCGACCCGATCGGCACCACCGCCACGTCCGCGGGCGTGGCCGTCACCGTCGGTACCGGACCGGTGGTCGCGATTACCGCGCCGTCGGCCGGCAATATCGCCGTGAATACCACGAACACGATCCTGGCCACCGCGACGTCGGCGGCGGGTAACATCGCCACCGTGCAGTTTTTCGCCAACAGCGTCTCCATTGGCACGGCCAGTACCTTCCCCTACAGCGTAAGTTGGACGCCGACGTCGGCTGGTTCCTATTCGCTGACCGCCCGCGCCACCGATCTGGCCGGTAACATTAGCACGAGTGCGGGAGTGGCTATTACGGTTACGACTTCTCTCGCGCCGACCGTGGCCATTTCGTCGCCCACGGCGGGTTCCACCGTGCCGATCAACGTGGCGACCACGCTCACCGCCACCACGTCGACTCCGGTCGGTTCGATCACGAGCGTCCAATACCTTGACGGTGGCACCCCCATCGGCACGAGCACGACGTCGCCCTTCAGCCTGGCTTGGACGCCCGCGACCGCCGGGGCCGTGTCGCTGACCGCGACCGTGACAAACTCCCTCGGTACCCAAACCACGTCGGCCGCGGTTGCGGTTACGGTCGGCACGGGTCCCGTGGTTTCGATCACATCGCCGGGTGCGAGTACCATCACGGTCAACGCTCCGACCACGATCCTTGCCACCGCGACTTCGGCCGCGAGCACGGTCGCCAGTGTTCAATTCAAGGTGAATGGCGTGGCGATTAACACCGTATCGACCTTTCCGTATACGACGTCGTGGACACCGACGGTCGCCGGTTCTTATTTGCTGACCGCGCTCGCGACCGATGCCGCGGGCAATCAGACCACGAGTTCCTCCGTCGCCCTGACCGTCTCGGGCTCGGTCGCGCCCACCGTGTCAATCACGGCGCCAGCGGCGGCCGCCACACTGCCGATCAACGTGGCGACAACGCTGACGGTCAGCGCAGCCAGCCCGGTCGGTTCCGTCTCAAGCGTGCAATATTTTGCCGGCGCGACGCTGATTGGCACCAGCACGACTTCGCCATTTAGTTTATCGTGGACGCCGACGACGGCCGGCGCGGTTTCGCTGACGGCCACCGTCACGAACAATATTGGTACGTCCGCCACGTCCGCGGCCGTCTCGGTTAATGTTGGTACCGCGCCGACTGTTACCATCACCGGGCCGGGCTCAAGCACCGCCGTTCCGGTGAATACCGCGCAGACAGTCACGGCGGTCGCATCAGGTTCCGCTCCCATCGCCACCGTGCAGTTCTTTGCCAACGGAGTCGCGCTCGGTGCCGACACCGCCTTCCCCTATGCGGCCTCCTGGACCCCGACCGCCACCGGTTCCTATGCCCTGACCGCGTTGGCCACGGATACCTCCGGGAACCAGACGACGAGCGCGACGGTGACCGTGACGGTCAGTTCGCCGACTCCCGGCCTGCCAAGTATTTCCGTCGTTACGCCGCCCACAGGCACGACCTTTACCGTGAACCAGCCCGTCGTCCTTTCGGCGATCGCCAGCGATCCTGATGGCACGGTTTCGCTCGTCGAATTCCTGGACGGCACGCTCGTCGTGGGCAGCAAGGCAACGGCGCCATATTTCACGACCTATACGCCCACGACGACCGGCGCACATTCGTTCACGGCGGTCGTGACGGACAATGCCGGCAATCGGGTAACGTCAGCCGCCTCGGCGGTGACGGTGGCAGCGGCCTCCGGCGTAGCGCCGACGGTGGCGCTGACGTTCAACAACCCGGCGGTCGATAGTGGTTCCACGACGACCATTGATCCGGCTGCGGCGGTCGATGTGCGCGTTGGCTCCACCCTGATTCTAGCGGCCACGGGGGTGTCTCAGGCCGGCACCATTACGAGTGTGCAGTTCTTCGTTAACGGCACCAACATCGCCACCGATGCGGCGTCGCCGTTCTATACCACGACCACGCTGAGCACACTGGGTCAGGTGGTGATCACCGCCCGCGTCACGGATTCGCTCGGCAATTCGGTCTTCACCGTGCCGCTGTTCATCAACGGTAAAGCCTCGACCACCGCGTCGGCGGGGACGGTCACGCTGATCAGCCCGGTTAACGGCGCGACCTATTCGGTCGGAGAAAATATTGTTTTCAACGCGACGCACAACTTCGGCACCGACACGCCGCCGAAAATCGATTTCTATCTGAACGGCGTGCAGGCCACCACCGTCGCCGGTTCGCCCTATCAATTCATTCGCTCGCTCACGCGCTCCGGCACGTACGATGTTCATGCGGTGCTCCGGACCGGTACGATCTCGACGGTTTCGTCGCTGGGCCAAATTACCGTCACGTCCAACACCGCGCCGACGGTCAGCCTCACGAGTCCAACCAATGCGAGTACCACAGCGATCGGCACCGCGATCACGATCGACGCGAGCGCGTCCGACTCCGATGGCACGATCCAAAGCGTGCAGTTCTTTGCCAACGGGTCGCTCATTGCGACGGATACGTCGTTCCCCTACGGAACGACCTTCAATCCTGCGGCCACCGGTGCCTACGTCCTTCGGGCTATTGCGACGGACAACGCTGGCAACCAGACGCTGTCCGCCGCGGTCAATGTGACGGTGAGCGCCGGGGCGGTGCCGACGGTCTCTGTCACGGCCCCGCTGACCGCGTCCACGGTGGCCTTTGGTTCGACGGTGCCGGTGACCGCCACCGCCACGTCGAATGTCACCGGTGCCACGATCGCCAGCGTGCAGTTCTTTTCGAATGGCGTCTCCCTGGGGACCGATACCACGTTTCCCTATTCCACGACGTTTACGCCGGCGGCGACTGGCGGCTACGCGATTTCGGCGCTGGCGATCGATACGGTGGGCAATCAGGCCACGAGTTCGACCGTCAACATTACCGTTAACACGAACGTTGCGCCCAGCGTCAGTATTACGGTGCCGCTTGCGAGTCCGCCCGCGGCGAACATCGGAGTGGGGGCCGCGACGGCGGTCACCGCCAATGCCAGCGATACGGACGGGACAATTACGAGTGTGCAGTTCTTTGTCAGTCGCACCGGGGCAACGACGCCGGTTTCAATCGGCACCGTCACGACGGCTCCTTTCACGAGCGCCTCCATTACTTGGACGCCAACCATCGCCGACACGTACACGTTAACGGCAGTCGCGACCGATAATCTCGGTGCCACGACAACGTCTGCCAACCGGGTTGTTACCGTCACTGGTGGTAACGCTCCGACGGTATCGCTCTCAGTCCCTTCGAGCGTGGCGGTAAATTCCAACGCCAATATCACGGCCACGGCCGCGGCCGTCGCTTCCGGCGCCACGATTGCCAGTGTGCAGTTCTTCGCCAATGGCGTGTCACTGGGTGCCGATACGACCTATCCGTATGCCGTGACCTTTGCTCCGGTCGCGACGGGTTCCTACGCGATCACGGCCCTCGCGACGGACACGGCGGGAAACCAGACCTTGACGGCCGCGACGACCGTGGCCGTCGCGACCAATGCTCAGCCAACCGTGACGGTTTCCGCCACCGCGGCCTCGGGTGTGGGGGTGGCTAATGTGGTTACCGCGACGCCGGCCGATTCTGACGGTACGATCGCAAGCGTGCAGTTCTTTGTCAGCAACGCCGGCGCGACACCTGTCGCACTCGGCACGGTGACGGCCTCACCCTACACGGTGTCATGGACGCCCGTTATCGCTGGCAGCTATTCACTCACCGCCATTGCGACCGATAACCTCGGCGCGGCTGTCACTTCTGCGGCGTTTGTTGTGACCGTTTCCGGTGGAAATTCGCCCACGGGCGTTGCGATTACATCCCCGACCACGGGTTCCACCAGCGCGGTGAGCACCCCGGTCAGCCTGACCGTCACGGCGACCGCCGCCGGGACGGCGACCATCGCCAGCGTGCAATTCTTTGCCAATGGCGTCTCGCTCGGCACTGACACCACCTTCCCTTATGCCGCAACCTTTACGCCGACGGCCACGGGTACTTATTCGCTAACGGCGCTCGCCACCGATACGGCTGGCAATCAAACGCTCAGCACCGTCGTCAGCCTGACGGTGAACGCCACCGGCGGCACGACGCCGACCGTCAGCATCACCGCGCCGTCCAACGCCGCGGTCATTGTCGTTGGAACAACCAATGCGTTTACGGCCAATGCGATCGCCAACGCCGCCGGGGCGACCATCGCGAACGTCCAGTTCTTCGCCAACAATGTTTCGCTCGGCACCGACACGACGGTGCCCTATTCGGCGACCTTTAGCCCTACGGCGATTGGTGCTTATACACTCACCGCCACCGCCACCGATACGGCGGGTAATCAAGCGACCACGACCATTACCGTCACGGTAAACGATCCGCCAAGCGTCAGCATCACCGCGCCAGCGGCGAGCGCGAGCGTTCCGACGGGTAGTGCGACCATGGTTTCGGCCACGGCTTCCGACAGCAACGGCACGGTGGCGCAAGTGCAGTTCTTTGCCAACGGCGTTTCGATCGGCACGGATCTGACGTCGCCATTTAGCGTCTTGTGGACACCGACGACGTCTGGCCCGGTCAGCCTGACTGCCGTGGCCACGGACAATCTCGGTACGACCACGACGTCATCGGCTGTGGCGGTTACCGTGACGAATGCCGCGCCGGTGGTTAGCGTCACCCTCCCGGCGCCCGCAGCTGTCCTCACGGTCGGTTCTGTGGCTGCGGTCAACGCGACCGCGACCGATGCCGACGGCAGCGTGGCGAGTGTGCAATTCTTCGTCAGCTTCAATGGCGGCACGGCCACGTCGTTGGGCACCGACACCACCTCGCCCTATGCGGCCACGCTCACCCCGACCGCCACCGGATCCTACGCAATATCGGCGGTCGCCACGGATAATCTCGGCGCCACGACGACATCGGCCGTTGTAACGGTAACCGCTGCGGGTGGCACGGCGCCGACAGTCAGCATCGGATCCCCGAGCAATCTTGCGACAATCGCGGTTGGTTCTGCCAACACGGTCACGGCCACGGCCAGCGCGAATGCGGCCGGCGCGACCATCGCGAGCGTACAGTTCTTTGCCAACGGCGTTTCGCTGGGCACCGACACGACATTTCCCTATTCGGCCACCTTCACGCCGACGGCCACCGGCACCTTTGTCCTTACGGCCGTGGCGGCGGATACCGCCGGGAATCAAGCGACGAGTTCGACCGTGACGGTGACGGTGTCGGCCAATGCCGCCCCGACGGTCGCGATCACTGCGCCGGCGACGCTGTCGACGATCGCGGTAAATTCGGTCAACACGATCACGGCGACGGCCACGGCGGTCGCCCCGGCGACCATTGCGAGTGTGCAGTTCTTCGCCAACGGGGTTTCCCTCGGCACCGACAATACCTTCCCTTTCACCGCGCCGTGGACGCCGGTCACGACCGGCAGTTATACTTTGACCGCGGTCGCCACGGATACGACTGGAATTCAAACCACCTCGGCGCCGGTAAGCATTACCGTCAGCGCGGGGACGGCTCCAGCGGTGAGCATCACGTCGCCCGCGTCGGCGGCGGTCATCCCGGTCAATACGACGCAGACCATTTCGGCCACCGCCACCGCCGTTTCGCCGGCCACGATCGCCAGCGTGCAGTTCTTCGCCAACGGCGTATCGCTCGGCACCGATAACACGTTCCCCTACACTGCGACCTGGAGTCCGGTGTCGCTGGGGGCGTTCTCGCTGACAGCCGTGGCCACGGACACAGCCGGTAACATAACCACGTCGACCGCCGTTGGTGTCACGGTCACGGCCGGCACGGCGCCGACGGTGAGCATCACGAGTCCGGCCAATCTCGCGACCATCTCGTTCGGCACGACGCCGACGATCGTGGCGAATGCGGCAGCTACCGCACCGGCGACGATTGCCAGTGTGCAGTTCTTTGCCAACGGCGTGTCCCTTGGTAATCTGACGACATTCCCCTACCAAGTCGTGTGGAATCCTCCCGCGACCGGTGCGTACTCGCTCACCGCCGTTGCGACCGACACCATCGGCAATCAAACGACAAGTGCGGTCATTTCGGTCACGGTTGCGGCGAACGTCGCTCCGGCGATCAGCATCACGGCACCGGCGAATCTGGCCACCGTTGGGGTAGGGGTGGCCACCGCGATTACGGCTACGGCTACGGACTCGGACGGCACGGTGTCGAATGTTCAGTTCTTCGTCAATGGAACCGCGCTCGGTGCGCCCGATACGACCTCTCCGTACTCCGCATCATTTACGCCGACGATCGGTGGCGCCTATACTTTGACGGCTGTGGCCACGGACAACCTTGGGGCTCAGACCACCTCGGCAGCGATCTCAATTACCGCTAGCGGCGGCAATGCCCCGTCCGTCAGTATCACCGCGCCGGTAACGGGAACCAACGTGGCCGTTGCGTCGACCAATAATCTGGCCGCCACAGCGACCTCGGTCGTCGGGACCATCGCCAGTGTGCAGTTCTTTGCGAATGGTGTCTCCCTTGGGACCGACACGACCTTCCCGTATACGGGAACATGGACGCCGGTGGCCAACGGGACCTATTCCCTGACGGCACTCGCGACCGACACCTCGGGCAATCAAACCGTGAGCGCCGCGGTTACCATAACGGTCGGTGCCAATGCGCTGCCGACAGTTACGGTCACGGCCCCGGCCAATCTCGCCAGCGTGGGCGTCGGGTCGGTCAATGTCGTTACGGCCACGGCGGGCGATGCCGATGGCACGGTCGCCAGTGTGCAGTTCTTCGCGAATGGTGTGTCGCTGGGGACGGACACGACCTCACCGTATTCGGTCAGCTGGACACCGACGGTGGCAGGCAGCTACGCGATTACGGCGGTTGCGACTGACAACTTGGGTGCGACCACAACCTCTGCGACCAACACGGTTACGGTCACGGCTGGTAATGCGCCGACGGTCACGGTTGTGGCGCCTGCCAACGGCTCGACGATCGCGGTGAATTCGGCGCAAACGATTATCGCTACGGCCAACGCGGTCGGTACCGCCACGATCGCGAGTGTCCAATTCTTCGCCAACGGCGTCTCTCTCGGGACCGATACGACGTTCCCATATACCGCGCCGTGGACGCCGGTGGCCATCGGCACCTACGCGATTACGGCAATCGCCATCGACTCGGCCGGTAATCAGGCCACGAGTTCGTCCTCGAGCATAACCGTGGCGGCAGTCGGTGCCGGTGGCGCGCCCACCGTGGCACTGTCCTCGCCCAACAGCGGTGCGACCTATGTGGTCGGTCAGCAGATTGCGATGGGTGCGACGGTCGGACTGGGATCGAGCTTTATCACTAGCGTGCAATTCTACGTGAACGGAGTGGCCATTGGTGGTGGCTCCACCGCCCCCGGAGGCCAGGGCTCCGCGCCGTTCTTCACGGGATCGTGGACGCCGGCCGCGCCTGACACCTACGTCTTCACCGCGGTGGTCACGGATGCGTCCGGCATTCAGACCACATCGGCTCCGATTTCCGTCACGGTTATCAGCGCGCCGGTCCCGACCGTGGTGATCGCAAGTCCGTCCAACGCCAGCAGCCTGCCGGTAAATGTGGCGCAGACGGTCACCGCCAACGTGGCCGTGACCAACGCCTCGGTGCTGAGGGTCCAGTTCTTCGCGAACAATGTGTCTCTCGGCACGGTGACGTCCTTCCCCTACTCGGTGCCGTGGACGCCCACGTCAACGGGCTCGTATTCGATTTTCGCGGTCGTGACCAACAGTGTGGGCACGACAGTCACGTCGGCGCCGGTGGTTTACACGGTGGCGGCCGGCTCGGCCCCGACGGTGAGCATCACGTCCCCGGGGTCCGTCAACGTCGGCTTCCCGCAGAACATCATCGCGACCGCGGCCGCGACCCAAGTAGGTGCGGTTATTCAGAGTGTGCAGTTCTTCGTCAACGGCGTCGCTCTGAGCACGGACACGACTTTCCCCTTTACGGCGAGTTGGACCCCGATCGTCACAGGCACCTATTCGCTGACGGCGGTCGCCATCGATACCCTCGGCAATCGGGCGACGAGTGCGCCGGTGTCCGTTACCGGAAACGCCGTAAGCCCGACTTCGCCGTCGGTTAGCATTGTTACGCCCACCACCGGAACATCTGTTCAGATTGGAACGGTGCCGGCCCCGGTCGTTACGATCACCGCAAGTGCCAACGATCCAGACGGCACGATCGCGAGTGTGCAGTTCTTTGCCAATGGTATCTCGCTCGGAACCGTTACGACCTTCCCTTATACGGTGTTCTGGACGCCGGTTGCCACGTCGACCCCCGGCAACGGCTATCAGATTACGGCCATCGCCACGGACAACGGTGGTAATCAAACGACGAGTGCGGCGGTCATAGTCAATGTTGCAGCCGCAGGCGTGCCGGTGGTGAATATTACCGCTCCGGCTGCGGCCAGTAGCTTCCCCGTAAATATCGCGGTGCCAATTTCGGCCACGGCCGTTGGCTCGTTCCCGGCGACGATTTCCAGTGTCCAGTTTTTTGCCAACGGCGTCTCGATTGGTACTGATGCGACCTCGCCCTATTCGATTAACTGGACGCCGACAACCGCTGGCCCCTATACGCTAACGGCGGTCGCGACTGACAGTGGATCGCTTACGGGAAGTTCAGGTGGCGTGAGCGTCACGGTCACGGCAGGAACTCCGCCGGTCGTCGCGGTTACCAATCCGGTTGCGGGCGGAAGCATTACGGTAAACTCTGCTCAAACCTTCAGTGCCACGGCGACAGCGACAGCCCCAGCGACGATCACGAGCGTGCAATTCATCGTGAATGGCGCCTCGATCGGCACGGACACGACCTTCCCCTACACCCAAGCGTATACGCCGGCGGCTCTCGGCGCCTATACGGTTACGGCAATTGCGATTGATTCCCTCGGCAATTCGACCACGTCCACTGCGGTGGCGTTTAATGTGGTGGCGGCCGTTGGACCGAGCGTCACGATTACGTCGCCTGCCGCGGGTGGTGCGGGTCCTGTCGGGACTATTCAAACAGTATCGGCGACGGCGGTCCCGGTCGCGCCGGCGACCGTCACGAGCGTGCAGTTTTTCGCCAACGGCGTTTCGCTCGGCACCGATGTGACAGCGCCTTTCAGTGTCACTTGGACTCCGGTGGCTGGCGGAACGGCCACGATTACGGCCGTCGCGATCGACAGCAACGGCACGCAGGGAAATGCGACACCTATTTCCTTCACCGTAACGACACCTCCGCCGACTTTGACCATCACGGGTCCCGCGGCGGGTGCGACGCTCGGCGTGAACACGCCGCAGCTGATCGCGGCGACGGCGTCTTCGAGTACCGGTACCGTCGTTAAAGTGGAATTCTTCGTGAACGGCGTCTCGCTCTCGACGGACGCGACCTTCCCGTTCACGGCCCCGTGGACTCCCGCCACGATTGGGACTTTCGCCTTGAGTGCGACGGCCACCGATAATTTCGGGATTCAAACCCAGGCTGCGCCGGTCACCGTCACGGTCACCGGCGGCAACGTGCCGACGGTCAGTATCGCGAGTCCGGCGGTAGGTTCCTCGCTCGACGTTGGCGTGACGCAGACGATTGTCGCGAGCGCCAACGCCGCCAACGGCACCATCGCCAAGGTTGAGTTCTTGGCGAACGGCGTGTCCTTGGGGACGGATAGCACCTTCCCGTATAATTTTGCCTGGACGCCAGCCGGTACCGGTGCCGTTTCGCTCACGGCGATTGCCACGGATTCACTCGGCAATCAGACAACGAGTGCGGCGGTTGACGTCACGGTTGCGGGCGTAAGCCTTGGTGCGCCCTCCGTGTCGCTGGTCTCTCCGGCCGCCGGAGCTTCCCTGCCGGTCGGCAGCGCGACGTTGATCGCCGCGTCCGCGTTCGATTCCGATGGCACGATCAGGAGCGTCGAATTCTTTGCCAACAACACTTCGCTCGGGGTTGATACGGTTTACCCGTATAATGTCATCTTCACGCCGAGCGCGACGGGCAATTACGTGTTGAAAGCGGTGGCGATCGACGATGGTGGAAATATTACGACGAGCGCAACCGTCCGAATTACGGTGAGCGGCGGTACGGCACCAAGTGTCGCCATCAGCGCACCGGCAAATTCCACCACGCTGGGGGTCAATGCGCCGGTGACGATCAACGCCGCCGCCACGTCGTCGACGGGCTTCATTACTAGCGTGCAATTTTTCCTCAATGGCGCCGCGCTTTCGACGGATAGCGCCTTCCCCTATGCGGCCGCGTGGGCGCCGAACGCGCTCGGCACCTATACGCTTGGCGCCCGCGCCACGGACAACCTCGGAAACATCACGGATTCTGCTCCCGTCACCGTGACGGTGGGTGCCTCCGCGGCCCCGACCGTCTCCGTCACAAATCCGACCAACGGCAGTTCTTACACGGTCGGTGCCAACCTCAACCTGACGGCAAATGCCGCGGACTCCGACGGTTCGATTACGCAGGTTCAGTTCTTTGTTAACGGCGTTCCCCAGGGCGCAATTGACACGGTTTCTCCGTATACGGCCACTTGGTCGCCGGGATCGGTGGGCAATTACGTGCTTACCGCGCAGGCTACCGATAACAGCGGCAATGTTTCCACCAGCGCGCCCGTCACGGTGACGATTGGCGCCAACGCTCCGCCGACCGTGGCCCTGACCAGTCCGGCGGCGGGCAGTTACAGTCTTGGTAACCAAGTTCTAATTTCCGCGACGGCCAATGATGCCGATGGCGCGATTGTCAGTGTCCAATTCTTTACCAACGGTCTTTCTCTTGGTGCGGCCACCAGCGCCCCTTACAATGTCAGTTGGCGGCCAACCTTGGCCGGCACGTTCAGCCTGACCGCGGTCGCCACGGACAATGTCGGAAATGTTACCACGAGCACGCCGATTGTCGTGGCCATCACTGGCTCGGCGGCACCCGCGGTGACGATAACCAACCCGATCGCCACGACATTATACAGCGTGGGTAATTTGATCCCGATTGCGGCGACTTCCAGTGGCGGCAACGGGCCGACCGCGCAGATGCAGTTTTTCGTCAATGGCGTCGGCGTCGGCACGGATATCACCTCGCCGTATTCTGCGCAGTTCACGCCCAACGCTCCCGGCACCTACAGCTTCCTGGCGATCGCGACGGATAGCGCCGGTCTCTCCTCCTCGAGTGCGGCGGCAATCAGCATTACCGTCAGAGGTAATAATGCTCCGGCGGTTTCACTCACCAGTCCGCCCAACGGGACGCTCGTCAATGGCGGCAGCGTGGTGAATCTCACCGCGATTGCCACGGATACGGACGGAACGATCGCTTCCGTGCGATTCATGGCCAACGGCAATGTGGTCGGCACGGCCAGTGGCTTGCCCTACAGTGCGGCTTGGGTGCCGAGCGCGGCCGGCAATTACACGGTGCTGGCGCAAGCCACCGACGATTCGGGCAACGTGACCAACTCAACGGCCATCACCGTCACCGTTGTCTCCAATCGTGCCCCGACGGTGACGATGACGGGGCCGTCGAATGGCACAGCCGTCCGCGTGGGCTCGGGCGCGAACCTTACGGCCACGGCCACTGACGCCGACGGCACGATCGCGAGTGTGCAGTTCTTTGCCAACGGGCTCGCCGTTGGCGCGCCCAAGAACACCGCGCCGTATTCGGCCCAATGGACGCCGGGCGCCGAAGGCATCTATCGCGTGACCGCAATTGCCATCGATAATTCGGGAGCCGCGACCACCTCCGCCGCCATCACGGTGCTCGCGGTGCTGCCCGGAGCCGGCGGAGCGGACATTGTTTACAACGGCTCGTACGCGGCCCCGGGAGAATCCGGTCGCTTCTCCGCCATCAATGTCCGCGGCAAGAGTGCGACGTTCATCGGGTTTACCTCCACGGGGGCGAACCGGATTTACTTCTTCCCGAGCCTGCCGCTCGATGCCGGCGGTGGGTTCATCCAGGTTGATAGTGTCGGCAAGGCCCAAATCTCGGGCACCGCGAGCGATACCGGCATATCGGGCTCGATGGACGCCGGGCGTGCCACCTTCATTGGGCCGCTCAGCTTCTCCAGCGCGAGCACCGTGGCGTCGGGGCTCTATTCCGGGAACTTCTCCGGTCGCGCCGACAGCTTGTTTGTCGCCATCGTCGGGCCGGATGGTTCAATTACGATCTATACCTCCGACGGAACATTCCGCGACGCCGGCAACGGCACGTTGGGAACCACGGGTAACTTCACGATCACGACCCAGGCGGGTAACCGCTACACCGGCCGGGCCGATCCGGCCACGGGCTTTCTGACGGGGACCCTGACGGGCGGACCGGGCGGAACGTTCATCGCCGCGGTGTCCTCGGGCGTCTCCTTTAGCGACGGATTCCTCCGCAATCTATCCACGCGAGCGGAAGTGGGCGTGGGTGACCGTATCCTGGTGGCGGGCTTCACGATTTCCGGGGATTCGCCGAAGCAGGTGTTGGTGCGGGCGATCGGCCCAACCCTCGGGGCGTTTGGCGTCACGGGTGTCCTGGCGGATCCGCAGTTGCGCCTCTCGGGCAGCGGTCTCGTCTTCACCAACGACAATTGGGGTGGTGGCTCGGCCCTCGCCGACGCGTCGGCGGTCGCCGGCGGCTTCCCATTGGCCGCGTCAAGTCGTGATGCCGCGCTGCTCGTTCAACTTGCGCCGGGATCGTACGTGGCAGAGGTGACGGGCGTGAACAATACCACCGGCGTCGCCCTCCTCGAACTCTACGACCTCGACACGCTGCAACCGTTCTCGGCGAACAAGCTCACCAATGTCGCGACCCGTGGATTTGTCGGAGCGGGCGCTCAAAACCAGCTCAGTGCCGGCTTTACGGTCAGCGGTAACACGGCGAAAAAGCTGTTGATCCGCGCGGTTGGTCCGACCTTGGGTGGCGCGCCCTTTAACTTCCCCGGAACGCTGAGCGATCCGTTGCTGCGGGTCACACGGGCGGACGACGGCGTCGTCATCCGGGAAAACGACAATTGGGAGCAGGGCAACGATACCTCGCTCTTGAACTCAGCGGCGGTGTCAGTCGGCGCGTTCCCGCTCAATGGTGGAAGCAAGGACGCCGCCGTGCTGATGAATTTGCCGCCCGGTCGCTACAACGCCCAAGTCGTCGCGCCAGGTTCGGCGACGGGAGTTGCCCTAATCGAAGTCTACGAAGTTCCGTGATCCCATGGGCGCTCGCTCACCAAAGGGCGCCCATGAATCCCGTTGCGGCCTTGATCAGAATCACGCCAAGGTTTTTTGCGGCGTGGCCGGCGAAACACGGAAGCAATGACCGATGGGGGTTCCAGGACGCGAATCTCGCGACGTAAAACCACAGGGATGTGCCGAAGACAGCTGCCGTACTGAACCAGCCCTTGGGGTGGGTGGTGAGCGCGAATCCGGCGTCGTCCCACCGCCAAAGAAACGGATGCAAGGCGGCGAAAACCACTGATGCCCCGACGGCGGCGACCCAAAGCGTGGCCCGCCCACGGTGTTCGACCACCAGCCAGCCGCGAAAGATCAGCTCTTCGATGAGCGGTGCGCCGGTAACCGAATAAAGGGCAAACAACCAAGTCATGGTCGACTGCTGGTTGGCGATTCCGAGTGAAACCTCGCCCAAGGATTCCAGCGCGAGCAAGGCGAGGCTGCCGGCCACGGCAAACAGCGAGGCGCGAAGCGGTGCCCTCGTTGCGCCAGGCAGGGCGGACGCGTTCGGTGTCCCGGCGCGTCGATCACTACACCAAAGTTTTCCGACGTAAAGGGACGCGGCGATAAGCAATGCCAGCAGGGCGGGGTGGTTCATCAGGGAGCGCTTTGACTATTGAGTCGTCATTTCCTATTTCTAGTCCAAGGTCCAGCGATCCATGAGCAGTGTTCGTCCAGAGCCAGCCGAACGGGCCTCTCGTCTTCCGCCGAATCGTCCGGCGGGCATCGATCGGGCTGGATTCATGAGCGAGATCAGGCCGGTCCTACAGAGAAACGATGGGACGACGCCCCAGGCCTTTGACGGCGTTTTCAAGCAAATTGCCCCGCATTTGGCAGAATTGGATAGATTTTTGCGGGGACAACTCGATTCCTTCGAGCCCGAGATTCGGACGATGGCGGATTATTGCATCGATACCTCGGGCAAACGGATCCGGCCCACGCTCGTTTTTCTCAGCGGCTGGCAGGGAGCGGAAGAAATCAAACCCGATTTGGTCAAAGTGGCGGCCGTCGTGGAGCTCGTGCATCTCGCGACGCTGGTGCATGATGATATCATGGACGAAGCCGATGTCCGCCGCCGACGACGGACGGCCGCGCGAGAATTTGGCGCCACCGCCGCCGTCCTGCTTGGTGACGCCATTTTTGCCCACGCGCTGCATCTGGCCACCCAGTTTCCGACCACGGAAATTTGTGCCGCAGTCTCCGAATCGACGCGGCGGGTTTGTGCCGGCGAGATCGTGCAGACGCTGCGCCGCGGTTCGACCAACATAACGCGGGCTGATTACCAGCGTATTGTCGATTTGAAGACCGCCGAACTCTTTCGAGTTTCGTGTTTTTTGGGCGCCAAGTTGGCCGGTTTTCCCAGCGGTTACGTGGACGCGGTGGGTTCGTTTGGGCGCCACCTAGGTATTGCCTATCAAATCTACGATGACTTGGCGGACTTCTTTGGCGAGGAGTCGCGGTTGGGCAAGACGTTGGGAACAGATCTCGCCAGTGGTAAGCTAACCCTTCCCCTCCTAATCCTGCTCGAACGGCTGCCGGCGAATGAAGCGACGGAATTGACGGCCGAGGTCACCGGGCAGCGACCGCCGCAACTCGAACGGCGTTTGCTGCAAATGCGTGACCACGGGGTGTTTGCCGCCGTGGCTGATGCCGTCCATCGCGAATTGACGGCTGCCCGGGTGGCGATGCGGGACTGGCCCCGTGAGTCGCCGACGCCGCTGCTCCTTAATCTTTGTGACTTTCTCGGAGCGCAAGTCGCCGCGCTGGAGACTGCCCATTGATTTACGAGTTGGTGAAAAATTCGAGTTGCCCCGGTGTGCAGGTTGGCATTTCGTTTCCCTTGTGACCGAAGCGACCAAAGTTTTGGGTAAGACGCTGGTTGCATCCCCGGAACGGCGGCAGGAGGCGGATGCGGATATAGATTTGGTGCGCAAGATTCAGGCCGGCGACGTCGCGGCTTTCGATCGCCTAATCAATAAGTATCGCGAGCGGGTCTACGGAATCATCTATAACATGACGTCGAACCGCGAGGATGCGGCCGACTTGACGCAAGACTCTTTCATCAAGGCTTTCCAGTCGATCCACCGTTTTGGCGGACAGTCGGCGTTTTTCACCTGGCTATACCGGATTGCGGTCAATTCAACTCTCAGTCACCTCAGGAAATCGCGACTGCGCTCGTTTTTCAGCTTGGAAAGTATCGATGCTGAAGAGCCGGTATCTAAGGAAATCATTGCAGCTCTTACAGATAAAACAGGGGTTGACCGGGGCGCCTACGTCCGTGAGCTGCAGGAAAAATTGAACGATGCCATGCTGAAATTGTCTATCAAGCATCGCACCGTGGTAACTCTTTTTGAAATTGATGGCCTGAGTCATCAGGAAATAGCCGAAATCATGGACTGTTCCGTGGGCACCGTGCGATCACGGCTGCATTATGCGAAACAACTTTTACAGGCTGAACTTCAGCCCTACCTGCGCCGATGAACGACGAGAGTAAACGACCGATTACGGTTGAGGATTTAATTCGTTTAAAGAGAGCCGAGCGGCCCCCCGTGGAATTTTGGGCTGAGTTTGATCGCGAACTTCGGGCCAAGCAGCTCGCCGCTTTGGTGCAGAAGCGGGCGTGGTGGCACCAGGTGCCGGTAATTTTCAATGGGCTTGCGCGCTACCGGTTGCCGCTCGGTGCTACGGCGGTCCTCGCGGTTACACTCGTTACGGTCCGCCAGTCACAACCATTGGTTGTGACCGGAAATGACGCGGGCTCGGTCGCGACAGTCTCCGAGAGTCCCTCATCAGATGCCGTTTCCGGGGGCGGTAGTGCGGGAAGTGCGAACTTGGCGACAATCGGCGAAGAGGCTCCTGGAGTTTACGGAGTATATGAAGTCCGGGAAAATGAGTCGGCGGTAGCACTGACTGAAAATTCGCGGTCGGATTCATCGACGGCAGATTTGTATGGGATGTCGCTCCTCGCCGGTTCATCGGGTGCACGCACCACGGCAGCCATGACGTCCGGGCGTTTGATCGCGGCGAATCTCGCCGCGGCCCAGGCCGCCGAGCCCGCCGTTACGCGGGGCCTGCTGGGTGCCTCCTATGGTTTTGAAGCGCGCTTATTGCCGGCCCGGACGACGACCGTGGAGCCTCTCGCGCAGATGGCGACGCCGAGCGAAGCGCGCCGGGCTCGCTTGCAGTCAGCCATGGCCATGATGACTTCGCCTGACGCTCCGCTGCGCACAGGGGAACGCGTGGTGAGTCAAATTTCCGACGATCGCCTCTACGATCAGACCCATCGGTTGAGTGGCCGAGGCGATCGTTTGTCCTTCAAGTTCTGAACAAAAATATTTTGTTTCGTTGCTGCCCCGCCTGACGCGGGGCTTTTTTTAGCCCATGCGCCGCTTGGCCGGCTTAGAATGATTTTGAAGCAGTTTGAGATGACCGTCTAAATCGCGGCGTATGCCCGTTCACCAAACTACGCTGGCAATTCGAACTTCAGGCAAAGGGCTGCACGAAATCACGGCGCTCGTTGCCGGGGAGGTGGACCGCAGTAAAGTGAATCGGGGCGTCGCCACGATCTTCTGCCAGCATACCAGTTGTTCGCTCGTTATCATGGAAAACGCGGATCCGTCGGCTGGTCAGGACCTCGAAGCTTGGTTCGACCGCCTGGTGCCCGAGCGCGATCCGCTTTTTACGCACACGGCCGAAGGTTTGGACGATATGCCCAGTCACATTAAAATGGCCCTGACGCGCACGAGCGAGAACGTGCCGATTTCTGCCGGTCGCTTGATGTTGGGAACTTGGCAGGGCCTCTTCCTCTGGGAACACCGGCGGGCGTCACACGCGCGACGGGTGGTGGTCACCGTGATGGGTGAATAAACACCGCCCCGTTCCACGGCGTGGTCCTATTTTTTGGCGGGCAGGCAGGCGGCACAACCGTTCGCGAAGAAATCGTTGCCCTTGTCGTCGACGAGGATGAACGCCGGGAATTCTTCCACCTCGATTTTCCACACCGCCTCCATGCCCAACTCGGGGTACTCAAGCACCTCGACCTTGCGGATGTTTTCCTTGGCCAAAATCGCGGCCGGACCGCCGATGCTTCCGAGATAGAATCCGCCGTGCTTCTTGCACGCGGTCGTGACCTGCGCACTGCGATTGCCCTTGGCGAGCATCACCATCGAGCCTCCATGGGATTGGAACAAATCGACGTAACTGTCCATCCGGCCCGCCGTGGTGGGCCCAAATGAACCCGAGGCATATCCCGTGGGCGTCTTCGCCGGGCCGGCGTAGTAAACCGGGTGATCCTTGAGGTATTGCGGCAACCCTTGGCCGGCGTCGATGCGCTCCTTGAGCTTCGCGTGCGCGCTGTCGCGAGCCACGATCAATGATCCCGTCAGCGAAACACGCGTGGTCACCGGGTGCTTGGAAAGTTCCGCCAGAATTTCCTTCATCGGCCGGTTGAGGTCGATGCGGACAATCTTGTCGCCTTTCCAGGTGCGTAGCGCCGCCGGGATGAAGCGACCGGGGTTTGCCTCCATTTTTTCCAGGAAAACGCCGTCCTTGGTGATCTTGGCCTTGATATTGCGATCGGCACTGCACGAGACCCCCATCCCCACCGGGCAACTGGCGCCGTGGCGTGGCAGGCGTACCACGCGAACGTCCAAGGCAAAATATTTCCCGCCAAACTGGGCGCCAATGCCGGTGGCCCGCGCGATTTGCAGCACCTTCTCCTCCATCCCGAGATCGCGGAAGGCCCGGCCGTGCTCGTTACCTGTGGTCGGCAACGCATCCAGATATTTCGCCGATGCGAGCTTGAGGGTCTTCATGCAGGCTTCGGCGCTGGTTCCGCCGACAACGAAGACCAAGTGATACGGCGGGCAGGCGGCGGTCCCGAGCAACGGCAGCTTGTCGGCGACGAATTTTTCGAAGCTCTTCGGATTGAGCAGGGCCTTCGTCTCCTGAAAGAGAAACAACTTGTTGGCTGAGCCTCCGCCTTTGGCCACGAACAGGAACTCAAACTGGGCTCCGGCGGTCGCGAACACGTCGATTTGCGCCGGCAAGTTAGTGCCGGTGTTCACTTCCTTCCACATGTCGAGCGGCGCGGTCTGCGAATAGCGCAGATTTTCCTTCGTAAAGCATTCGTAGACTCCCTTGGAAATCCACTCGGCGTCGTTCGCTCCGGTCCAGACTTGCTGCCCTTTTTTGGCGAAGACGGCCGCCGTGCCGGTGTCCTGACACATCGGCAGGATGCCCTGCGCGGCAATTTCGGCATTCTTCAGCAGCGTCAGGGCAACGTAGCGGTCGTTTTCCGATGCCTCGGGATCGTCGAGAATGGCCGCGACCTGCTGCAGATGTTTCGTGCGCAGCATGAACGAGGTGTCGTGAAAGGCCTGTTGGGTGACATACGCGATGGTTTCCGGGTCGACTTTCAGGATTTCGCGACCTTCGAACGTCGCGGCGCTGATGCCTTCTTTCGAAAGCAGGCGATACTCGGTGTCATCTCCGGCGAGGGGGAGCGGATCTTGGTACACGAAGGCGGGCGTGGGCATGCAGGCAAGTTGGTGAAACTTTCCGAAGTGTAAAGCGGCGGCCGAACGGCAGGCGCTTTTGTAGCCAAAGCGGTGAACGCCATTAGCCGGCGAAACCTGGACGACTATTTGTGCCGCTTCACCGGCGGTTGGATCGGTCATTCACCGGTCATGGCGTGTACGGTGCGATGAAAGCGTGGAAGATCGGCAGCCGTGACGACTTCTCCTGGTGCCCGGTCCCATCCGTTGGCCCCAGGTCAGAGGCCGCGAATGAGAAAGTTTTCCAAGGTTCCGGCCAAGTTCGTCACGTGGAGATAATCCTTTTGCTCCTTTTCATCCCGGGCGTGGCTCACGTGGGCCTGGGGAATGACGGCAATCCGGCCGCTCGACACATGGGCGAGGTCGTTGAGCATTACAAAAGGCCGGGAGTCAGTGAGGGTCGTGGCCGGGCGCGGTCGTTCGCCGCGCAGATAGCGAAAGTAGTGGAGGTGGTTTTCGACCAGGGGATCGAAGGGATCCAGGGGGTGAGTTTCCACGCGTCCATCGTTCCACCGAATCTCCACGTGCTGGCCGACCAGATAGGTCAACGTGGCTCGGTCGCAGAGAATCGTCTCCGATTGCGTGCTTGCGCCGGCGCAGGCGTGCGAAAGCGCAAAGAGCAAGGTGATCCCTGTCGCCGTGTCCGCTTCGACGAAGAAGGTGTCTGCACCCTCGATCGCATGCGCCCGATAGAGTTCGGCCCGGACTGCACTGGGCTGGGCCCAACTAAACAGCTCGGTGCCGCCCGCCCAGAACAGCATGTTGTGGACGAAGTGCGCCATGGCATTGCCGAAGCAAGAGTCGAGCACCACCCGGCCGTCCATGCGCAGGCGGCCAGCCCAGGTATTGCGCCGGAAATAGCTCGTGGCCGCGGCCAGAGCGAGGCCAGATTTGCGAGCCGAATCGCGCCGAATTCCCCCGCCAGGATGCGCTGCTTCAGCGCGAGCCGCTGTCGTTCGATGATGAAATTAAATCCCACATGAGACGATTTGCGCCCCTGGGAGTCCGTCGCGATCATCTCTTCGAGTTCTAAATAATCGAGGGTGGGCGGTTTCTCCAGGTACACTGGCAGTCCGTAGGCAATCGCGGCCGCGTGCATCTCGGCGTGCAGGGGAATGGGCGTGGGCACGACGACCATGTCCAATTCGCGGTGACATTCCTCCAGCATGACCCGGTAGTCCGAAAACACCCGCACGCCCCGTGCGCCAGTCGCCAGGATTATCGTTCGCCGGTAAAGGAATCGGGATCGGGGTCGCAGGTGCAAACGAGTCGGGCGGCGCCGCGCTCTTCCAAATGGGCGATCGCCCGGTGATGGGAGCCCGCAAAGCCTCCCATCCCAACAATCCCAATGCGCAACGGCGACTTCACCCGATTCGCAATTTTGGCCGGTCCTGATGGTCGATCCGCCCGACCGGGCGTCCGCGGGAATCACCGACCATGAGGTCCTCGCTCTTGTGCGCTTCAAGCCGGCGCAACGCTTCGACACCCAAGGCGTCTGCCGCGCTGACTTTGGGCTGCCGGGTCATGAACGTGGAGGCAGGCTGTGGCAGAAAGTCCCTCCCGGTCAGGGCGCTGCTTCGGGAACCGCCGTCGCTGGCCATCAGGGCCGCGTTCTCGATTTGAAGGCGCGCGCGCCCTCGGGACAAAACGGTTTTCGGTTGCAGAGCCATTTAGAGTTGAGTCGTCGCCGCAGGTTGCGGAATTTACGGCGAACGAGTCCTCGTTCAATCTCATTCACCGCAAGATGACGGTTCGCCGCAATTTCTTCGTCCTGACCGCACTGCTGGTGCTGTTGCTGGGCGCGGGCTGCAGTGACCGTGCGGCGACCCCGTTTGCGGCGGAGACGGACGAACCGAATTTTCGCCAGGGCCAGCAGCGCCTGCGCGAAGGTCGCGCGCCCGAGGCGCTGACGCTATTTCTCAAAGTGATCGAGAAACGCGGCGAGCAATATTCCCCGGACTCGCACCTCGAGGCCGGCTTGATTTATCTGCAGCACATCAAGGATCCCATCGAGGCGATCCACCATTTTCACAAGTACCTCGAGCTCCTGCCAAATTCGCCCCAGGCGGGTTTGGTGCGTCAGCGCGTCGAAGCGGCGACCCGGGAATTTGCGGTGCGCCTGCCGGCGCGACCGGGGGACGACCAATCCGTGCGGATTGAAATCGCGGAGGAACTCGAGCGGCTGCGCCGGGAAAACGCCGAGATGCGGGCCGAACTTGCCACGTTGCGCGGTGGCGGCGCCATGCCGCTCGTTCGCACCCCACGGATGCTGACGCTGCCGGATCCGGCCCGGCCGGTCGCCGCGCCGCCGAGTTCGCCGATGGCACTCGCCCCGGCACCCCAGCCGGTGGCCGTGGCGCAGCCGATGATTCAACCGGCCCCCGCCCCGGTGTCTGCGCCGGTCGCCAGGATACCTGTGCCCGTGAACAAGACGGCTTCGGCCAAAGCAGTGCCGGCACCAGGTCGGGCCCACACGGTGACAGCGGGAGAATCGACCTGGAGCATTGCGCGCAAGTATTATGGCCCGTCGGCGAATGCCTTGAAAGTCCAGGGCATTCTCGATGCCAATCGCGACGTGTTGCGCGAGGCGAAGGATTTGAAACCAGGGATGGCGCTGCGTATTCCCAACCCCTGAAGCTCCGATAATTTCATGCCTCGCCCCTCGCTTCGAACTGCGGGTTTTACCGAGTCCCTCATTCGCGAAATGTCGCGCGTCGCTGCGCGCCACGGCGCGATCAATCTGGCCCAGGGCTTTCCCGATTGGGATCCCCCTGCGGCCTTGGTGCAGGCGGCAAAAGAGGCACTCGACACGCCGCGACACCAATATGCCACTACCTGGGGTTCCGCGGAGCTTCGCACCGCGCTGAGCGCCAAGCTCACGCGTTTCATGGGGGTCACAGTGGATCCGGAGCGGGAACTTGTCGTCACGTGTGGGGCGACCGAGGCGATGATGGTGGCGATGATGTCGGTGTGCGATCCGGGCGACAAAGTCGGACTCTTTTCCCCCTTTTATGAGAATTACAGCGCCGACGCGATTCTCTCCGGCGCCCAGCCGGTCTACGTGCCCCTCCACCCGCCGCACTATCGATTTGATCCCGGTGAACTCCGACGGACTTTCGCGAGCGGTTTGAAGGCCTTCGTGCTCTGCAATCCCTCCAATCCCTGTGGTCGGGTCTTTACGCGTGAGGAACTGCAACAGATTGCCGCTTTGGCGGAGGAATTCGATGTTTGGGTGATTACGGACGAGGTCTACGAGCATATCGTCTACGCTCCGCATCGGCACACGTATTTCGCGACCCTGCCCGGGATGGCGCAGCGGACGCTGATGTGTTCGTCATTTTCCAAGACCTATTCGATTACTGGCTGGCGCATTGGCTATGTGCATGCGGCCCCCGAAGTGATCGCGCGTGCTCGCAAGGTGCATGATTTTCTCACGATTGGCGCGGCGGCTCCGTTGCAGCACGCGGTGGTCACCGCGCTGAATTTTCCCGCGAGCTACTACGACCAGCTGGCCGCCGAGTACGCCGCCTCGCGCGATGTGCTGCTAGGGTATCTGGACCAAACGGGCCTGGCTTACACGCGGCCGGAAGGAGCCTATTTCGTCATGATCGATATCTCGCCGTTTGGTTACACCAGCGACGTCGAGTTTGCCCACTGGATGACCCGGGAAATCGGCGTGGCGCCAGTGCCGGGCTCGAGTTTTTTTGCGGACGGCGAGAATCGCTACGTGCGGCTCCATTTCGCCAAGCGGCCCGCCACGCTGCACGCGGCCGGAGAGCGACTGTTGAAACTGAAGCGCTGAACGTCCCGGCGGCCTAGTTTCGCGCCTCGGAGCCAAACTGTTTTACCATCGCCAGCCAGAGCGCGAGGCTTTCGGATTTGCCGTTCACCGCATCCGCGCCCTCGGAGCGAACGGCGGTTTGGACCAACACCAGCTTGGACCAGGGATCGACAAAGACGTACTGGCTGTTGGCGCCGCGAAAAACGAACATCCGCCGCGAACCGGGCAACGTCCAGATTTGGTAACCGTAGCCGTAATAGGGCGTGGGCGCGCCGGGCAGGAGATGTCGGTCCTCGGGGCGGTTCGTCGTCCCGGCCAGGACGTAGGCCTTGGGCACGATTTGCTTCCCGTTCCAGGCGCCCTCGTAGGCCAGCAGGCGGCCGAGGCGGGCATAGTCGCGCAGCACGGCGTTGAATCCAGAGGAAGGAAACTCCAGGCCGGAACGATCGGCCCACCACGTGGCGTCGGCCTCGGCCCCGATGGGCTGCCAGATTTTCGCGGTGAGATATTCGGCAAGAGATTTTCCCGTCGCCCGCTTGAGGACGAGAGCGGTCGCTTCATTGTCTCCAGCCGAATAGTCGAAGTGGGTGTCGGGCGGGAAGGCGCGATGGTTGGAGGCCGCTACGAGGGCGAGGGGATTGGCCTTGGGGTCGAACATTCCATCGATCAACTTCTCGGTGTTGACGTTGTCTTTAACGCCGTTGACCTCGCGGTCCCATTCGATCCCGGACGACATTTGCAGCAGAGAACGGATGGACGTCTGGCCGTAGAGGGAATCCTTCAACTCGGGCACGTAGCGCGCCGCCGGATCTTCGAGGGACTTGAGGTGGCCTTCTTCAAGTGCGATCCCGACGAGCAGGGACATGACCGATTTGGCCATCGACGCCGACATGAAGCGGTCGGTGTCCGTCCGGTCGTATTGGTACCGCTCAAGGAGGATCGTGTCGCCCTGCAGCAGGAGAATGCCCGTGACGGGAAAATGCGCGAGGTAGTGGTCGAGCGGGTGCGTTTGCCCGCCGAATTCATAGCGGATTTCCGGCTCTTTTTGAGACCGGCGAAAATTCCACGGCGATGAACCACGCGCCACCCGGTGAGTGGGGAAGATGGTGTCGTAGCGACTGTAGGACCCAACCAAGTAAGGCGCTTCCTGCCAGGTTGCGCGGTCACCAGCGGGAAAGTGTTGGGCCTCGCCGAAGGCCGCGGCCTCCGGCCCCGAGGGCTGGAAGACCGGGCCCACTGCTGGTGCGGTCGCCGCTGCCATGGAGCACGCCGCGACGCCGGCACCGACGATTTTTTGAAAGCGGCTCATTCTGGGGCGGATGGCAAAAAAATTCGTCGCGGGAACGGATGTACCCGGGTTTGTCATCTATTAGATGACAACACGCCGAGGTTTCGAATCGGGGTGCGGACGAAAAATACGCCGGGCCCGCCCGGTTGCGTGGCGTCGAGATTGTAGAACAGCGTGCCCAAGGTCTCGGCGTCGACTTGCACCGTGCGCGGCCAGCCACGACCGGCGATCCGGCGGCCGGGATTGTAGATCGTAACGGCACGATCGGATTCCCACGTGCGACCGTCATCGCGGGACACGGTGAGTTGATAGGCCCATTCTCCGTCCTGGCCGATCCCATAAACGATCGACGTCAGGACGAGCCAGTCGTTCTTCAGCACGGTTAGATCGTAGCCCGCGACGCCGAAGGTCGGGAACGCCCGCAGGGCCTGCCACGTGCGCCCTTGATCGACGGAGCGAAGTCCGCGGACGATGTCTTGGGGGGTGGAAACCGGCATGGTCGAGTTGGCGATGGGCGCGCCGCTGAGGAATGTTCCCCGGGACGTTTTGACCATGGGGACCATCCCGTGATTACGCTTATCACCGAACGGTTCGGTTTTATAAGTCTCCGTATCGAACACGACCGTGCCGTCGTAGAAGGGAAGGACCCAACGGGTGGGCGACAGTTCCAGCAGCGGGTGGCGCAGGCAGCTGTAGTTATTGAGCTCGGGCAGCGGAATCGGACGCGGTTTCGACCACGTGCGACCGTCGTCACTGCTCGTGCAGAATTGCGGCTCGCGCCACAGCTTCTGGCCTTCGGCGCGATAACAGGACCACTGCAGGACGATGCGTCCATCGCTCAAGGTGGTCAGTGAGCCGGGATAAATCGAGCAGTCGGCAATGCCGTCAATGGACCGCGAGGCGCTCCAGGTGCGACCTCCATCCGACGAGCGGCTCAGCAGCAGTTCTTTGCCGCCGCCGCCTTCCTTGTTGTAGACGGCTAGCACATCGCCGTTCCGCGCGACGCAAAGGGAGGGATGCACGTGTCCGCCGATCACGGTGGCGACCCGGACGGGTGAGGCGGGGGCAGGATCGCCGGCGACGGCCAGGCTAGCCGTGACGAGCATCAAAAAAATGGTTCTTTTAATCATAATAGCTTTCGCGACGAGTTACGACACAGGTGAAATGAATGCTGACGCAGACGTGGCGCTCACACCGCCCCGATCGCCTCGTCGAGCACGGCGAGGAGAAAATCAGCGTCGGCCTTCGTGAGGCACATCGGCGGAGCGAAGCGGATAGTCTGTCCCCAGAGTCCGCCTTTGCCGAGCAGGAGTCCGAGTTCACGCGCATTTTCGACGGCTTGAGCGCAGGCTTCCTTGCCTGGCTCCTTGGTCGCGCGATCCTTCACGAACTCGATCCCGAGCATGAGGCCCTTGCCGCGGACGTCGCCGATGACCTTGTGCTTGCCCTTCAATTTCTCGAGGCCAGCGAGGATATAGTTTCCGAGTTGGAGGGAGTTTTCCTGCAGCTTCTCCTGCTCGATGACCTCGAGCACGGCCTTGCCGATGGCGCTGACGACCGGGTTGCCGCCGAAGGTGTTGAAGTGGACCTTTTGGGTCATCGTGGCGGCGATTTGCGGCGTCGTGACGACGGCCGCCAGCGGGGCCCCGTTGCCGATGCCCTTGGCCAGCGTGACGATGTCCGGAATGACGCCATGCGTCTCGAAGCCCCAGAAGTGCGTGCCGGTCCGACCAAAGCCCGTCTGGACTTCGTCGGCGATGCACACGCCACCGGCGGCGCGCACGTGGGCATAAGCGTGCTTCAGGTAACCGGCGGGAAATTCGACAAAGCCGCCCACGCCTTGAATCGATTCCGCGATGAACGCGGCGACTTTGCCCGGCGTGGCGTAGTCGATGAGGTTCTTGACGTCGGCGGCGTACTTCTGCCCGGCGTCGGCATCATCGTAGCCGTAGGGCCCGCGATAAGGATACGGCGCGATGGCGTGGTGGATGCCGAACGAGTGCGGCACGTTGAATTTCCACGAGCTCTGCGCGGTCAGACCCATCGAGGAGGGACTGCCGCCGTGATAGGCATTACGCAGCGCGATCGCGTCGTAGTTGCCCGTGTGCAGCCGGGCCATCAGCAGCGCGAGATCGTTGGCCTCGGAACCGGAGTTGAAGAAGTAACAAACCTTCAGGTCGCCGGGCATTTTCGAGGCGAGTTTCTCCGCAAACTCAGCAATCCGCGGCTGGAGATAAATGGTGGTCGAATGCTGGATGGTTTCGTTTTGCTTTTGGGCCGCCGCGAGCACGTGCGGATGGCAATGACCGACGCTGATCGTCACGATACCGCCGAGGCCGTCGAGATAACGCTTTCCCGTTTCGTCCCACACGTACTGCATCTTCCCCTCCACGATCATGAGGGGTTTCTTGTAGTAGAGGAAGAGCCCGGGATTGAGGTATTGCTTCCGGAGGGCGAGAACCTTTTCGGCGGACGGACCGGAATAAGGCACCGGTTGGTGGGTCGTGGACGGAAGCGGGATCGATTTCATGAGAATTGCGACGGGTGACTTGTGGCGTGTGACAAGTGGGAAGCGATCGATGGGCGACCGAAAACTTGTCACATATCACGCGTCACATGTCACTCGATTAGGCACGAGGGGCGAGTTGGCGAAGGGCGAGGTAGACGACAAAGGCGACGCCAAAGCCGATAAACCAGGCGTAGTTGTAGAGCGAGAGCAGGAAAGGGGGCACGTGGGAGCCGTCGATGACCTTCACCGTCGCGAGAAAGCCGGGAAGGCTTGGAAGCACGCCCACGGCAAACGCGGTGAGCGCCACGATGCTGTAGCCACCCAAATAGCGATATTCCCCATCGGCGAGGTAAAGGTTCAGGACGCTGAGCTGTCGGCGGCGAACCACGAAGTAATCAGCGATCATGACTCCACCGATCGGTCCGAGCAGTCCGCTGTAGGCGATGAGCCAGACGAAAATGTAGCCGCTCGGATCGGCCACGAGTTTCCACGGCATCATGAGGATGCCGATGATGCCGGTGATGAGGCCGCCGATCCAAAACGTGATTTTCCGTGGCGCGAGGTGGGCAAAGTCATTGGCAGGAGAGACGACGTTGGCCGCAATATTGGTCGCCAGGGTGGCGAGGCAGAGGGCGATCATCGCGACGACCAGCAGCACGGGATTCTGGAACCGCGTCAGGACATCGACGGGATCCCAGATGGTCGTGCCATAGATGATCGTGGTGGCCGAGGTCACGGCGACACCGATGAAAGAGTAGAGTGCCATGGTGGTGGGCAACCCGACAAGCTGGCCCACGACTTGGTCGCGTTGGGTGTAGGCGTAACGCGAGAAGTCGGGAATGTTGAGAGAAAGCGTGGCCCAGAATCCCACCATCCCGGTCAGGGCGGGAAAAAAGAAACTCCAGAACTGGCCGGCCTTTGGTTGACCGGCATCAAACGCCGAGGGCTGAGAGAGAATCGGCCCAAAGCCACCGGCGTTGCGATAGGCCCACCAGAGCAGCAGCAGGCCGAGGGCGATGAGGAGCGGGGCTTTGATGTTCAGCAGGACGCGGATCGAATCGATGCCCTGGTAGACGACCGCCATGTTGATACCCCAGAAAAAAAGAAAACACACGAACTGCGCGCCGGTGATGCCGAGGAAGTTGTCGACGGAGCCGGCCGCGAGGGTCGGCCAGAAGACCGCGAGAATCTTGTAGATGGCGTTGCCGCCGATCCACGTCTGGATGCCGAACCAGCCGCAGGCCACGAGGGCGCGCAGGAGGGCGGGGAGGTTGGCGCCCGCCGTGCCGAAAGACGCCCGGCAGAAAACGGGGAAAGGGATGCCGTACTTCGTGCCGGCATGGGCGTTGAGGATCATCGGGATCACGACGACCAGATTGCCGAGGAAAATCGTGATGATCGCCTGGGACCAATTCATCCCGCCGCCGATGAGCGAGGAGGCGAGCATGTAGGTCGGGATGCACGCCGACATCGAAATCCACAGGGCCGCGAAACTGAGCATGCCCCACTTGCGCTGCGTCCGCGTGACGGGTGCGAGGTCCGCGTTGTAGAGAGGCGATTGCTGGATTTCGGCAAGGTCGAACTCGACGTCAGGGGCGTTGTGCGCGAGGCCGGAGTCAGTGGACATGGGATTATTTAGTCACGAATTTCAGGGAGCGGCGCCCCAATGTTCTCATTCTGCGCGTCAGCGAAGAATCCCGTGCAACTCTCGCAGGCGAATATTCCGCTGACAGGCCCGGGGCCATTATCCGTTTTCATGCCGGCAATTCGCGGTCAAAAATGACTGGGTTTTCTCTGCAGGAACTGGCCGCGGCCAAGTGTCCCGGTGAACTTGCCGTCGCGAGCGGCAAATTCGCCGCGGACCGTGACGACGCTCGCCCGTCCTTCGAGCGGCCAGCCTTCGAAGGCGCTGTAGTCGACGTTCATGTGCTGGGTCTGGACGGAGATCTTCCCGCGATAGCTCGGGTCGAAGACGACGAGATCGGCATCCGCGCCCAGCTGGATGGCGCCTTTCCTCGGAAAAAGATCGAATTGCTTCGCGACCACGGTGCTCGCGGCGTTGACCATCGTGTGCAGGTCAATTTTGCCGGTCTTTACGCCGTAGGTGTAGAGGAGGTTGATGCGCTCTTCGAGCGACGGGATGCCGTTGGGTATCTTGGTGAAGTCGTCCTTGCCCATCGGCTTTTGCTTTTCGAAATCGAAGGGCGCGTGGTCGGTCGCCACGGTATTGATCAGCCCGTCGCGGATTCCGTTCCAAAGCACGCTTTGGTTCCGTTGATCGCGCAGCGGCGGCGACATCACGTACTTGGCTCCTTCGAAGTCGGGCTTCTCGGCGTACGATTTGTCGAGGGTCAGGTATTGGATGAGCGTTTCGATCCCGACCCGCACGCCGCGCTGCCGAGCCGCGATCGCCTGGTCGAGGGCCTCCTGGCAGCTCAGGTGGACAATGTAGGTGGCCGCGCCGGTCAGCTCGGCAAACGTCATCAAGTGATGCACGCCCTCGGCCTCAACCGCGGGCGGGCGACTCTCGTGGTGCTGGCCGGGATCGGTTCTGCCCGCGGCGAGCAGTTCCTTGCACCGCTCGGCGACGAGGGTCTCGTTTTCGCAGTGGGCGGCGACCACGACGCCGAGTTCCTTCGCGAGTTTAAGCGTGCGGTAGAGTTCGGTGTCGTCGACGCCGAAGGCCCCTTTGTAAGCGAGGAAGATTTTAAAAGAACTGATCCCGCGTCGAACGATTTCCCTCAGCTGGGCTTCGGTCGTGCCGTCGAACTTCGTCACGCCCATGTGGAACGTGAAATCACACGCGGACTTCCCGGCGGCCTGCGCCATCCAGAGTTCGAAGGACGCCAGGGCATCGTCCTTCCGCGCCGGACAGCACATCTCGATGAGGGTCGTCGTGCCACCGACGAGTGCGGCTTGGGAGCCGGTGACGTAGGTGTCCTTCGAGAACGTCCCCATGAACGGCAGGTAGATGTGGACGTGGGGATCGATGAAGCCGGGGAAGACGTACTTACCCGTGGCATCGACGACGGTGGCGCCGGCCGGGGCGCGCAGATTTTTGTCGATGCGCGTGATGGTTTCGCCCTCGCAGTAGATATCGGCGGTGTAGCGGGTATCGGCGGTGATGATTTCGCCGTTCTTGATCAAGAGTGACATGTGACGTGTGACTTGTGACGAGTTGAAATTTCAGCGGCGTTCGCCGAGTTTGCGGCGCAGGCCGTTGAGCATCCGGCGGAGTTCTTCGAGCAAGGCGAGTGGTGGTGCGGCGGCTTCGTGGTTCAGAAAACCGAGTTCTGTAGCCAGATGAAATTGAGTGGAGAGCTCTGCGACCGAACCTTCGGAGTGAGAGATGAATGGGATGAACTCGCCGGTCGTGTGGCGCGCCTGGCCTTCAGCGATATTTGATGAAATCGACACCGCTGCGCGGCGCATTTGCGAAACCAACCCAAATTTCTCGTCAGAAGGAAAAACCCGAGTGAGCGAATAGGTGAGCTTAGCGACTTCGATTCCCTTCTGCCAGACGAGTAGGTCACGATAACCTTCTGCGGGAGGATTATCGAAACGGGTTGCGGATTTCATTGCTCGTCACTTGTCACACGCCACACGTCACATCGCACTGGGCGTCACTTTTTCCACACATCCCCCACGTCGCCGCCAAACCATCTTGAGCTGACGACCTTTTGCTGGGTGTAGAACTGGATGCTTTCCTTGCCCTGGATGTGGAGGTCGCCGTAGAAGGAATCGTCCCAGCCGGTGAAGGGGAACATGGCCATCGTCGCCGGTACCCCGACGTTCACTCCGACCATCCCGGCTTTCACCCGCATGGTGAATTCGCGGGCGGCGCGTCCGTTGTTGGTGAAGATCGCGGCGCCGTTGCCGAACGCAGACTTGTTCGCCTGCTCGATGGCGGCGTCGAGATCGTCCAGGCGCATGACGTTGAGCACGGGGCCGAAGACCTCCTCGCGGGCGAGCGTCATGTTGTTTTGCACGCCGTCGACGATGGTGGCGCCGAGATAGAAACCGCGGGGGGCATCGGCGATTTTCACGCCGCGGCCATCGGCGATGATTTTGGCGCCTTCCTTTTCACCGCTGGCGACAAGGCTGAGCACGCGGTCGCGATGGGCGGCGGTGATGACGGGCCCCATGTCGGGTTGCGTGGTTCGGTCGGTGGGGCCGACCTTGATCGCTTTCGCGGCCTTGACCAAGTCGGGAAGCAGACGCTCCGCCGCGGCCCCTACGGCAATCGCGGTGGACCCCGCCATGCAGCGCTCACCGGCGCAGCCGAAGGCTGCCGTGGTGAGATTTTCGACGGACTTGGCGATGTCGGCATCGGGCATGACCACGATGTAGTTTTTCGCGCCACCGTTGGCCTGGACGCGTTTGCCGTGCTTCGTGCCAGTTTCCCAGATGTATTTGGCAATGGGGGTGGAGCCGACAAAGGAAATGGCCTTTACCTTCGGATGCGTGAGCAGCCCGTCGACGACGGGTTTGCCGCCGTGGACGATGTTGAAGACGCCCTTGGGAAGCCCGGCCTGCTCGAGCAACTGGCCGAGGAGGATGGCGCAGAGCGGGACTTTTTCGCTCGGTTTCAGGACGAACGTGTTGCCGCACGCGATCGCGGTGGGATACATCCACAGCGGTACCATGGCGGGAAAGTTAAAAGGGGTGATGCCGACGCAGACGCCCAGCGGCAGGTTGATGGTGTCGCAGTCGACGCCGCGCGCGATGTTGCGCAGCGAATCGCCGAAAAGGAGCGTGGGAATGCCGCAGGCGTATTCGATATTTTCGAGACCGCGAAAAATGGAGCCGCGCGCCTCGGCGTTGGTCTTGCCGTGCTCGCGCGAGACGACCTGGCAGATCTTGTCGAAGTTCGCCTCGACGAGCTGGCGATAGCGGAAGAACACGCGGGCGCGCTCGACGGGCGGCGTTTCCCGCCAGGCGGGAAACGCGAGTGAGGCGGCTTCGACCGCGGCTTCGACCTCGGCGAGGCCGCCGGCCGGACACGCGGCGATGACATCGCCGGTGGACGGATTGAAGACGGGCGTGGTGGCGCCGCTGGGCGTCTGCCATTCGCCGCCGATGTAGTTGGGGCAGGGAGTGAGGGTTGCGGTGGGCATGAGAGAATTAGTAGGCGGAGAAAGCTCCAAGCTCCAATATCCAAGCGCCAGAGAAACTTGAAAAATCAATCGATGAAAATTCGGGCATGGTTGGTGGATCGGCTTCGATTCAGACTTTCGGTTTGCGATACCTGCTGGCGAAGATGAGGTGCAGTTCCCTGGCCTCGCGCTAGCGCTGACGGGCTTCGTTCACTAACTTTGGCTCGGACGCGGCAATCATGCGAAGAAAGAATGGGGATTCCTTGGCCTTTCTCTGGAGCTTGGATGTTGGAGCTTGGAGCTTCATTTCCTATCGATGCGGCGGGATTGGCTTCATCTCGCCCTTCGCGAGTCGCTCCTGATAATTGCTCCACGTCATCGGCGACTGGCCGTTGGAGATTTCGGTCATCGTGATGCATTCGTCGACGGGGCAGACGAGCGAGCAGAGGTTGCAGCCGACGCAATCTTGCTCGCGGACTTTTGGCACTGGCTTGTGGGGCACGCGTCCGGGTCCGAGTCCCACGCCGAGTTCCTCGGGGGCTTTCAGGTCGATGCATTGATGCGCGCCATCCTCGCAGGCGATATAGCAGAGGTTGCAGCCGATGCACTTGTCGTAGTCGATCCGGGCGACGCGCTGCCAGCGGAGATCCAGGTGCTCCCATTTTTGCAGTGTCGGGACGGCGCGACCGATGAGTTCGTTCACCGACTTCATGCCCTTGCTGTCGAGGTAGGCGCTGAGGCCTTCGTTCATGTCCTCCACGATCCGAAAACCGTAGTGCATGATCGCCGTGCAGACCTGGAGGCTGGTCGAGCCGAGGGCGAGGAACTCGGCCGCGTCGCGCCAGTTGGCGATGCCGCCGATGCCGGAGATGGGCAGGCGGACGTCGGGGTCAGCCGCGCAGGCCTGCACCATGTTGAGCGCGATCGGCTTCACGGCCGGTCCGCAGTAGCCGCCGTGCGAACTGAGTCCGTTGACCGTGGGCTCGGGCACGAACGTGTCGAGGTTCACATTGGTGATCGAGTTGATCGTATTGATGAGGGAGATCGCGTTGGCGCCGGCGCGTTTGGCGGCGCGGGCGGCGGCCGTGACGTCGGTGATGTTGGGCGTCAGTTTGACGATGACGGGAATCGTGGCGACCTCCATGACCCAACTCGTGATCTTCTCGGCGACGGCCGGCTGTTGCCCAACCGCGGAGCCCATGCCGCGCTCGCACATGCCGTGGGGGCAGCCGTAGTTGAGTTCGATGCCGTCGGCCCCGGCGTCGGTGGAGCGTTTGACGAATTCGTGCCACTGCGCCCGCGACTCGACCATGAGCGACGCGATGACCGCGTGCTTCGGCCAGCGCTTCTTGACCTCGGCGATTTCACGAAAATTGGTCTCAGCGGAACGGTCGCTGATGAGCTCGATGTTGTTGAAACCGATCATCCGCTGCGGCCCGTAATTGAGCGCGGAGTAGCGCGACGCGACGTTGACGATCGGGTCGCCGATGGTCTTCCACACGACGCCACCCCAGCCGGCTGCGAAGGCGCGGTGCGCCTGATAGGCGGTATTGGCGGGAGGACCGGAAGCGACCCAGAAAGGGTTGGGGGACTTGATGCCGGCGAGATTCGTGGAGAGGTCGGCCATGGGCGGGCGGGTGTGACGGGTGAAGTGTGACGTGGGGCGAGCTATTTCTGCCGAAGCTCCTTTTCGAGTTCGTGAGCCCTGATAGGCCTGAGGAGGCCGGAGCCGGTGGGGCCTTGCTTGGCGCCGAGGCGGGACGGTTGAACCGGGAGCGTGGCGATTTCCCGGGTGAGGAAGGCGTGAATGGCGTGGGCGGATTTCTTGCCTTCGCCGACGGCGTTGACGACTTCGCGGCCGCCGTTGGCGCAGTCGCCGCCGGTGAAAACATGCGGAAGATTTGTGGCGCCGGTGAGCGGGTCGCGTTGGATGACCCCCTTGGCCTCGAGGGTGAGTTGCGGAAACAGGTCGCGCAGCAGCTTGGCCTGCTTCTCCTGGCCCACGGCCTTGAGAACGAGGTCGCAAGGTTCGATCCACTCGGTGTTGGGAAGAATCTCAACTTTGTCCCCGACGAGACGGGTGCGGACAAGTTTGAGTCCGGACACGTGGCCGTTGGTGGCGACGACGGCGACGGGAGCGGCGTGGAACAGGAAGTGGGCGCCGTCGTCCTTGGCCTGAGCATACTCGAAATCATAGGCGGACATCTCGGGCTCGCCGCGGCGATAGACGATGAACGCGCGATCGGCGCCGAGGCGTTTGGATTGCGTGACGGCGTCGATGGCGGTGTTGCCCGCGCCAATAACTGCGACCCGACGGCCGAGGGGAATTTGTTCGTGCGGCTCAGTATGGATGGCGGAGATAAAATCCAAAGCGTCCATCACCTCGGGCAGGTCCTCGCCTGGAATCCGGAGCTTGGTCGCGGCGCCGAGGCCGACGCCGACGAAGATCGCGGCAAAGTCCTGCTCGAGCTGGCTCACTGGGAGGTCCCGGCCCACGGTTACACCGCAGCGAATTTCGACGCCGAGGGACCGGACGATCTCGACCTCGGCGAGGCTGACCTCGGGCTTCATCTTGTAGTAGGCGATCCCGTAGGTGTTGAGTCCGCCGGCCTGCCTTTGTTTTTCGAACACGGTCACGCTGTGGCCGAGCTGGGCGAGCTCGGCAGCGCAGCCGAGGCCGGCTGGGCCGGCGCCGATGACGGCGATCTTTTTTCCCGAATTTTTGGCGCTGGGCCTCAGAACTTTGATTCCGCGCTGCTCGACATCGTCGGTCGCGAAGCGCTGGAGCCGGCCGATCTGAATCGGTTGTTCGTCCCGGTCCTCGAGTACGCATGCGCCCTCGCACAGAACCTGGGTCGGGCAGACCCGGGCGCAGGAAGCGCCGAGAATGTTGGCGGTCAGGATGGTCTTGGCAGCTCCCGCCGGATTGCCGAAGGCAATTTTCTTGATGAAGGCCGGAATATCGATGCCCGTCGGGCAGGCCATGATACACGGCGCATCAAAACAATAAAGGCAGCGGCTGGCTTCAACGAACGCCTCCTGCGAGCGAAGCGGCGGTTTAATTTCGGCCAGGTTGGCGGCGATCGCGGCGGCGGGGAGAAGCGGCTGGAGGGGCATGGACGGACGGGTTGAACCGGTGCGGAACGAAACCCACGGGCGCAGTTAATCGCCGGGGAGTTACGGCGGGACGGCGTAGAATTACGGCGGGATGGACGGCGTTGCTGGATTGAATCTGGCGGGTCACTTTCTACTTTCCAAGCTGCAAAGCGTCCCAAACGATGTCCCGGAATGACCATGGCGGATTCACGTGGAAGGGTAATGCCTGTCGCAGGCCGTGTACGGCTGGCGGGCATACGAGAAACCGTCGCCTAAAATGAGCGTCCGGCTTAATCCGCAGCGAACAATCGCCGAGCTAAAGGAGTTGCGCAAACTCACGGCCGACGAGAATGGGGCCCAGCGGGTCGCCTTTACGCCGAACTGGGTCGTGACGCGGGCGTGGTTGCGCCAGAAACTGGCCGCCCTGCCGGTGGAGTCCCATGTCGACGAAGCGGGCAACTTGTGGACGACGCTGCGCGGTTCTTCCGCGCAGGCGCTGCTGATCGGCGGGCACATGGACTCGGTGCCCAATGGCGGGTGGCTGGACGGCTGCCTCAACGTGTTGGCCGGCGTCGAAATTCTCCGGCGGCTCAACACCCAATACCAGGGTCGCCCGCCCGTGACCGTGCGGCTGGTGGATTGGGCCGATGAGGAAGGCGCGAGGTTCGGCAAGAGCCTGTTCGGTTCGTCGGCCTGTTCCGGCAGCCTCAACCTGGAGGAGGCGCGCGGTCTTCGGGACCGTGATGGTGTCACGCTGCCGGATGCCCTGAAGAACGTTGGGATCGATTTTACCCGGGTGAAGGAGAGCGGCAAGGAGCTGAAAGACGCCGCCGCTTACATCGAACTTCATATCGAACAGGGGCCGGTCTTGCTGGATATGAATCTTCCCCTCGGTGCGGTGCTCGGGACTTTTGGCGTGGAGCGGCATGCGATAACCTTTCACGGACAGGCGGCGCATTCGGGGAGCACGCCGATGAATCGCCGGCGGGACGCGTTTCTCGCTGCGGCCAGGATGAGTCCGGAAATCTATCGGATTGCGGAAAGGCACGGGGGTGTTTGCACCATCGGCTCCTGCACGACCAAGCCCGGCATCGTGACGAGCGTGGTCGAGGAGTGCCGGATTACCCTCGATCAACGGCACCTGGATGCGGCGGCTCTCGGGCGGATGTTGCAGGAGGCCCGGGAGGCGAGCGAGCGATACGCCCGGGGAGGTAACGTGCGTGTTACGTGGGAAAGATTGTGGCAAATCGACCCGCGGCCCTTTAATCCGGAACTCATCACGATGTGCGACGACGCCATTAAGGAAACCTGTGGCACCTCGCACCGTCTGCCGTCGGGTCCGCTCCACGACGCGGCGGAAGTCTCAGGTGCGCGAGTGCCAACCGTGATGATGTTTGTCCAGAGCCTGCACGGGATCAGTCACAACAAGATCGAGGACACCAAGGAAGAGCACCTGGAGCAGTGCGTGGTGGCTTTCGATAAACTTGCCGACAAGGCGATCCGCTGGATGGAAATGGCGGCGAAAGCCGAACGGAGCCCGGCCTCTCCAGCATGAACGCCGCCGCCTTTTCGATGGTCCTGGTGCAAATGGCCGCGGTTTGGGACATCCCGGAGCGAACGCTCCGGGAGGTGGGCCTGGCGGCGGCAGTGATTCTGACGATTCTCGGCATGGCGATGCATTGGCATGCGCCCAACCACCGGATGGCGCTCGAAGAACTCGCCAAGGACGGCAAGGTGACGCCCGAGGAAGCGAACCGGCAGATTCGGTTTCTTAATTGGTGCGCGCGGGTCGCGTTGCTGGTCGGGGTGCTGGTGTTGGTCGGCGTGTTGTACGACCTGGTCGGCTAGGGCAAAGATTTCATCCGCGGACGGATGAAGTTATTGCCCAATTTGGGCGGCCGGTTCCGGGCAAAGGCGCGGCGCGCTATTTCCTGGCGCGTCGCGGCGCCGGCAGAGCGGCGTCAGGGGAGTTGTTGCTCAAGGGCATCACACGCGACCAGGACGCCTTGCTCGGTCCGGATGCGGGCGCCGACGGTGGCGGCCACCTGAGCGTAACTTGTTTGGCCGAGGAGGGCGGCCAGTTCCCGCCCGACGTTCTTCGCGTGGTATCGCGACCGGGACAGGGTGCGACCCACGCCGAGCCGGGTGACGCGGGCGGCGTTGTCGAATTGATCGTGGGCGAATGGCACCACCAGCATGGGACGCCCGGACCGCAGGGCTTGGGCCGTCGTGCCGACACCACCCTGATGGACGATCGCGGCCGCGTGCGGAAAAATACTCGCATAGGGCAGGTAGTCCCAGGCCAGGATCGAGGGTGACAGGTTTGCGGGCGGCGGATTCTTTCCGAGCAGCAGCAGCGCCCGGCGGCCGAGCTGTTGGATGGCGCGCACGCTCTCCGCGTAAAAATTGCCGGGCAGGTAGACCGCGGCGGAGCCGAGCGTGAAAACCACGGGCGGATCGCCGGCCCGAAGAAAGCTTTCGACACCGGGAGGCAACGCCGGTCCGGGGGCAGGGTTCGTCGCCGTCTCGTCATAGAAACAGAATCCGGTCTGCACCGCTTTCGCGGGCCAGTCGGGTTGCGGTGGCTGGAGGACGGGCGAGTAAAGCACGAGGTTGAGTCGCGGCGAATATTTCCCCTCGAAAAACGGATGCGCGCCGGGTGGCAGGCCGAGTTCCCGGCGCAACTCGCGGATCGGGCGCCACCAGGAGTAGGTGACGATTTTCACCAGCGGCTTGATGATTCGGTGAATCCAGCCGCCGCGCTGCAGCCAGCGCGCCGCCTCGAAAGAGGGCAGGACCGGCGGATCGTGCAGCGAAAAAAGCGAAATAGGTGCGAGCACGTAGGACACCCAGCGAACGCCCCGGGTGGCGGCGAGGATGGCGGCCGGAAAGACGAGTTCACTGGCGACGAGGAGGTCGGCCCCGGCCGCGACCGGTGCAAGATCGGCGTGCATGGGCCGCACCGCGGGAAACAGGTGGTCGCGCAGCAGTCGCCGCGAACCGCGCGCCCCGTCCATGATTTCAGCAATAATGTGATCGCCCTGGGACAGCAGATCGGGCCGCAGGGCGTGAAAGGTGAGACCCAGCGCACCGATTTTTTCGCGGTACATTTCGCTGGTCGCAATCTCGGCGCCATGGCCCCGGCGTCGGAGTTCGAGCGCAAGCGCGATGACAGGATGCAAATCGCCCAGCGAGCCGATGGTGGCGAAAACGATCCGGGCCATGCCGTCAGCCGATACTGGATCGCTTTGTGACGCAATGTCGCGCGCCAAAGTGATGCCGCTTTCGCGGCGCCGCGGCAGGCGAGGGACGGAAAAGAAGCAGGCGGTTGGTCGTTCCGCCTTCAGGCGGAAGGATTGACCGGCTCCCGCGAATATCCGGATTCCGCCTGAAGGCGGGACTACGAGCACTGCGGCATCGCGCCGCGTCGGGCGGCCTGAGGGAGGAGACAGGCCGGCCGTTGAATGCAGGCTGGCGCTTGCCTGGTGCCCGCGCTTGGTTGGGGCTGATGTCCGTCCATCCCACATTTGCGGAGGCGTTTCGCTTCTGGCTGAAGCTGGGGTTCATCAGTTTTGGCGGGCCCACCGGGCAAATCGCCATCATGCACACGGAACTGGTGGAAAAGCGGAAATGGATCGGTGAGCAGCGTTTCCTGCACGCGCTGAACTATTGCATGTTGCTGCCGGGGCCGGAGGCGACGCAGCTCGCGACGTACTGTGGTTGGTTGTTGCACCGGACGTGGGGCGGGATTGCCGCGGGGATTCTGTTTGTGCTGCCGTCGGCCATTTTATTGTGGGCGTTGAGTTGGATCTACGTCGTCTACGGGGCGGTGCCTTGGATCGCCGCGATTTTCTCCGGATTGAAGCCGGCGGTCACCGCGATCGTGGCGGCGGCAGTCATCCGGATCGGACAACGCGCGTTGCGCAGTCCGGTGATGGGGGTGATTGCGGCGGTGGCTTTTGGGGCGATCTTTTTTTTGAAGGTTCCATTTCCGGCGATCGTCACTGGAGCCGCGGTCCTGGGTTTGG
>CANJNJ010000003.1 GCA_947474995.1 Opitutaceae bacterium | reverse complement strand
TGCTCGCAGAACGCGACCAGGTCCGCGTACAGGTGCGCGCCATAGCCCAGGCAGGCATACTCGTTGTTCCACGCCTGCAGCAGTTGCTCGATGTCGCAGTGCGCCGTCACAAACGCGTGCGGCCAGAACGGAATCCCGCACTCGCGTTGCCGCTTCGCCAGCGCCGCCTTGGACGGCTCGAAGACCGAGCAGCGCGCGATGACCATCTCCAGCTGACCGTCCCGCCGGCCCATCCGCGCCAGGACGCCCTCGCCCGGCTTGCACACGAGCTTCACGGAGATTCCCCCCAGCCGCGGCCAGCACCGGCGCACAGCCATGGCCGCCGTGAGCCGTCCCCTCGAAACCATCCAGCAGTCCAACGTAACCGAAATGAAGGATTTTGGCTCGCGGGTCCGCGAATGCCACATCGCCCGGACCGAAACGGACTGTGGCGCCGCGTTGGTGAAAGAACGTCCGGCGTCCGGTTTTCGCCGCCGTCATCACCAGGGTATAAGAGGTCGGCACACCGGGAACGGTCTTCAGTCCGCCGTCGGCGATGCCGGCGGACCGGCATTGTTCACGCACCCAGCGCCCGTCCTCATCGTCGCCCACCAGACCGGCGGCGTACAGGGGCAGGTCGGGGCGCAGTCGCTGCAGGTTCAGCAGACAGTTGAATGCGCACCCGCCGTTGCCCCTTTTTTCGCAAAGGATCGAAACCAACGTGTCCTGATCCGGCCAGTGTTCCACGACGCGGACATGGTCGACGATGAAGTGGCCGGCAGCGAGAACGCCAGTGCGGGGGACGGGCATGGGCAGAGGCTGGCTTCAGGCGGTCAGGCTGACAACCTTGTGTTCGCGGTTCGATGCCAGCGCGGCGGTCCATAGTTCATGCGTTGCGACGGCCTCATCGGGCGTGGCGCAGCCGAAACGTTTGCCGAGCACGCCGGCCCACTCCGCGGCGAAGGCGGCCAGCATCTGTTGAAAGGCATCGGCAAACCCGAACTCGCCGATCGCGGGGGTGATGACCTTGAAGGGTGGCGACATGCCTAGATCGGTCCGCTGCCACCACTGTTCCTTGTCCCGGCGGAAGACCCAGAGAGTGCGGGGCTCTTTCGTCGAGAAGCGGTAGCTGGCCTCGGTGCCGATGATTTCCAAGTACCAGTTGTTGGTGTCGCCGGGGGACACCCGCTTGACTTCGAGCGTGATCGGTACCGGACGCTTCGCGTCATCCGTGAACTCCCCGGAGAGCAGGGCGTTCTCCCAGGTATCGCAGACGGCGCGGCCGCCCTTCCCATCCGGGCGTTCGGTCACGAGCTTTTGCAGCCGGGCATACAGGTGCCCCGGCTTCCAGCCCAGGCGCAACGGCAAGTGGGCGGCGTGCATCCCGAGGTCGTTCATGACGCCGGCCGCGCCGCAGAACCTAGCCTGGCGCTTCCAGTTGATCGGCTTGTCGGAATCGAGATCACTGGCGTGCAGGAACCCGGCCTTCACTTCGATGAGCCGACCGCACCGGCCAGCTCGGACCTCGTTGAAGATGCGCCAGGGACCCGGATAGAAGGGAAATTCTGAGGAGCAACGGACGAACCGGCCCAGCCTGGCCGCCTCATCCCGCACGCGGCGGGCCGCAGCGAGGTCGATCCCGAAGGGTTTTTCCGCGAGGAGGTCCTTGCCGGCGCGCAGCACCTGCAAGTAAAGTTCCTCATGGAGGTGGTGCGGGACGGCGACGTAAACGGCATCGACGTCGGGTGAGGCCAGCAATTCCGCTGCGTCGGCGGTGAACAGGCGCACGGACGAAATTCGGCGGAACCAGTCGAGCACGGCGGGTTGGAGGTCGCAGACGGCGGTGAGTTCGGCGTTGACGCCAACGTCCTCAAGATTGCACCAGCGGGCGAGGGCGGAGGCGGTTTCCTTGCCCATCAATCCGCCGCCAATAATGCCAAGACGGAGTGTTTTCATGGGTTAGGCGAGATAGCGGTTAAAGGCGGCGTCGGCGTTCAGGTTGTCGTGGAGGATGGACATGAGGGCACGGGTGATTGCGGCCGGCTTCGGATGCTGGATGATGTTGCGTCCATAGACGATGCCGGCGGCCCCCTGCTGCAGCAGCGCCACGGTGCGCTCGAGGATTTCCCGGTCCGAAACCTTGCCGCCGCCGCGCACCAGCACGGGGATGCCCGCTGCGGTGGTGATGACCTGGTGGTAATCCTCCACCTGCGTGGTCGGGTCGGCCTTGATGATGTCGGCGCCCATCTCCACCGCCTGACGCACGAGCCCGAGGATCTTCTTGAGATCACCGTCGCTCATATAGCCGCCGGCCTTTTCGTTCGGCCGGAACACCAGCGGTTCGATCATGAGCGGCATGCCGTGGCGTTCGCACACCGGCTTGAGCTGCGCGATGGAACGCAGGGTGAACTCGGTCAACTCGTCGGCCCCGGGCACCTGCAGCAGGTTGACCACTACGCACGCGGCATCGAGTCGTACCGCTGTCTCGACCGCCTCATCGACCGCGAAGGCGAACGAGCGGGTCGGGAGCTTGCGGCCGTAGCAGTTGGCCGGATCGGTGCGCATCACGAGGGCCGGTTTGGGCCGGACGGGCAGGGCCTGCAGCAGGCGGCTCATGCCGGGCGACAGTTGGATCGCATCCGGGGCGGCGGCGACCAGCGCGTTGACCGCGGCAGGCAGGTCCTCGATGCCGAGGTGAAAATCCTGCTCGCCGAAGATGCCGTGATCGACGGCGACATCGAGGCAGCGCTTGGTCTGCGGGTTGAAGAGACGGTTCAGGCGGTAAGTGATGCTCATGGAAAAAGACAGGAGGGTTTAGGAAAAGAAGTGGATGCCCTGCCGGTCGAAGATCCGGCCACCGAGAAAGCGGGCGTTGGCGCCCAGCGCCTGGCCGATACGCAGCACCTCGTTCCACTTGGCCATGCGCTCGCTGCGGCAGAAAGAGCCGACCTTGAGCTGGCCGGCATCGGTGGCCACGGCCAGGTGGGCGATGAAGGTGTCTTCGGTCTCCCCGCTGCGGGCGGAGACGACCGGCAGCCAGCCGGCAGCTTGGGTGCGGCGGATGGCGGCGATGGTTTCCGTGACCGTGCCGATCTGGTTGGGCTTCATCAGCACGGCGTTTGCCACGGCGCCGCGCCGGCAGATGATGTCTTCCGTCTTCAGGCGGTGGGTATGCAGGGGCAGGGTCTGTCTCCGCCGCATATAGATCAGTTTTTCGGAGTACTCGGGTTGCTCCGTGAGGTTGATGAGGACGATGCCGCAGCGGGGGAAGTCGCCTTGGCCGAAGTCGGTAACATCTCAGCGGGGTTCGGGGGGCAGCACCCAGCCGCCAGCGAGGAAGACGCGGCGGGCCTCGGCGAGCGCCTGGTTGATGGCGGAGCGTTTCATGGTCCGGACGCTGAGGGCAGGGTGGACAGTTGCCAAAGCCCAATTCATATTTGCCGATAGATGAAGAAGCAGCCCACGCAGGCCGACCTGGCCGCCGCCGCCCGGGTGTCGCAGAACACCGTGTCCCTGGCCCTCCGGGGGGATCCGCGTCTCCCCGAGGCGACGCGCCAGCGCATCCGGCAACTAGCGGAGAAGCTGGGCTACCGGACAAATCCGCTGGTCGCGGCCCTGATGGCGCAGGTCCGCCGTCGCCGGCCCGGGTACCAGAGCACGATCGCCTTTGTGATCGACGGGGTGCGGAAAGGGGATCTGCCGAGGCATCCTTCGTTGGAACGCGCGTGGAGGGGTGCCCGGGACCGTGCCCAGGACCGCGGCCACCGTCTGCAGGATTTCTGGCTGGATCCCCGCCAACTCACTGCGCGCCGGCTCGACGCCATGCTCAAATCCCGGGGCATCACGGGGGTGATCGTGAATCCGGACGAGGGCGGCCAGGCGCTGCCCGAACTGGGTTGGGACCGCCTCGCCACTGCGGTGCTCGCGCATCTCGACCGGCGGTTCAAGCAGTTCCATTGCGCCTCGGCTCCTCCGTTCCGCCATGTGGGTCTCGCCGTGGCGGAACTGCGGACCCGGGGGTTCAAACGCATCGGTCTGGCGCTGCCCCGCCGTTATGACCTGATGATGGATGGGCTTTATTCGGCGGCCTACGTCAGTTTGCGCTCCGGTCAGATTCCGCCGCTCGTCAGTGATCGATGGGAGCGCGAGGACTTTCTCCGCTGGTACCGACGCCATCAACCGGAGGCCATCTTGGTCCGCTCGGCTGAGCCCGCCGTCTGGCTCCAGGAAGCAGGGATTGCGGTGCCGGGCAAAGTGAGCCTCGTCCACCTCGGCTGGCATCCGGCCCTGAAAGGCTGGGCGGGGGTGGACAACCGGGCGGCCGCGATGGGAGCGGCGGCGGCCGATCTGGTGATCGAACAACTCAATGCCAATGAAACCGGGGTGCCGGAACAGCCAAAGATGGTGCTGGTCGACGGAGCGTGGGTGGAGGGGGGCACGCTCGTCCGGCGGTCGGAGGTGCCCGCCCGTGGCCGTCCGCCCCACCTGTGACCGGGCGCGGTCTCCCGATTCACCGGTAACCGAGCAGAACGCGCGTCATTCAGGGGAGCGGGTCACGCCGCGCAGACACGTCAGGCGGCCAACCACGCTCGCCGGTTATCATTGGCTCGCTTGCCATCGAACAGCCGTCGAAATATCGCAGCAGGAGGACGCGGCGATCGACGTCCGAAAGTTTGTGCAGGGCATCGTCTAGCAGCGGACGCAGGCGTTCGACAGGAATCTCTGTATCGAGCGAAACCTGATATTCATTCATCATATGGGCCTCCTGTTCCCGGACGAGGCGCCGCCGCTCCGTCCTGGCCATCGTTGCCGCTGCATAACGGGTGCTGGTGTAGAGCCATCCAACCAGGGCCCGATGTCGGCAAAGCGACGGAGCCTTGCGGGCGAGGTCGGAAAAGACGATCTGCGTGACATCTTGTGCGCGATGGGCGTCGCCCGTGCTCAAACGAAGCGCCGCCGAGTAAACGAGCCCAAGGCGCAAACGTACCAGCTCAGCGAAAGCCTCCTGCGAACCGTCCTCCGCGTAGCGGCGCAATAATTCGGCGTCATGCATATGCGTTCTCATGATATCCTGCCGCAATCACCTCGTCTCCGATCGCCAAGGTATCTCGTCTCAATGGGAGATAGTCGCAAGTGAACGCCGCAACTGGCGCCAATGCGCCTACGTCGATTGAAAATGGCCGGGTTTCTTTGGCTCCAGTGTCTATGGACAGGTCAGCGGGTGTGATAGGCGTAAACAGACGCGCTTCGTGGGGGCTGTCTTTTAAACACAACACCGGGTTGGCATAGTAAGTCTTACCCGTTGCGATGACATGTCGCGCAGTAAGCAGGAGTCCGGTCGGGGAAACGGCGAAAGCGGTTCCAAAACTGACAAGCCTGTGCGGGGGTTCCGGGTCAAGAATAACGATGCGCCACGCCGCAGCGCTGATGCGGGTGCAAATTTCTGTGTTAGTAAGAGCCATACTCGCAAGGAGCCCGGCACCATGACAGATACATGACAAAATATTTCATTTACGTGCAGTTCTATTCACTCTGCACTCAATGGCGTCTGAATAGAAGTGAATCACAACCGCGTGTTTGTGAATCCAGATGAAATTCGTGGCTCCCGTCGTCCGTTTGCGGCTTCACGCGCCTGAGTCATGAGCCTCCTGGATCGCAAACTCCTCCGCGATCTCCGCGCGCTGCGCTCCCAGGCCATTGCCGTGGCACTCGTCATGGCGTGCGGCCTCGCGATGATGATCATGACGCGGTCGTTGATTCTCTCGCTGACGGTGACACGGGACACCTATTACGAGCAGCATCGTTTCGCCGATGTGTTTGCGCGGTTGAAGCGTGCGCCCAATGCCGTGCGCGCCGAACTGGCGAAAATCCCCGGCGTGGCTTCGGTCCAGACCGGCATCGCCATTCCAGTGACGGTTGACGTTCCCGGTTTATCCGAACCGGCCGTCGGCTTGATCAATTCACTGCCCGAGCGCGGCGAATTGATCCTGAATCGCCTTTATGTACGCTCGGGCCGGCTTCCGGCCGGCCGCACCACGCGGGGGGAACTCGCCGTGGGCGAAGCCTTCGCCGAGGCCCACGGCCTGAAACCCGGCGCGACGCTCTCGGCCGTGCTGAACGGTGCCAAGCAGCCCTTCCGTCTCACTGGAATTGTCCTTTCGCCCGAGTTTGTGTTCGAGGCCCCACCGGGTGCCGCGCTGCCCGACAACAAGACCTACGGCGTGTTTTGGATGCCCTACAAGGAACTCGCGACGGCTTTTCAGCTCTACGGCGCGTTCAACAATGTGGCGATCGCGCTGGCTCCCGGTGCAACGGCGGGCGCGGTTATTGCGGCGGTGGATCGCGTGCTGGCGCCTTACGGAGGGCGCGGCGCCTACGGCCGGACGGATCATCCTTCGCATCGGAGGGTGGACGACGAAATTCGCGTGCTGGAGGGACTGTCGATCGCGTTTCCGCTCGTTTTCCTGAGCGTCGCCGCGTTCATGACGAATTCGGTGATGAGCCGACAGATTGCGCTGCAGCGCGAACAGATCGCCATGCTCAAGGCCTGTGGCTTCAGCAACCGACAGGTGGGCGCGCACTATTTCAAGTTCTCCCTGGTGATCGTGGTCGGCGGAGTCGCGCTTGGGGCGATCGGTGGGATCTTTCTCGGCAGTAAACTCGTGGGAATGTACCACTTGTTCTTCCGCTTTCCGCAGCTCGATTTTCTGCTCGATTCGCGCGTGCTGGTCGCGGCTGGGTTGGTGAGTGCACTGGCGGCATTTGTTGGTGTGGCCGGCGCGGTGCGGCGCGCGGTTCGGTTGCCGCCCGCCGAGGCGATGCGGCCGGAGGCGCCGGCGAATTACCGGCCTTCCGTGGTTGAGCGGTTCGGCCTCGGGGGCTGGTTCAGCACGTCGTTGCGCATGGCCTTGCGTAATATTCAGCGCCGACCTTTCCGCAGCGCGCTCACGTGCTTCGCGCTTTCCCTGGCCACCGCGATTCTCATCGTGCCGAATTCCTTTCGCGACGGAATCGCCTACGTCATCGATTTTCAATGGGACGTCGTGCAACGGCAAACCGTCACGCTGTCTTTGGTGGAGCCGGGCCCGGCGCGCACGCTCGCGAGTTTTCGGCACATGCCGGGGGTGGTGTTGGCCGAGCCGTTTCGCTTTGTGCCGATTGAATTGCACGCGGGTCCCATCACCCGCCGATTGATGCTTCAGGGACTTCCGGCGCGGGGTACGTTGAGTCGCGTGATCGATGCCGAGCCCAATCAGTTTATCCTGCCCGATCGTGGCATCATCATGTCGGCGAAACTCGCCGAGGTGCTGCGCCTGCGGCCGGGTGATGACGTGGTGGCGAAAGTGCTCGAGGGCGAGGGTCGGGCCATCACGGTCCCTTTGGTCGGGCTCGCCGAGGACTTTGCCGGAACCGCCGCCTACATGGAACTGAATGCGCTGAACCGTCTGTTGCTCGAGGGCGATCGGATCAGCGGGGCCCACGTGGTGGTGGATCGCGGGCGGTGGCAGGATTTTCTGGATGCCGTAAAAGTCACGCCGCGCATCGCCGGCTGTATTATCAAGGATTCGCTCCGCGAAGGTTTTCGCAAGACCACGGCCGAGAGCATCGGGCTGCTGCAAAAAATCTACCTGCTCTTTGCGACCATCGTGGCTTACGGCATCATCTATAACAGCGCGCGGATCTCGCTTTCCGAGCGCTCGCGGGAGCTGGCGACGTTGCGCGTGCTGGGATTCAGCCGGGGGGAAGTGGGCGCCGTTCTCGTTGGCGAACTGGTTATTCTCACGCTGGTCGCCCTGCCCTTTGGGCTGGTACTTGGCGCCGGATTTGCGCGTGGTATTATCACGACCGTGAACACGGAGACGATCCGGCTGCCCTTGGTGCTGACGACCGCCAACTATGCCTTCGCGGTGCTCGTGGTGGCGATCGCGTCGGCCCTCTCCGCCCTGTTTGCCGCCCGCAAGCTCGCGCAGCTAGATCTCGTCGGCGCGCTGAAGGCACTTGATTGAGCAAATAACCTGAAAGCCACCCGTGAACCAATTCGCGCTGCGGCCGATGTGCCATTGCCAACTCCGTTGCTTGCCTCCACCCAGCATAGTCCACCTAGGTCGGTTCCCATGCCTCCCGCTGCTTCTCCCGCGCCTGCCCTAAGGGTAAAAAATCCGCCTACTTGGCGCCGTCGCCTGCCATGGGTGGGCGGTCTCGCACTCGTGGCTTTGATTGTGCTGGGGCTTTGGCCCCGGGCGATTCCGGTCGAAGTCGCAACCGTGTCACGCGGCCCGCTGGTCGTGACAGTCGATGAAGAAGGCATGACCCGGCTGCGAAACCGTTACGTGGTTTTTGCTCCGGTGGCCGGCCAGCTCCGGCGCATCGACTGGAAGGCCGGCGCGGTCGTTGAAGCCGGCAAGACCGTTCTGGCAGTGCTCGAAACCAGCGGAGCGGATTTTCTCGATGCGCGCAGCCAGGCTCAGGCCGAAGCGCGAGTGCGTGCGGCCGAGGCGGCGCGGGAAGCGACCCTGGCGCAACGGGCGCGGGCGATGGTGGCGGCGAAGATGTACGCCGCGGACTTGGACCGGGCCAGGCAGTTGCGGGAACGGCAGGTTTCGTCGGCGCAGGAATTTGACGTCGCCGAAATGCGGGCCGCCACCGCCGCGCAGGACGCCCGCGCCGCTGAGTTTGCGTTGAAAGTGGCCGACTTCGAATTGGAACAAGCGCGGGCGATTTTGTCCCGCGGCCAGCCCACAACCACGCCGTTGGGCGGTCAGGCGGGTGCCGTCGAACCGCTCGTCATCACTTCGCCGGTCAGTGGGAAAATCCTGCGTGTGTTTCAGGAAAGTGCCCGGGTCGTGCCCGCCAGTTTTTCCCTGATGGAAGTCGGGGACGCGACGGATCTCGAAGTGCGCATTGAAGTGTTGTCGCGCGATGGGGTCGCCATCAAGCCCGGGGCGCGGGTGATGCTCGAGCAGTGGGGCGGCGCGGAACCATTGGCGGCGCGCGTGCGGCTCGTCGAGCCCTCGGCGTTTACGAAAATCTCGGCACTCGGGGTCGAAGAACAGCGGGTTTACGTGGTCGCGGATTTCATCGATCCGATCGAGAAGCGGCCCACCTTGGGCGACAGTTACCGGGTCGAGGCGCGGATTGTCACGTGGGAGAATCCCAACGCGCTGCGCGTCCCCGCCGGGGCGCTCTTTCAGCGCCGGGGCGAATGGTGGACGTTTGTTCTTGATGGGGGGCGCGCGCGGCTGCGGCCCGTGAAGGTCGGCCAAAGCAATGGCGTGGAAACGGAAGTCGTCGAGGGTCTGTCCGTGGGCACCCGGGTGGTCGTCTATCCGGGCGACAAAGTGATGGATGGCAGCCGGATTGCCCCGCTGGTCGTGGGACTGAGATAATCACTGTCCGCGGCGCTTCGTGCCCCGGTGCGGGTGCGGTCGGGGCGTGGCTGCGCGGAGAGGCGGTTCGCGGCTGGTATTTGACTTGAGGCGCGATGGCGCGAAACGTGACGGGTTCCGCCATGCTGCGAACGACCGATACCATCGCTGCTCTTGCCACGCCCGCCGGGACGGCGGCGATCGCCGTCGTGCGTGTAAGCGGTCCGGATACCCAGAGATTGGCGGGGGAGCTCGTAGGCCGCCTTCCCCCACCCCGGGTCGCCCGGCACTGTGATTATCGCGATGGCGCCGGAACTCTGGTCGACGATGTGCTGATCACTGTTTTCGTCGGCCCGCATAGTTACACTGGTGAGGACGCCCTGGAAGTTTCGTGTCACGGCAACCCGTTCATTGCGCAAAAAATCCTCGAGGACTTGCTGGCGCGGGGTTGCCGTCCGGCCGAGCCGGGGGAATTCACGCAACGGGCTTTTCTGAATGGCCGGATGGATCTCAGCCAGGCGGAGGCTGTTATGGATCTCATCCGGGCGCGCAGCGATCGGGCGCTGGCGGCGGCGCAGCAGCAGTTGCGGGGTGAGCTCGGGCGGCGCATCAACGAGCTCATTGAGGCTTTATTGGGCGTGCTGGCCCGGATTGAAGCGTACATCGATTTTCCGGAGGAGGATCTGCCGCCCGAAGATCGCGCGGTCGTGATCCTTGAGGTGGAGCGCGTGGCGCAGGAGGCCAAACGTCTGCTGGCGACCAGTCACTTCGGAGAACTTCTGCGGGATGGCATCAAGACGGTTATCCTCGGACCACCGAATGTGGGTAAGAGCAGCCTGCTGAATCGGCTGGTCGGTCGCCAGCGGGCCCTCGTGAGCGCGGAGCCGGGTACCACCCGCGATTTTATTGAAGAGCGAATTATCTTGGGTCCCCATTGCCTGCGGCTGATTGATACCGCGGGAGTGCGCGCGACGACGGCCGCGTTGGAGAAGTTGGGGATCGAGCAGACTCTGCTGCGGGCCGCCGAGGCCGACCTGTGCCTCCTGGTGCTGGACGCCACCCAGCCCGAGTTGCCGGTTCCTGCTGAGGTGGTTGCTCGAATGCGCGCCGACGCCGCTATCGTGGTCATCAACAAGGTGGATCTTGCCCCGGAGTCGGGTGCCCTGCCCGACTGTCCGCCCGGAATCCCGGTTTTGCAGGTTTCGGCGCTCACGGGAGCCGGGTTCGACGCCTTGGTGGAGGCGATTTCGGCGCGTGTTGATTCGTTTCAGCGCGAAGCCGGAGGCGAAACCATCGCCGTCAACGCCCGGCATGCGTGCGCTTTGACAGAGGCGAAAGAAGGCTTGGAGCGGGCGAAGGCGAAGCTTTCGGCCAACGAGGCAGTGGAATTGACCGCCAGCGATCTTAGGTTTGCGCTCGCAGCTTTCGGCGAGATCACGGGAAAAGTGGACAACGAGCGAATGCTCGATCAGTTGTTCGCGTCGTTTTGCATCGGGAAGTAACCTCGGGTGGTGAGCCGTAGGATATCCCGGGGTAAAATTAGGCAAAAAATTGGTATATAACGACTTAGAGTTTGATGTTATCGTGTGTGGCGCCGGGCATGCCGGGGTCGAGGCAGCGCTTGCCTCTTCTCGGATGGGAGCCTCCACCCTACTCCTCACTGGTAATATCGATACGATTGCCCAGATGAGCTGCAATCCGGCTATTGGTGGCCAGGCTAAAGGTCAGATGGTCCGGGAGATCGATGCGCTGGGCGGTGAAATGGCCATCAACACTGACGTCACCGGGATTCAATTCCGTTTATTGAATGAGTCCAAGGGCCCTGCTGTTCAATCACCCCGCGCGCAATGCGACAAGAAGGCCTATCAGTTTCGCCTGAAGCATACGCTCGAGCTACAGTCCAACTTACAGATATTTCAGGCAACTGTAACTGGATTGGTCTTTTCCGGCGGCAAGGTTGTGGGCTGTCGAACAAATCTCGATATCGAGTTTCGAGGTCAAACCGTGATTGTCACGACGGGAACCTTCTTGCGGGGCTTGATGCATATTGGGCAGAACAAGAACGAAGGCGGTCGATTGGGCGATTTCAGCGCGAAAACGCTTTCTGCCAGTCTGATCGAAGCTGGGATAGAACTTCGACGGTTAAAGACGGGCACGCCGCCAAGGTTACTTGGGCGAAGTTTGGATTTCAGTAAAATGCAGGAGCAAAAAGGCGACGAAAAGCCGACGCTCTTTGCCTTCTATGATACGCGGGAGAAAGAAGACTTGTTCCACGTGGAACATACCGGAGAGCGACGAATTGGTTGGGTCCCAGGTTGTGAACAAGTTTCGTGCTGGATGACATACACATCCCCGGAGACGGCAGACTTGGTTCGGAATAACCTAACTAAGTCTGCCATGTATAGCGGAAGTATAGAAGGCGTCGGACCAAGGTATTGCCCAAGTATTGAGGACAAATTCGTCCGATTTTCGGATAAGCCACGGCACCTTCTTTTTCTCGAACCGGAGGGCAGGGGAACCAACGAATATTATGTGAATGGCTTGTCAACAAGCCTGCCGTTCGATGTTCAGCTACAGATGGTCCATAGTATTCCAGGCCTCGAGAGGGCGGTGGTTTTGCGTCCAGCCTACGCGGTGGAGTACGATTTTGCACCACCCACCCAGTTATATGCATCGCTCGAATCTAAGAAAGTTGAAGGACTATTCTTGGCCGGCCAAATCAACGGAACGTCCGGGTACGAGGAAGCGGCGGCGCAAGGATTGGTCGCGGGAGTAAATGCCACCAACAAGGTGAGGGGAGTTCCGCCGATGCTCATTCAGCGCCAGGAAGGATATATTGGGGTCCTAATAGATGATCTAGTTACCAAGGGCACGAACGAGCCCTATCGGATGTTCACAAGTCGGGCGGAGCATCGACTACTTTTCAATCACGGGAGCGCCGAGCTGCGATTACTACGACACTCAGAATCACATAAATTATTATCTGATAATCGTATAACAGCTGTTAAGCGCAAGAAGGAGAGTATCGAAAAATGGGTGAGTCATTTGGAAACTAATCGGATGGGTGGACTGACATGGGCAGACACCTTGCGCCGCGATTCCTCCAAAGCTGCGTTAAACAACGAACTATCCGCAGAATCCGCCGAAATCCGTGCAGAAATAATGTATCGTATTCTATACAAAGGCTATCTGGAACGCGAGGTTCGACAGGTCCATAAGCTGTCCCATATCGAAAAAATCCGAATCCCGAGCCAGATGGATTACTTGGCCGTCCGCGGACTGCGCCGGGAAAGCGCACTGAAACTCGCGGAAATCAAACCCATGACCCTCGGCCAGGCCAGCCGCATAAGCGGAGTTAACCCTTCGGATATCAGCATATTGATGGTCGTGATAGATGCCGGTGTGGGTGCAGCTGACGAACCATCCTAACTGAACACTAATCCTATGGAGAGCCCGACCCTTGCCGCCCAATACGCTGCCATCGTGCACCAGCGAAGGGCCGACCTGCGCCAGTACTTCGCAAACAACCTGCCTGTTACTCCAAATTTCGTTTGGGAGATCGGCTGTGGCCATGGGCACTTTCTTACCGCCTATGCGCAGGCGCATCCGGAGCGGCTTTGCCTTGGGATCGACTTGGCCAAAGACAGAATAGCCCGGGCGGTCCGAAAGCGAGACCGGGCGAAGCTGGCTAATCTGCACTTTTTACAGGCGGAAGCACGGGTATTTCTGGAGTCATTGTCGCCGGAAACGACTTTTGGAGATATCTTTGTGCTCTTTCCCGATCCTTGGCCCAAGGCGCGCCACCATAAACACCGGCTCTTGCAGACGGACTTCCTCAGGGCGATTTCCGCTCGGGCAGGGCAGGGCGCCCGCCTATTCTTTCGCACGGACTACCGACCCTATTTCGACGAGGTGAGCCAGACCCTAGAGGGATATCCCGGTTGGGAGGTCGTTAAGGAATCCTGGCCTTTTGAATTCGAGACCGTTTTTCAAAGTCGCGCGGAACATTATCATTCACTCGTCGCCCGCCCAACCGGTGCCGGCGCCATAAGTCCAACAAGCCCGCCAGGAATTTCCGGCTAATTAGCCCGAACTCCGGGCCAGGGATTTATTTCAGAGGTTGACGGAAAGATGAGCGTTAGCCTTTCTGCTCGTTTCTCTGGATTTCACTCGTATTTTAAACCATGTCACGAGTCCCTAAACTCGCCTTTTTCTTTCTGTCTCTTGCCACCGGCGTGTCGGCAATTGCGGCAGAATCGCATGGCGTTTCGGCCTCGGCGGAAGCCCTTTTTCACGGACCGCTGCCCGTCACGAATAGCATGGTGATGAGCTGGGTGGTGGCGATATTGCTGATCATCGCAATACGCGTCGCCATCAAGCGACCGCAGTTGGTTCCGTCCCGCGGTCAGGCCATCGTGGAGAGTTTGGTGGAAGGTATTCTCGACCTGACCGGGCCGATTGTTGGCTCCAAAGTGGCCAAGCCAACGTTTCCCCTGCTGATCGCGCTTTTTACTTTTATTCTCATTCAGAACTGGAGCGGCCTGTTCCCGGGCGTCGGGACGATCTACATGCTTGATCACAAAACCGGCGGATGGATGGAGCTGATTCGTCCGGCCAATGCCGATATGAACGGGACCATCGCCATCGCCGTGGTCGCGTTCCTAGGTTGGCTTTACTTCATCCTCCGGTACGCGGGGCCGATTTTTATCCTCAAGGATATCTTTGGCAACAAGGCCGACAAAAAAGAGACTCCGGCGATCATCTACTATCCTCTCTTTATCATCTTCTTTGCCGCCGGTTTAATTGAAGTAATTTCGATTTGTTTCCGGCCGGTTTCGCTCTCTTTCCGACTCTTCGGCAATATTTTCGGAGGCGAAAACCTCATGCACGCTATGAGCGGAATCCAGAAGTGGGGCCTGCCGATGCCATTCTACTTCCTCGAACTGCTCATCGGATTCGTCCAAGCGTTTGTTTTCACCCTTTTGGTGAGCGTCTATATCGGCTTGATTTGTAATCACGGCGACGAGCACCACGACGATCACGCACCCGCGGGCGCGAAGGAATCGGCCCATTAATGACTTTCCCGCTGGGACCGTGCCACGCGTGCGGACAGCGGCTCTCCAACCAACCAAAATCAGAAACCATCATGATCAACACTATCGCTGAAATCACAGGCAGCATCCAAGGCGGTCTCGGCTGTCTCGGCGCCGCCATTGGCGTGGGTCTCGTCGGCTTCAAGGCCGCGGAAGCGGTCGGCCGCAATCCCGGCGCCGCGACGAAGATTCTCGTCCAGGGCATCATCGGCATGGCGCTCGCCGAAGCCGTTGCGTTCTACGCCCTGTTCCTCGGCAAGTAAGCTCACTCGCTCTCTCCGTGCCAGTGCCTCCGGGTACTGGCACGGCCTCTTTCACCGTTCACCGCCATGCTCTCTCCTGTGCTCATTCTCGCTGAAGCTGCTGGTCATGCCGCCGAGGCCGCCGCGCATGGCGAATCCGCCAGCGGGATCACGAAAATCTTTCAGGACTTCGGGATCAGCCTGCCGTTCATTCTCGCGCAGATCCTGAATTTTTCGATCGTCGCCTTTGTCCTCTGGAAATTTGCGTTCAAGCCCGTCCTTGCGACACTCGACGAGCGCCAGAAGAAGATCGCCGACGGACTCCACTACGCTGAGGAGATGAAAGCCAAGCTGGAGGCGACCCAGCAGGAGAGTGCCGCCATCCTCCGGAAGGCATCTGTCGATGCGTCGCGCCTGGTCGAAGAGGCGCGGAAGTCCGCCAAGGATTATCTTGACCGTCAGACGCAGGAAGCCGCGGCGAAGTCTGCCGACCTCATGGCCAAAGCGCAGCAGTCCATCGAACTGGAGCACAAGAAAATGCTCGCCGATGCCCGCGGCGAAATCGCCCGTCTCGTGGTCGTGACCACCGAGCGCGTTCTCGCCAAGAAACTTTCCGACGTCGATCGCGCCGGCTACAACGAATCGGCCGCGCGCGAGCTCACCAGCGCCTAATCGTACTTTCCCCGCCCGATGGCCTCCGGAAAAAAACAGACTCAGCAACTCGCCCGCCAGTTTTTCAAACTGAGCGTCGTTGACGGCGTGCTGTCCGCCGAGCGCGTGTCCGGGGTGCTCGAATACATCGAGTTGCACCGACCGCCCCAAACCCTCGCCGTCCTCAAGGCCTACGAGCGGCTCGTGACCGCGGAATTCGCGCGCGGTCGCGCGGTGGTGGAACATGCCGGCGCCATTACGCCCGCGGCCCTGGAATCCATCGGCGCCGCGATGAGCCAGAAATACCGGCGGCCCATTGCGGCGGTCGCACGGCCCAATCCCTCCCTCCTCGCCGGGCTGCGGGTCCGCGTCGGTGACGATACCTACGAGTCGTCCGTCGTCGCCCAACTCGCGGCCCTCGGCAGCGCCCTTTAATCGATTTCGTCCGACTTAAAAACCCACTTTCCGATGAGCAACGTTCTCGAACAAATTGAACAGCAGATCGCCAAACTTTCGACCAAGGCGGTCAAAAAAAACACGGGCAACATCCGGTCCGTCGCCGATGGCGTGGCCAAGATCGACGGCCTGTCGGCCGTGATGTACAATGAGATGGTACAGTTCCCGGGCGACGCCATCGGCATCGCGCTCAATCTCGAAGAGGACGAAGTCGGCTGCGTCATTCTCGGCGATATCTCGAAGCTCAAGGAAGGTGACGAAGTCCAGACGACAGGCCGTCTTTTATCCGTGCCCGTCGGCAAGGGGCTGCTGGGTCGTGCCGTCGATGCCCTTGGCCGTCCGGTCGACGGCAAGGGACCCATCGCCGCGACCGAAACCAACCCGGTCGAAAAAATCGCGCCCGGCATCATTGTACGCAAATCCGTCTCCCAGCCGCTCTTCACCGGCATTATGGCGATCGATTCCATGATCCCGATCGGTCGCGGTCAGCGCGAGCTGATCATCGGTGACCGTGGGACGGGCAAGACCACGATCTGCATCGATACGATCATCAATCAGGCGAAGATCAACAAGGTTGGCCTCGCCAGCGGTGACCCGAAGTTCCGCCCCGTCTATTCCATCTACGTCGCCATCGGGCAAAAAAATTCCAATATCGTTCGCACCATGGCGGCGCTCGAGTCCGCCGGGGCGCTGGAATATACCATCATCGTCGCCGCGCCCGCCGCGGACAATCCCGCCAATCAATACTTGGCTCCCTTCTCCGGCGCCGCCATGGGCGAATGGTTCATGGAAAACGGGATGGATGCGCTGATTGTGTACGACGATCTTTCCAAGCACGCCGTAGCGTATCGCCAGATTTCCCTGATTCTCAAACGCCCCTCTGGCCGCGAGGCCTACCCGGGCGATGTTTTTTATCTGCACAGTCGCCTCCTCGAGCGCAGTGCGCGGCTGGATGGCAAGGGTTCCCTGACGGGACTGCCGATCATCGAAACGCAGGCGGGTGACGTCTCGGCGTACATTCCGACCAACGTCATCTCGATCACGGACGGCCAGATCTTCCTGGAGACGGATCTTTTCAATCAAGGCATCCGTCCCGCGGTTTCGGTCGGTCTCTCCGTTTCCCGCGTGGGTTCGGCGGCACAGATCAAGGCGACGAAACAGGTCGGGGGAAAACTCAAGGGCGAGCTGGCGCAATTCCGGGAACTTGCGGCCTTCGCCCAATTCGGTTCCGACCTCGACGCCAAGACGAAGGCCCAACTGGAACGCGGGGCCCGCATCGTCGAGCTGTTCAAACAGCCGGCTTTCAATCCGCTTCCGATCGAGCTGCAGGTGGCCGTTCTCTTCGCGATGCAGCGGGGGTACTTCGATCCGATCGATGCCAAAAAAATCGTGGCCGCCTCCGCTTCGATGAAGGAATTTTTTACGACCCGCAAAGACGCGCTGCTGACGGAAATTCGCAACAAGGCGGCGCTCGACAAGGAGCTCGAGGCCAAGCTCCAGACCGCGTGCGACGAGTGGAAGGCTGGATACACCGGCTAAGAGACCCGGCGAAGAGAGCACTGCGGCCCCAGCCCAGACTGCGCCAAACTCTACGCCTCTGTCACCCACCGCTCGTTAATTCCGAATCATGGCTTCCACTCGCGATATCCGCCGGCGCATCAAGTCGGTCAAGAATACCCGCCAGATCACCAAGGCGATGGAGTTGGTGGCGGCGTCGAAGATGAAGAAGGCGCAGCAGGCGGCGCTGGCGGGCCGGCCCTACGCCGAACTCATGGCGCGCATGCTGGCCGCGCTCGCCGATCGCGTGGAGGAAACCCAACACCCTTTCCTTGTCCGGCGCGAAGTGAAAACCCGCGGCATCGTGCTCGTCACGACCGACAAGGGCCTCGCCGGTCCGCTCAATGCCAATCTTTTTAAGATGGTCCTGGAGATTAAGGGCCCGGCAAAATACGTCGTGATGGGCCGCAAGGGGACGCAATTCATCGCCCGGACGCAGCGGGATCTCTTGGCGGATTTTAGTATCTCTGACCGCGTCGGATTCGCGGAGGTCAAGGTGGTCGCCGAATTCATGGTCCAACAGTATCTCGAGGGCGTGGTGGACACCGTCGAAATCCTTTGGCCGCGATTCAAGAACACCCTCGTGCAGGAGGCGACCCTGATGCCGCTGCTGCCCCTGACGAGCGTGAAGGATGTGATCGCGGATTTGCGATCCGATGCGGGACATTCCGCTCCGGCGATCAAAGGGGTGGAGAGCCAGATGATTTTTGAGCCGGATGCCGGCGTCGTATTACAAGCGCTGCTCCCGCTCTACGTGAACCGGGAAATTTATCAGCATGTCCTGGACGCGAAGGCCTCCGAACACAGCGCGCGCATGGTCGCGATGAAGACCGCCAAGGACAATGCGACCAAGCTGCTCGGCGATCTCACGCTGGAGTACAACAAGGCGCGCCAGGCGGCCATTACCCAGGAAATTCTTGAAATCGCGGCGGCCCAATTCGCCGCTTAATCCGCTATTTTCCGATCTTTTAAATAATGAACACCGGCAAAATCGTCCAAGTCATCGGCCCCGTCGTTGACGTTCAGTTCGCTGATAACACCATTCCACCGATCTATCAGGCGCTCACGATCGACTTTACCGCCGCGGGGGTGAAGCAGCAACTCACGCTGGAGATTCAGCAGCATCTCGGCGACGGCGTTGCCCGCGCCATCGCGATGTCCTCGTCCGAAGGCCTCGTCCGTGGCATGCCCGTCGTGGACACCGGTGCGCCGATTTCCGTGCCGGTGGGCGACGGCGTGCTGGGTCGCATTTTTGATGTCACGGGCAACGCCGTCGACGGTAAGGGTCCGGTAAAATTTGAAAAACGGTACCCGATTCACCGGGCGGCTCCGGCGCTCGTCGATCAGGATACCAACGCGGAGATTCTCGAGACGGGGATTAAGGTCATCGATCTGATCGCGCCGTTTACCAAAGGCGGCAAGGTTGGGGCCTTCGGTGGCGCGGGCGTCGGCAAGACGGTCGTCATCATGGAACTCATCAACAACATCGCGAAGGCCCACGGTGGCTATTCGGTGTTCGCGGGCGTCGGTGAGCGTTCGCGCGAAGGGAATGACCTTTACCACGAAATGTCCGAGGCCGGCGTCATCGATCAAAAGGATCTTTCCAAGTCCAAGGTCGCGCTGGTGTACGGGCAGATGAACGAGCCGCCGGGCGCGCGCATGCGTGTGGCGCTTTCCGCCCTCGCGATGACGGAATATTTTCGCGACGAGAAGAATCAGGACGTGCTCCTCTTCATCGACAACATTTTCCGCTTTTCCCAAGCGGGCTCCGAGGTATCCGCGCTGCTGGGTCGCTCGCCTTCGGCGGTCGGTTATCAACCCACGCTGGCCAACGAAATGGGTCTTCTGCAGGAGCGCATCACGTCGACGAAAAAGGGCTCGATCACGTCTTTTCAGGCGGTCTACGTTCCGGCGGACGACCTCACCGACCCGGCGCCGGCCAACACGTTCGCGCACCTTGATTCCACCATCGTGCTGGAACGTTCCATTGCCGAGCTCGGCATTTATCCGGCCGTGGATCCGCTCTCTTCCGTTTCGAAGGCGTTGCAGGCCGATATCGTCGGCGAAGAGCACTATCGCATCGCGCGCGAAGTGCAGCGCGTGCTGCAACGCTACAAGGATCTGCAGGACATCATTGCGATTCTCGGTCTCGACGAACTCTCGCCCGAGGACAAACAAACCGTGTATCGCGCGCGCAAGATTCAGCGTTTCCTTTCGCAACCGTTCGCGGTGGCGGAAGTATTCACGGGCGCTCCGGGCAAGTACGTTTCCGTCAAGGAAACCGTTCGGGGCTTCAAGATGATTCTCGATGGTGAACTCGACCACGTGAACGAGGGCGACTTCTACATGAAGGGTGGCATTGATGAGGTGCTCGCGGCGTCGAAAAAAGCCTGAGACTGAACATCAAGCAGCGAGCATTCCGCAACGTCCCAACCACAGTCTCGCGACTTCCCCACCATGCCGTTAACCCTTGAAATCGTCACCCCGGAATCCCGCGTGTTTTCCGACACGATTGACACCGTTGTTATTCCGACGACGGAAGGGGAGGTGGGCATACTCCCTGGCCATATTCCGCTTCTCACTCAAGTGGAACACGGCGAATTGAGAGTGACCAAAGGCGGACAAAGTTTTGTACTCGCCGTTAGCGGAGGGTTTGCCGAGGTCGAAGGCGACCGTGTGCGTATTCTGGCTGAACACGCCATTACCGAGGAAAAAATTGACGAAAAGGCCGTCGAGGCTGCGCTTAAGCGGGCCGAGGAGGAGCTTCGTGAGGCAAAGCATATGGATCCTCAACAGTACGAACACCTTCAGAGCTTGGTTAGGTACTCTGGCGTCCAGCTAGCGGTCAAGCGCCGGCGGCGCTAAGTGGGTGGTGTTTGGACCCTTGCCAGAGATTCGTCTGTAGGCTACCCCCCGCATAGATAGCAGGGGTTCTTTATGGGCCCTTTTACTTGCACAGGTAATGAAACTCAGTCTCAGTAGGTGGTGCCTGCCGGTATGAGTCACCCAAACGCCAATTTCCTAGTTCCCCTTTGCCAGCTTCCTGCGGGCGGTGTGGGTCAGGTGCGGAAGCTCTCAGGGGATGCTGCATTTTGTCAGCGGGTGCGGGAAATGGGATTCGGTGAATCTGCCTTCGTCACCAAAGTTTCCGGTAATGGCACCATCCTGTGCCAGGTTGCCGGAACGCGCATCGCGCTCAGCCACGACGCGGCCAACAACATTATCGTCGAGCACATCGCCCGGCGCTGACCGCCGCGATGCCCGTCACGATCAAACTCTCGGAGTTGCCGATTGGCGCGTCGGCAGTCGTTCGCGAGTTTCCCAAGTCCGGCTCCGCCTTCCAACGGCTGCGCGAAATGGGGCTTACCGCCGGCACGTCCCTCAAGCTCATTCGCACCGCACCATTCGGGGACCCTTTGGAAATAAAATTTCGCGGTTATAACCTGACCTTGCGAAAGAGTGAAGCGGAGCACGTCCTCGTCGAACCGACCGACCAACCCAAGGCAAGTCCTCCCGCTTAGATTGCGCTCTGCCATGTCGTTGCCCCCGCATATTTCCGCCAAACCAGCCTTCTCGACCTCCCGGCTTCCGACCTACGCGCTGGTCGGCAATCCCAATTGCGGCAAGAGCACGCTCTTCAATGCGCTCACCGGCCTTAAACAGAAGGTCGGCAATTACCCGGGCGTCACCGTTGAAAAAAAAATCGGGACCACGTTCTCCCAGCACGGTCAGCCGATCACCATCATCGATCTCCCCGGCGCTTATTCGCTGGCCGCCCGCTCGCCTGATGAAGCGGTGACCCGCGACGTCCTGCTGGGTCGACGAGGCGATACGCCCCAGCCCGACCGCATTCTTTGCATTGTGGATGCGACCAACCTGGAGCGAAACCTTTACCTCGTTCACCAGATTCTCGATCTCGGCCGCCCGGTAATCGTTGTTCTCAACATGATGGACCTCGTGGCGGAAGCGGGCCTGGAAATTCGCGCGTCCCGTCTCGAGCAGGCGCTCGGCGTTCCGGTCATTCCGTGCGAAGCCGTCGCGGGACGCGGCCTGGTTGAGCTTCGCGTTGCGATGAGCCGTCACGATCTTCCGCTTTCACGGCATGCGTGGGATGTGCCGGGACCGATTGCGCCGGCGGTGGCTGATTTGCAGGCTTCGCTCACCCTCAACGACGGCAAGTCGCCGCTGAGCGCCCGCGCCGAGGCGCTTTTGCTGCTGACGGATTTGGACAGCCTGCGCGTGGCCGGATCCACGCCGCTTTCGCCGCGTACCAACGAAATTTTGCGCACCTGGCAGACGCGTTGGGAAGGGCAGGGGACCGATTGGTCGGCCGCGCTCGTCAACTCACGCTACGATGCCATCGGCCGGATCGCCGCCGACGTTGTCGTCCACGTGGGCGAAACCGGACCGACGGTTTCAGACAAGATCGACGCCGTGGTTACGCATCCGATCTGGGGCTGGCTCGTGCTCGGCGTCGTGATGACCCTGCTCTTGGTCAGCATTTTTACGCTGGCCGAGGGACCGATGAATTGGATCGACGATCGCGCGGCGCTGCTTGCCGAGTTGGTCAAGAGCGCGATGTCCGCGGGAGATCTCCGCAATCTGCTCACCGACGGCGCGGTCGCCGGAGTGGGCGGCGTCGTTAAATTTCTCCCGCAAATCCTGATCCTGTTTTTTTTCATCGGCCTGCTCGAAAGCACCGGCTACATGGCGCGGGCCGCCTTCATCATGGATCGGCTGATGAGCCGGGTTGGACTCAATGGGAAAAGCTTTATTCCGCTTCTCAGTTCCTACGCCTGTGCCATTCCCGGTATCATGGCCACCCGTACGATCGAGGATCCCAAGGACCGGCTCGTGACCATCCTCGTCGCGCCGCTGATGAGCTGCTCGGCGCGTCTGCCGGTATATCTCCTGATGATCGCCGCGCTGATGCCCGGCGAAAGTGTGTCCCTTGGCGCAAAAGTCGGATTGATGCTCTTGATGTACGCGCTCGGTACGTTCGGGGCCTTTGGTTTCGCCTGGCTCTTCAAGCGCACGCTGCTCAAAGGCACACCGCCGCTCATGATCATGGAACTGCCGCCTTACCGGCTGCCCAAGGTCCGTGATGTGTTGCTGCAGATGTTCGAGCGCGCCTGGATTTTCCTGCGTCGCGCCGGCACCGTTATTCTCGGGATCAGTATTATCCTGTGGTTTCTCTCCGCCTACCCCAAGGCCTCGGGCCACGTGACACCCGCCGACCAACTGGCGCAGAGTTTTGCGGGCCGGGCCGGTCACCTGCTTGAGCCGGTGATCAAGCCGCTGGGCTTCGACTGGCAGATCGGCATCGGCCTCATTAGTTCCTTCGCGGCGCGTGAGGTGTTTGTCTCGACGATGGGGGTCGTCTTCAACGCGGAGTCGGACAAGGAGAATACCGCGCCGTTGCGCACCGCCATGCTGGCCGCGAAATGGCCCGATGGCCGGGCGCTGTTCACGCCGCTCGTGTGTCTTACGCTGATGATTTTTTATGTTTTTGCGATGCAGTGCATGAGCACCATCGCGGTGGTGAAGCGGGAGACGAACGGCTGGAAGTGGCCGATCTTCCAAACGCTCTACATGACTGGCACCGCGTGGATTCTCTCGTTCATTGTGTTTCAAGCCGGCCGGGCGCTGGGGTTTTGAGAAACCGAAAAAACAGCTGAAAGCGGAAAATTGAAAAACATCCGACGACCGCGTCCCGAATTTCCCCCCCCTTGCCCCGTTTTTCATTTTTCCGCTTTCCCCCTTTCTCGCTTTTCCCATGTCCTCCACCTTTCAAACCATCGCCGCTCTCGTCGTCGTTGCCGTGGCGGCGATCTGGCTCGTCTGGCGGATGCTGGAGAAACGGAAGAACCCCGGTTGCGGCGGCGAATGCGGCTGTCCGTCGTCTGAGATAAAAACAGATCTGGCCAAACTCGGTCGCGGGCCTTCGAGTTAAGAACTCCGATGGAAGTTATCATCCGCCCCCATGCCGAAGCCGGTTGCGTGCTCGGAGCCAAAATCATCGCCCGCGTCGTTCGCGAAAATCCCACCGCGGTGCTGGGCCTCGCGACCGGGCGCACCCCGCAGCGGCTGTATCAGGAGCTCGTCCGCCTGCACCGGGACGAGGGGCTCGACTTCAGCCGGGTCACGGCCTTCAACCTCGACGAGTACGTCGGTCTGGCGGCCGACCATCCGCAGTCGTTCCGGTATTTCATGCAGGAAAATCTTTTCCGGCATCTCAATATCGACCCCGCCCGAACCTATATTCCCGACGGCACGGCGGCCAACCTCCACGCGGAGTGCCGCGCCTATGAGGAAAAGATTATCGCGGCGGGTGGAATCGATCTCCAGTTGCTCGGTCTCGGCCGCAACGGCCACATCGGGTTCAACGAGCCCACGGGCTCCCTGCGCTCGCGGACTTGGCTGAAGATTCTCTCCGAACAAACCCTGCGGGATAACAGCGATGTCTTTGGTTCGGTGGCAGCGATGCCGAAGCACGCGCTGACGATGGGCATCGGTACGATTCTCGATGCCCGCCGCTGCGTGCTGCTGGCGTTTGGTCCCCCGAAAGCGCGCGCGGTTGAACAAATGATTGAGGGCCCGCTTTCGGCGATGTGCCCCGCGTCCGCGCTGCAACTCCATCCGCGCGCCATCGTGATTGTCGACGAAGCCGCCGCCGCCGGGCTGCACTACGCCGACCATTACCGTTGGATCGACAGCCACAAGCTGCCGTGGCAAAGGTACGATTAGTCGCACGCGTCTCCGACCGGCGTCGGTGAAGCCCTAAGCGGCTGCCATCGCGGGGACTCGCGGGCGCGCGATCGGCAGGACGATAAAGGCCGCGATCACACAGAGCGAACCGGCGGCAAGGAACGCTGGCGAATAACTGCCGAAGCTCGTTCGCAGCGCCCCGGCGGAAAAGGCCGCGAAGGCTGCGCCCAGCTGGTGACTGGCGGCCACCCAGCCGAAGACAATACTCGCCTTTTCCCGGCCGAAAACGTCGCCCGTTAGTCGTACCGTTGGCGGGACGGTCGCAATCCAATCAAGTCCATAGAACACGGCGAAGACGCCGAGCCCCGTGGCCGGTCCGAGCAGCGCCTGGGGGAGGAACATCAGCGACAAGCCGCGGAGCCCATAGTATCCAAAGAGCAGGTAGCGACAGTTGAAGCGATCGCTCAGCCACCCCGAGGCCGTGGTGCCGACCAGGTCGAACAGTCCCATCATGGCGAGCAGGCTGGCCGTTCGAACCTCCGGGATGCCGCAGTCGAAGGCGGCAGCGATCAGATGGGTGCCAATCAGTCCATTGGTGCTCGCACCACAGACAAAGAAGGATCCCGCCAGTAACCAGAAGTCGCGCACGCGAGACGCTTCAGCCAGCACGGCGAGCGCCCGCTTGGCCGGATTCCCGAGTTGGGAGGATGATTTCACGGGAGCCTCCGGCTCGCCGACTTCGCCATAGGGACGCCGGCCGACATCGCGGGGATCGTCGCGCATCAAGAACCAGATCACCGGCGCGACCGCGAGCGTGGCGCCGGCCACAATCAACGGGGCCGCGCGCCAGCCGTCCGCCGTAACAAAGCGCGCCAGGGTGGGCAGAAAAATCAGCTGTCCCGTCGCGGTGCTGGCCGTGAGCACGCCCATGACGAGACCGCGCCGTTGCGTGAACCAACGATTGGCGACCGCCGCGCCCAACACGGTGGCGGCCATGCCCGAGCCGGCGCCCACGACGAAACCCCAGAGCAGCAGGAACTGCCAATAATGGGTGGCGAGAGTCGAGAGCCCGTAGCCGCCGCTCAACAGGATCATCGCGAGGACCATGGTCCGTCGCAGGCCGAAGTGCTGATACAACGCAGCGGCAAAGGGACCGATGAGTCCAAAGAGCGCGATATTCAGGGCCACGATCGAAGAGACTTTGGCCCGGCTCCATTGGAACTCGTTTCCGAAGGGAAGCAGGATTACGCCGGGCGTCGCGCGGGCGCCGGCGGCCGCGAGGAGCGTCAAGAAGGTCACGCCGGCCACGACCCAGGCGTAGTGAAATCGTGAGGTGGAGGGCGGCGACACAGCTTTCATGGTGGCGAAAACGCTGGGCAGGATCATTCGGCCCGCAAGTTTCTCCCGAGTGTCTTTGGGAATATGAAAGCTACTGCCAGAGTGGACGACTCCGGTCGGAGCCCGGGCCTCCTTCCAGACGGTATTACTCCTCGACTTCGCTCAGCTACGTTTCCTCCCGGGCCACGCTTTGACTCAGCCGCCAAACAAACCCGCGGCCCATTTCCAAATGGCCTGGACCGCTTCTTCCCCTGCCAAGCCGATCACCGTAAAGAAGGCCGCCGCGAGCGCCGTCATGATATAACCGGCGACGATAAAACCGCCGTCCCGCTCCAGTAGTCCGGCCGAGATGAGCATGATGGCCCAAGCCGGAATCGCGTTGCTGAACGGTACCGGCAGGGGCAGCAGAAGGAGCAGCGCACAAATGACGATCGGCACGGCGTGACACTGGAGGAGGAGAGGGGAGCCCGTAATCCAACGCAGGCGCGGTCGCAGGAGCCGTTCGAAGGCCAGCAGGATGCGCCGCGTCACGGCGAAAACCTTGGTGAAAATTGCTGGAGACAGCCGGGTATCGAGCAACCGGGCCGGCAGCCACGGCCTTTGACCAAGAGCCAAACGCGCACCGATTACGGCGATGATCAAGCCGAACGGGGTCGACACTCCGGGCAGCGGCACCGGGGTGCAAAATGGCAACGCGAGCAACATGATCAACAGGACAAAGCCCCGCCCATGCAGGAGGAGGATCACTTCGCGCAGCGTCACGGTTTCCACTTCGAACTCGCGCAGGATCATCGCGAACTCCTCCGACAGTTTTCGCGGGCGGGCCGGGTCCGGCGGAATGATCACCGAGTGACGCGGTCCCACGGCCGGCTGGGGCGCCGCTTCAGGTGCCGCGTCGGTTGCCATAAAGTTCGATGTGGAGCCGGTGGGCGTAGCGATAGCCGCGGGATTTGCAGAGCTCACCGAGCCACGTGGCCCGGTCCCGCATTTTTTCCAGCGTCGTGGCCTCGGGCATCAAGAGCACCTTGTGGCGGGGAATGTCGCGGCGCAACGCCGCGAGCATGTGTTCCAGTTCGTCGATGTCCTCCGGACGGGCGACAACAAACTTGAATTGATAAGGTCCGGCGTCCAACCACGCGCGAACCACGTCCGGTTGCCACCGCGTGGCCTCGTGTTTTTTTCGCCACGTGGTGTGTTCGAGCGGGTGGGGCGCCGAATTCAATAGCTTCGGCGAAAGGGAGGCCAGGTCACACGCGATGCCTTGCGGCGCAATCGTCGCGGCGGTTTCGATCGTGATGTGTCGGCCAATTTGGCGGATTTCGTCCGCGAGCGCGCGGATCTCCGGGGCGATCATGGGTTCGCCACCGGTCAGAACCACATGCCCCGCGACCGGGTGGCTTTCGATCCGGCCGAGGATCTGTTTCACGCCCAGCGTTTCGCCTTCGGGATTCCACGAGGCATAGGGCGTGTCGCACCAGGCGCAGCGCAAATTACAACCGCTCGTCCGCACGAAGACCGACGGCACCCCCGTCAATTCACCTTCGCCCTGAATCGAATAGAATATCTCGGAAATCAGCATCGGGTTATTTTGGAACCTTAATTTTCGCTTAGCATTCCAAAATCGGTGGTGGTTAGGAAAGAGGAGCGGTGGCCTGAGGCTTGGCTGGCAGAGGAGCCAGCGACTCGTAAGGAGTGGGATCGGTGAGCCCCGCGGTCAGAAACGCTTCGCGCCGCTCCACGCACGTGCCGCACGTGCCGCAATGGACGCCCCCGCCCTTGTAGCAGGACCAGGTGCGGCCGAAGTCCAGCCCAAGTTCCGCGCCGGTCGCGGCGATTTGCGCTTTGTTCATCGCGATGAACGGTCGCAGCAACTGCACGCCAGCGTAGGTGCCGAGGCGCATCGCGTCACCCATCGCCCGCATGAAATCCTGGCGGCAGTCCGGATAGATCGCGTGGTCCCCGCCGTGGGCCGCAATCACGAGTCCCTCGGCGCCGAGGCTTTCCGCGAGACCGCACGCAATCGAGAGCATGATCGCGTTCCGAAAGGGCACGACGGTCTGCTTCATGTTCGCCGCCTCGTAGTGGCCTTCGGGGACGTCACCCCCGCTTTTCAGCAAATCGGAGGCAAATAGCCGGTTGACGAAGTCCAGCGTGATAATTTCGTGGCGGGCGCCGAGCCGGGCCGCGTGTTCCGCCGCGAAGGGAATTTCCCGATGGTTGTGCTTCGCGCCGTAGTCGAAACTGGCCACTGCCGTGATACGATGCTCCCGGCGCGCCCAATAAAGAGCGGCGACCGAATCCATTCCACCCGAGCAAAGTACGACCACGTTCATGCCGGACAATTTGCCCGAAATCGTGGCCCTGCCAATCTTAACGACACGAATTCATTTGGTACGCGAGGGCCGATTGCACCGTAGCGCCGGTCTCTGACCGGCGAAGATCCTAAAAAAGAAAGCGATTCGACCAAACACCGGTCGGAGACCGGCGCTACTTCGAGCCGCCGCTTCCCGGATTCCACCCGATCCGCGGCCCGGTTCGCCGCGATTCTTCGCTGGCGCTCAGAATGGCAAACCAGTGAACTTTTTGGGACAACCTCTTCGATGCTCATCTTTTACGATCCGCAATGCGCCGAGTTCGGCTCTTCGATGCGTCCTGAGCAGCCGGCGCGGGTCTTGCGCTCGGCCAAGTATCTTCGCGCCACTTATCCGGATTGGACCTGGCGGATCCCGGCGACGGCGGTTGACGACGCCACGTTGCTTCTCGCCCATTCGCCGGCCCATCTGAAACGCCTGGGCCAAACCCGGGATTTCGATGCGGACACGCCTTTTCTCCCTGGCATTGCCGACCATGCCCGACGCTCCGTCGGGGCGGCCCTCGAAGCGAAGCGGCATGCGTTGGTCACCGGCGAACCCGTATTCTCACTGATGCGCCCGCCGGGCCATCACGCGACGCGGGATCAGGCCATGGGATTTTGCTACCTGAACCAAATCGCCGTTGCGACCCTCGCGGCGCAGCGCGATTTCGAGTCCACAAGTACGCCCAAGCCCACGGTTTGTCGCGTGGCCGTGTGGGACTTTGACGCGCACCACGGCAACGGTACCGAGGCCATCCTTCTGGGCCAGCCCCACGTGTTGTTTGCCTCGGTTCACCAATATCCCGGGTACCCCGGTACCGGAACCCGGGATCTCGGCCCAAATGTGCGTAACTGGTCCGTGGCTCCGCACTTGTCACGCGATAGCCATATGGCGGCCCTGCGGGCGTCACTGGACACGGTTCAGGCCTTTGCCCCGGATCTCATCCTCGTGTCGGCCGGCTTTGATGCCTATGCCCGGGACCCCATTACTGAAATGACACTCGAAATCGAGGACTTTGCCACGCTGGGACGCTGGCTTGGGGAAACCGGCCGGCCGGCGGCCGCCCTGCTCGAAGGCGGATACAGCGAAGATCTTCCTTTGTTGATTGCCGCCTTCCTATCCGCGTGGGAGAACGCCCAACGCAACGCATGATTTCACGCTTCCTTCCGTCGCGGCTCCGCCGGTTTCTCGGCGAGAAAGTGACCACGCGCCCTCCGTCTTATCAGCTCCTCGATCAGCCGTCGTCGCTCACGCCCCTGCTCACGGCCCTGGAGCGCGTGGAGGAGGTCTCCCTCGATACCGAGGCGGACAACATGTATCACTACAAGACGAGGGTCTGCCTCCTGCAGTTCTTGGTGGAGCGAGATGTTTTCCTCGTCGATGTCTTGGCGCCGGGCCTCAAGCTCGACCCCCTTTGGAAGGCCCTGGCCCGAAAGCATCTCGTGATGCATGGCAGCGATTTCGATTTGCGGCTGTTGCACGATTTTTGCCGGTTCAAGCCGCACAGCCTCTTCGACACGATGCTGGCCGCGCAACTGCTTGGTCGCGCGCGTATTGGGCTGGCGTCGCTCCTGCAGGATCACTTTGGCGTTACTCTCGACAAGGACGGCCAGAAGGCCAACTGGTCCAAGCGACCGATCACGCCCAAACTGCTCGATTACGCCTCGCTCGATGTCTGGCACCTGCCCGCGCTGCGAGATATTCTCTCCCGTGAGCTCGCCAAGCGCGGCCGGACTGGCTGGCTCGAGGAACAGTGCCGGGCCCAAATCGCGTCGGGCTTCGAAGGGTTTTCGCCCGCGACGGAAAACGACTGGCGCATCGGGCGCAGCGAGCGCTTTCGTGACGCGGGTCTCACTGTGTTGCACGAGGCCTGGCATTGGCGCGAGGCCCAGGCCCAGCGGCTAGACACCCCGCCGTTCAAGGTTTGCGGCAATTCGCTGTTGTTGAAAGTGGCCGAAACCGCCGAAGCGGGCGGGACCGAGGCGGACATCCTCGCCAGCGTTCATCTCGGTAAGCGTCACGAACGCATTTTTCCGTCACTGGTCGCGGCGGTGAAAGCCGGTTTAGCACGCGACCCGAAGACCCTCCCGCGACGTCCAGGCCGCGATCCCAACCACGTGTCACTTTCCCAAGCCGAGATCGAATTGCAGGATCGCATCAAGGGCGATCGCGACCGCGTGGCGAAGGAGTTGGAAATCGAAGCGACCTTGATTGCCAACCGTTCCCAGCTCGCCCAAATCGCCCGTGCTCCGAACAAGTTAGACGAGATTCTCCTGCCGTGGCAGGCCGGGCTGCTCCTCGCCCAACCTGCACTCAGCAGCTTCTAAAGAGACCCGGGTGTCGCCGGCGGCTTTGCCTGACATTCTCCCGATTCGCGAAACTTTCCCTGTTCACTCAGCGTCCTCCCCTCACGTCACTCCTGCCCAGTCCACCTTGAATGTTTTTCCGATGAGCGCACCCAATCGTTCGACTCCCACCCAGTGGCTTTTGCTCCCGATGGTCCTCGGGACGCTTTGGTTCGCCAGTGGATGTGCCACGCATGTCACGGGCAGCGGTGGGCGCGAAACCACGGTCCTCGGCGGCGCGGTCTCGGTCTCGAGTGATTCCTTCCAGCCGCCCACGCCCAATGCGGCCGTGGATGTCGACACCAGCAAATTGGTGGGCAAGGGCGACCCGAGCGGTCGCAAGATTTCCATCCTGTGGGGATTGATCAATCTCCACGATTATTGAGCCCCCGCGAACGACGCGATTGAGTCGCCTCCGGCGCCGCGCCCTGGAAGGGAGGCTGGCCAAAGCCGGCGCAGTGTTGGGTGGGTTAGGTCGGATGAACCTACTTCTCTTTTGTCATTCTGAGCGTTAGCGAAGCATCCACGCAAACATGGCGGCATATCGTATGGATTTCTCGCTTCGTTCAGAATGACGGCAAACGACCAGACCAACGCCAATATCGCCCGGCATCTTCGCGCGATGGCCGAGCGACAGCCCCAGAGCGTCGCCCTGAAAGTTCCGCGGGGCCGGACTCGTGCGGGTGATATCGATTATCTTGCCCTGACTTTTTCCGAGCTCGATCAAGAAGTCGCAGTCTGGTGCACCCGGCTGAAGGCGGCAGGCGTGAATCGCGGCGATCGCACTCTGGTGATGGTCCGGCCGGGTTTGCCGCTGATCGCCGCGGTCTTTGCGCTCTTCCGCCATGGCGCGGTACCGGTGGTCATCGACCCGGGCATGGGGCTGAAGAACTTCCTCACCTGCGTCACCCGATCGCGGCCGCGCGCCCTCGTGGGAATTCCTTCGGCCCGCATCATCAGCCGGGTGTTTCGCGGGGCGTTTCGCTCGGTCAAGGTGCGGGTGGCCGCCGGCAGTTCGCTGACCTCGCGGCTAACGGCGGGTGGAGTTTCGGTCGGCGCTGCTCGTCCGTCGGAAATCGCCGCGAACGAGGCCGGCGACCTTGCCGCGATTCTCTTCACGTCGGGTTCCACCGGAGCGCCCAAAGGAGTTTGCTTTGAGCACGGGATGTTCGAGGCGCAGGTGCGGCTCATCCGTGAAGCCTATGCCATCGAGCCTGGCGAAATCGACCTGCCCATGCTGCCAATTTTTGCGCTGTTCAATCCGGCGCTCGGCATGACGACCATTGTGCCGGAAATCAATCCACGGCGCCCGGCCGACGTCGATCCCTCCCGGATTGTCCAGGCCATCCAGCAGGAAAAAGTGACGAACTCGTTCGGCTCACCGACCCTTTGGCGGAAGATCGGCGCCCATTGCCGCGCGCACAACCTCACCCTGCCGACGCTGCGCCGCGTTCTATGTGCAGGTGCGCCGGTCCCGGCGGCACTTTGGCAGGACTCCCGCGTGTTTCTGCCCGCTGGACTTCTGCACAGCCCCTATGGCGCAACGGAGGCGCTGCCGGTCGCGACCGTCTCCGGGCCCGAAGTTGATTCAAGCTCAGTCCGAGGCGCCTGCGTGGGCCGGGCGCTGCCCGAGATGGAAATCAAGATCATCGCGGTCAGCGACGCACCCATCGCCACCCTGGCGGATGCGCGTGAACTGCCCCAGGGCGAAATCGGCGAGATCATTGTGCGAGGGCCGGTCGTGACCAAGATCTACGACGCACTGCCAGAAGCGACGCGTCTGGCAAAAATCCAAGGGGCAAGTCCCAAGTTCCAAGAAGCCAGCCCGAACGTGGTTTCTCTTGTTACTTCGCCCTTGTCACTTGCCGTTTCTGGCGCCGCGAACGCGGCGCCGGTCTGGCACCGGATGGGTGACTGCGGCTATGTTGATGTCGACGGACGAATTTGGTTTTGCGGCCGGAAGGCCGAACGCGTCGAGACGGCGCATGGCACCTTGCACACGGAACCATGCGAACAGGTTTTTCGGTTGCACGCCCGCGTGGGCCGCTGCGCGTTGATCGGGCTGGGTGAATCCGGACGCCAGCGTCCGGCGATGGTCATCGAGGCGAAGGTGGCGGACTCGACCGAGGCCCGGCGCTTTGCTCGGGAATTGCGGGCCCTTGCCCAGCAGCATCCGCACACGGCCGACATAAAATTCTTTTATTTTCATCCGGCGTTTCCCGTCGACGTCCGGCACAACGCCAAGATTCATCGGCTCACGCTCGCAAAATGGGCCGCCACGGCGAAGGGCTTCGAAAGCGATCCCAAGCGGTGAGCGTATCGGTGTGACATGTGACATGTGACGAGATTTAAGTTTTCTTTCCCTGCTTGTCACACGTCACGAGTCACACATCACACGGCAAGGTTCTCGTGACCGGCGGCACGGGCTTCCTCGGCCGTCGGCTGGTGGAGCGATTGCTGGCAGCTGGTCGCGCCGTGACTCTCTTGGGCCGCACGCCGGCGCCGGATCTTGAATCGCGTGGCGTTCGGTTTATCCGGGCCTCGCTGGACCAGCCCGATTTGGTTCGCGCGGCCTGTGCCGGGATGGAAACGGTCTTTCACGTGGCGGCCCGGGTCGGCGTCTGGGGTCGGTACGAGGAGTTCTTTCGCACCAATGTGGAAGGCACCCGCGCCGTGCTCGACGGTTGTCGCGCGCATGGCGTCCGGCGGCTGATCTACACGAGCACCCCGAGTGTCGTTTACAATGGCCTCGACCTGGCGGGAGCGGATGAGTCGCTGCCCCGGACATCGGCCTGCCCCAGTCCCTATCCCCTGACGAAAGCGATCGCCGAGCGAGAAGTGCTCGCTGCCCATTCTTCCGCGCTGCAGACCGTGGCGCTTCGCCCGCATCTCATCTGGGGCGTGGGCGATCCCCATTTGGTCCCGCGAATCCTGGCGCGCGCCCGCGCCGGCCGGCTCCGGATCGTGGGCGCCGGGAAAAATCGCGTGGACCTGGTTCACGTCGAAAACGCCGTCGACGCCCATCTCCTCGCCGAACGGGCCTTGGAAGTTTGTCATCTATTAGATGACAAACCGACCGGGCCGCGCGCGGCGGGGGGGCGGGCTTTTTTCATTACGAACGGCGAGCCGGTCGTCCTGTGGGATTGGATTAATGGCTTGCTAAACGCCCTGGGGGAACCGCGCGTGACGAAAAGGATTTCGCTCCGGGCCGCTTCGACGTTGGGCGCTGTGTGCGAGGGGGCGTGGCGCCTCCTGCCGCTGCGGGGCGAGCCGCCGATGACCCGGTTTATCGCGGCGGAGCTCGCCAAGGAACATTGGTTTGATCTCACCGCGGCGCGCCGCGACCTCGGATATGTGCCGCGCGTGACGATGGCCGCAGGCACGGCGGAATTAATCGAGCACTTGCGGCGGGGCGGAAAGTAGCGCCCGTCTCCGATGGGCGATGGTGAAGGCCGGCAACTTTTCCGGGTCCGAAGGGAGTCCGCCGGTCGGAGATCGGCGCTACTTGCCGCGCTGCCGGACGGCCTCGAACAGCGTGATGATCCCCGCCATGGCCACATTGAGCGAGTCGGCCTGGCCGGCCATCGGGATACGCACCAAAGCGTCCGCGTGCTTGAGCCAGAATTCGCTCAACCCGTATTGCTCGCTGCCCATCACCACGGCGAGAGGTCCGCGCAAATCCACCGTGGTATAAAGCGCCTCCGCGCCCGGCGTCGTCGCGACCGAACGAATGTTCTTCTGCCGCAACCACGCGAGTACCTTGGCGCTTTCCTCGACGACCAGCGGCACGGAAAACAACACCCCGGTCGAGGCCCGCACGACGTTGGGATTGAAGATATCCGTGACGGGATCACAGACGATAACCGCATCGCAGCCAGCGGCATCGGCCCCGCGGAGTAACGTGCCGAGATTGCCCGGCTTTTCGATCGCTTCGACCACGAGAAGGAAAGAATCGGACTTCGGCGCGCCCGGGCCCCCGACCGCCAGATCGTCCAGCGTGCGTTTCCACTGCGGCGCCAGGGCAAGCAGGCCGTCGGGCCGCTCGCGATAGGCCACCTTGGCGAAGGCTTCTTTGGTGAGTTCGAACAACTGCGCTCCGGCCATTTCGGCTTGCTGGAGCAACGCGGGCTCGTTCTCGCCGAGAAACCATTCAGGCGAAAAATAAAGTTCTCGCAGGACGATGCCTTTTTCCAACGCGCGGCGGATTTCGCGGTAGCCCTCGACCAAAAAGACGCCGGCCTCATCGCGCGGCCGCCGGTCGCGCAGCTTCACGAGGTGCTTCACCCGCGGGTTCTGAAGGCTGGAGATCTTCTCAGTCGGCATCGAAGTCGACCAAACACATTAATCCCGCGAAAGAAAATCCTCTTCGTCTCCGGCGCATTCGTGTGTTTGGTGTGGTCTGTGGGCAAAATGAAAAAGCAACGCAACGATTACCCGTTCGCCTATCACCAGGAACTCGAACTGGACATCGTGACGCTTACGAACCTCGGTTCCGGCCTCGCGCGCGTCGACCTCGAACCCGTGCCAAACGCCCCGGGTCACCCAATAGGTGACACGACGCCTTTGGGCGCGGCGGGAAAATGGGTGATCATGGTGCCTTTTACGCTGCCGGGCGAACGGGTGCGGGTCCGGGTGTTTCGGAATCACAAGAATTACTCCGAAGCCGACTTGCTCGAGGTCCTCACGCCTTCGCCGGAGCGCACGGCGCCGACGTGTCCGCTCTTTGGGCGCTGCGGCGGCTGCCAATACCAGCACCTGGCTTATCCCGCCCAGCTCGCGTGGAAGCAGCGCCAGGTGGCCGAGCTGTTGCAGCACATGGCGGGCATTACGTTTCCCGTGGCCCCGGTGATTCCTTCGCCGCGGCAATTCGGCTATCGGTCGAAGATCACGCCACACTTTGCGGCGCCGGGCGCCGCAAAGGAGGCGGAAACGGCGAGGCCGTTTCCGATCGGGTTTCTTCGCCAAGGCACCCGTTTCGACCTCGTCGACGTGCCGAACTGCCCGATCGCCACCGAAGGAATCAATCAACGGCTCACCGAAGTGCGGGCTTCGGTGCAGGCGCGGGCCGCGACCTATCTGCGCGGTGCCACGCTGCTGCTGCGCGAGGCCAGCGGCGTGGTCACCACCGATTTCGATGCCGTGGTCACGGAAACCATTGCCGGGATCGACTCTCCGACCTCAACCCTCAGCTCACAGCCGAGCGCGGCTTCGCCGACCCTGCGGCTCCATTTTCTCGCCCGGGATTTTTTCCAGAACAATCCCTTCATCCTGCCTGCGTTCACGCGCCACGTGCGGGAGCAGGCGGCCGCCAGCGGGGCCCGGTTTCTGGTCGATGCCTATTGCGGGAGCGGGCTTTTCGCGCTCTCCGCCGCGTCCGCCTTTGAGCGGGTGGCGGGCATCGAAATCAGCGAAAGCAGTGTGCGCTTCGCCCGCGAAAACGCGGCGGCCAACGGCATCACGAACGCGATGTTTCAGGCCGGCGATGCGGCGAAGATTTTTTCCGGATTGGAATTTCCTGCGGCCGACACCGTCGTGATCATCGATCCACCGCGGAAAGGGTGTGACGAATCGTTCCTCGGGCAGCTCTTCGCGTTTGGCCCGCGGGCGGTAGTTTACGTGTCCTGCGATCCGGCCACGCAGATGCGCGATCTCACTCACTTCCTCGCCGCGGGTTATACGCTGACGGCGGCTCAACCGTTCGATCTCTTTCCCCAGACCCGGCATCTCGAGTGCGTTATTACCCTTTCGCGCCGCGCTGATAAGTGAGGCGAGCGGGCCGGCGGCGAAAAATCAGACAGAGCAAGCCGACGGGCATTGTGTGGATTCGGGAGGCGGAGGGAGAATAGGCTTGCAATAATATAGGGTATATTACCTATACGAAATCTCTGATTCCCTAAGTTCTATGACGAAACCAGCGGCGCCTCACAATTGGACGTTTTTTCGGACCGGCGGGCTTGATCAAGTTGCACTGTCAACTGGCGCTGACCTGCTCGCGCTCGACCAACTCGACCAGAAGCTCTGGGTGGCGCTTTCGTGTCCGGTCAAGGGGCTTGAACTCGACGAAAAAACGCTCGCGCTGATTGACACGGACGGCGACGGCCGGATTCGGGTGCCGGAACTGCTCGCCGCGGTCAAGTGGGCCGCCGCCCGGCTCGTGGACACAGGTGGTTTGCTCGAAGGCGCAGCTGCCCTTCCGCTGGCGGCCATCAATCCGACGACCGACGACGGCAAAATTCTGCTGGCGTCCTCCCGCCAAATCCTTGCGAACCTTGGCAGGAAAGACGCGGCAGCCATCTCGGTCGATGAAACGGCCAACACCGCGAAGATTTTTTCGGCCAGTCCGCTCAACGGCGACGGCGTGATTCCGCCGGAAGCGACGGACGACCTTGCGGTTCAGGCGCTCATTCGCGACATCATCGCGTGCCTCGGCGGCAGTGCTGACCGGACTGGCTCAATGGGCGTAACCGCCGAGAAAATCGAAGCGTTTTTTGCCGATCTCGCGGCCTACGTCGCCTGGGTCGAGAAGAGCGCGACCAAGGAGATCGCGATTCTCGGGGCCGCCACGGAGGACGCCGGTTCGGCCATCAAGGCGGTGCGGGTCAAGGTCGAGGATTACTTTGCCCGCACGCGGCTTGCCGCGTTCGACGGTCGGGCGCTCGCCGCCCTCAACCGCAGCGAGACGGACTACCTCGCGCTCGCCGCGAAGGATTTGAAGATTTCCGCCGAGGAAGTCGCAGGTTTTCCCCTGGCCCGGATCGAGGCCGGCAAGCCGCTGCCCCTCCGCGAGGGGGTGAATCCGGCCTGGGCCGCGGCGTTGGCCGCGCTGCAGCACAAAGTTGTTCAACCCATATTCGGCGCCGGCCAGGTCACTTTGACTCCCGAAGAATGGTCGATGCTCAACACCCAGTTCGCACCCTACGAAACCTGGCTGAGCGGGAAAGCGGGCAGCGCGGTGGAAAAACTCGGGCTGGCCCGCGTGAAGGAGATTCTCGCCGGCCCGGGCCGGGACGCGCTGGCCGGCTTGGTGGCGAAGGACAATGCGCTCGAACCCGAGTTCAAGGCCATCTCCGACGTGGAACGGTTGGCCCGTTATTACCGCGACCTGCGGGCCCTGCTGCATAATTTCGTCAACTTCGCCGACTTTTATTCCCGCGATCGCTCCGCGGTCTTCCAAGCCGGCACGCTCTTCCTCGACAGCCGCTCTACCGAACTTTGTCTGCGCGTGGACGGGCCAAATCCGCTGGCGGCCATGAGCAAGGCCTACATCGCTTATTGCGCCTGCACCCGGGCCGGCTCGCCGCCCATGGCGATTGCGGCCTGTTTCACGCAGGGTGACAGCGACTACCTTTTCGTCGGGCGCCACGGCGTCTTTTACGACCGGCTGGGGCGGGACTGGGATGCCGTCATTACGAGCATTGCCGATAACCCGATTAGCATCCGGCAGGCGTTCTGGTCGCCCTACAAAAAATTTCTGCGCTTCATTGAGGAACAGGTCGCCAAGCGCGCGGCGGCCGCCGATGCCGAAGCGGCGGGCAAGCTCGCTGCCGTGGCGGAAAAGACGGCCAACGTGGACAAGGCCAAACCCGAACCCAAGAAACTCGACCTCGCGCTCATCACCGGGATCGGCGTCGCCATCGGATCAATCGGCACCTTTCTGGCGACCGTGTTCGCCAAGTTTGTCGAAGTCCCCGGCTGGCAATTTCCGCTGATTATCGTCGGCTTGATGCTGGTGATTTCGCTGCCCTCGATGCTGATCGCGGCGCTCAAGCTGCGGCAACGTACGCTGGGACCCATTCTCGAAGGAAACGGCTGGGCGGTGAACGGTCGCGTGCGGATCAATATTCCGTTCGGCACGGCCCTCACGGACATTGCGTCACTCCCGGCGGGCGCGCACCGGTCGCTCGAGGATCCGTATGAGGACAAGGAAGCGGCCCGACAGAAGCGCCGGGCGCTCTTCCTTTTTGTCGTCCTCCTGCTGGCGGGCGCGGCGGTGTTCGTCCGTTGGGACCACAATCGTCGGGGGCGGTACTTTTGGGAGCCAGCGGCGGCGGCGGCGAAAGGATAGGGTCGGGTTCGTCGTCCCGCCTTCAGGCGGAATTTGGCGGGTCAATCTTTCCGCCTGCAGGCGGAAAGACGAACGACTCGGTCTTTGAACGCTCGAAGGGCTCAGCTGCGCTATCGCTGCTCGTTCCACTCGGGCGAAGCGTAGCGCTCGGTCAGTCCCTCGACTTCGTCATCGCTGATTTCCGGCCAAGGCGTTGGAACGGCCGGCACCTTGAGGGCCGTCGCGAGCTGTTCGACAAACCCTTCGGCAAATTTATCCCAGTTCACCGCCGTGCGGCCGACGGCCGGTCGCCAAAGGGAACCCTGGAAGAGCAGGCCGTGCTTGTTTCGCTTTTGCGCCCCGCCCGCGATTTTTTCGCCACGGGAGCGGTGTACGACGTCGTAGAGTTCGGCGCGTTGAAAGCAGATGCCTTCCGGCCCGGGCGCGGCATCGTCGCTGGCTTGCGCCACGGGCTTGGTCATCGCGTCCACGCCCTCGGCTCGTAACGCCGTGGCCAGCGCCTCGTGGATCGCCCGGTAGCTTTGGGTTGCGCGCTGTTCCTCGAGCGGATGACCGCGGGGAATGACCAGAGAGTAGGTCCAATCCTCCCGATGATCGACCAGCCCTCCGCCGGTCGGCCGTCGGCAAAGATCAAACGGTTCCGCCCCCGCGGGCAGCTGGGCGCGCACAAAGGTGATCTTTTGGGAGTAGCCAAAGGTGAACGCGGGTTTCCTCCACTCGTAGTGGCGAAACCGGACCGCGGTGGCGCGCGGGTACCGCTGCAGCAGCAGAAAATCGATCGCCATGTTCTCCGCCGCCCCGCCGTGCCGCACCGGCAAAACTTCGAGTGTCATGGGACGTAAGAAAACATGGCGAAGCGGTGCCGCAACCAAACTCACCCGGCCAATAAATTCCGCAGCTAGGAAGCCAGGAAGGGGTTCACGGTTTCCTGGCTGGGGAACTTACTGGATTTTTCGGCCTCCGTGCCGACGAATCTTCGCGGGGTGAGTCGCTACAACTTCAGATACCACTCCCTTGCCGGCACGGGGACTTTCAATTCCTCGAGCTGCTCTTCCAGGCTTTGTGGGCGGGTCTTCAGTTTTCCGGCGAGCGGGGTGAAATCCAGGGCGAGGCAGGGCTGCCGCTTTCGCGCCACTTCCGGGACATCCTGACGGCTCACCGCCAAGAGGGGCGCCTGCCTCTCGGTCAGCTTGAAGTGTTCGCGGATGCGCCCGCCGAGGGCGTGTCGCGACAAAAGCTCCGCTCCGGCCCAGTGTCTCACGCCGAGAATGTCTTCCCGCTCGGTCAGCTCGAGCATTACCTCCGCGAGGTTCTCCGCGGTGCACGTTTGCCGGAGCTCGTCGGTGAAGAGCCGGGGCGCACGTCCCGCCGACCAGTCGAGAAACAAGCGCTCATGGGTGCTGCGCTGGCCAGTGAGGCTGTTGCCCATCAAGAGGGGAGCACGCAATGTGACGGCGTGGTCGGCAGCCTTCGCGTGCACCACTTTTTCACTCTCCAGCTTTTGCCGGCCATAGAGATTGATCGGGGCGGTGGGGTCACTCAGCCGATAAGGCGTCGTTTGCGCCCCATCGAACACCTGCTCGGACGAGAGGTGCACGAAGCGGGCACTCACATGCCGCGCGAGCAGGGCGAGTTGCGCCGGCAGGGCCACGTTCAACGCCTGAGCCCGGGCCGGATCCGTTTCGCAGGCTTCGGGCGACGCCACGGCCGCGCAATTCACGATGGCTTCGGGGAAGGCGTCGAGGAGCGCGGAGGTCGTGGCGTCCAAGTCGGCCAAATCCACTTTCACCGTCTCACTGACGCCCGCGATTTTCCCGGTGTAGCCCCCGACCACTCCGACCACGTGATGGCCGCGGCGGGCCGCGGCCCGGGCGTACGCCGAACCGACCAGACCGGATGCTCCCGTGAGAAAGACAATCACGGCAGCAGCTCCGGGGAGACCTGCCACCGCACCTGCCAGTGGGCACCGGTGCCCTCGAGGCGCAGGACGGAGCATTTTTTCAGCAGAAAGAGCGGCGTCTTGTCCGGCCCGGCGACGAGCAACGTGGCGAGCGCGCTGAGGTGGGGCTCGTGCCCGACGATGGCGAGGGCGCGATCGAATTTCTTGAGGCGCCGGACGATGGCGTCGGGATCATCGTTGGGTTCGAGGCCGGGCGTGGAAGTCAGCACCGCATCGCGAGCGAGCGCGTGGGCGAGCATTTGGGCGGTCTCCCGCGAGCGCGCGAGGGCGCTGTGCCAGATTTCCGCCGGTTCAAACGCTTCGCTTTGGTCGAGAAAGTTCGTCACGACCCTAACTTGCTTCCGGCCGCGGTCACTCAGCGGTCGGGCGGGATCTTCTTCCGCGTCGACCGCGTGGGCGTGACGAATTAAATAAAGGTCCATGCGGGAGGAGACACTAGGAAGCTCGGGGTCGCGCCGCCGAGCTACAAATGGGGGGTTGAGGCAGGGGCGGCTCGCCGAGCCGTCCGCTGACGCCGGCGGAGAGGCATCCCTACTTGGGTCGTTGCGCCGAAAGATTGGAATAACCCGGTACCCGCTCCTACCCCTTCACATCCAGCAACGCCCGGACCGCGCGCAGCAGCTCGCTCAACGCATAGGGTTTGTTCAGGCAGACCTGATGACTCTCGGGCAGCCACCGCAGCGGAAATTTCACGTCGTAATTGCTCGTGCAAATCACGCGCAGTCCCGGATGCCGCGCGTGCATTCCCCGGGCGAATTTTTCGCCTTCCCCCGCGAGATTGGCGATCAACAGCTGAGTCGGCGGCAACGAACCCGCTTCGGGCTTGAAATCGCCGAACGAACTGACGGCCGTGACATGATATCCGTCGGCGGTCAGAATCCCGGCGACCATCTTGCGCACGACTTCGTCGTCTTCGACCAAGAGCACCGCTTCGCTGCCACGCATCGAGGGTAGCGAAGCGATCAGGGGCGGCGGCTTCTCCACCGGCGCATTCACGGCGGGCAAGAGCACCTCGAACGTCGAACCGACGAGCACCGCACTGCGGGCCGAGACGTAACCGCCGCATTGCTGCACGACACCGTAGACCAGGGCCAGCCCGAGACCGGTGCCCTTGCCGGCGGGCTTGGTGGTGAAGAACGGTTCGAAGAGATGTTTCTGCGTCTCGGCGTCCATCCCTGTGCCATTATCCGCCACGGTCATCGCGACATAGCGCCCGGGCGGAGTGTCGGTCGTGCGCCGGTTCTGTCCCTGCGACACAGTGTAGTTTGCGGTGCGCACGACGATGCGCCCGCGGTCGCGGAGCGCGTCGCGCGAGTTTAGGACGAGGTTGAGCAGCACCTGCTGAAATTGCGCGGGATCGGTGCGGACGTTGGCCAGCCCTTCCGCGAGTTCCAACTCGATGATCCCGGCCTGGCCGACCAGCCGGCGCAGGATTTCGCTGTTCTCCTGCACGAGCTCGTTGAGATTGATGACGCGCGAGTTCAGCGGCTGCCGCCGGCTGAATGCCAGGAGCTGCTGGGTGAGCGCGGCGGCTTTGCGTCCGGCATTATGAATCTCGGCGACCTCGCGCAGCGCCTGGGGATTCATGGCGACGTGCGCCGCGAGCATCTCGCAGTAGCCGTTGATCACGGAGATCAAATTATTGAAATCATGGGCCACCCCGCCGGCAAGCCGGCCGACGGCGTCGAGCCGCTGCGAATGGACCAGGGCCTCCTGGAGCCGGCGCTTTTCCGTCTGATCGCGATAGGTGGCGACGACGTGGGTGACCCGACCCCGGGCGTCGCACAGCGGATCGTAGCTCCACGCGACACCGATCGTGCTGCGGTCCGCCCGAACGAGAAACCCCTCGCCGACGAGCGGCTCCCCGGGATGAGCCTTGGTCAACCAAAGCCGCAAGCGATCGAGTTCGGCACGTTCGGTATGAAGCAGGCCATGCGGCTGGCCGACGAGGTCGCTTTCCGCGTGGCCGGTCATCGCGCAGAAGCTATGGTTGACGAACAAGATTTTCAGCCCCTTCGGGCCTGCGCGGCGCTCGGCGATAAACACGCCCTCGCTTTGCGCCCGCAGGGCCGCGGCCAGCAGGGCGACGGGAATTCTATCCGTCACCCGAGCGCGGGCGGGGCGGGATTGCTTTTTCGCGGCGGGCACGTGGGGAATGGAGTCAGGAGACAGGCGACAGGAAACAGCAAAAAAATGGGGTTGGATATCGCGACAGTAGGGTCACTGAGCAGGGTGGCTTGAATTTAACCCGCAAGAAACGACATCGTTCGCTTTCAACCTTCAACGGCACCGCTAAGGAGCCAGCCGTTCAACAATCCATTCATCTTTCACCCGGCGATAGCGCAGGCGATCGTGGAGCCGGCTGCGCCGACCCTGCCAGAATTCCACCGTCGCCGGCGCGAGCCGCCAACCGCCCCAGTGGGGGGGGGCCGGCACTTCCCGGCCGAGGTACTTCGCGTCGACGGCCTTCATCCCTTCTTCGAGCACGGCGCGCCCGGAAATAATCGAACTCTGCTGCGAGACCCACGCGGCCAGCTGGCTCGCGCGCGGCCGGGAGTGAAAATAGGCCTCGCTCTCTTCCCGCGCGACCTGGGTCACGCGGCCCTCGACAATTACCTGACGCTCGAACGGGAACCAGGGAAACACGAGCGACGCGTGCGGATTCGCGTCCAGTTCCCGGCCCTTGCGGCTTTCGTAGTTCGAGAAAAACACAAAGCCGCGCCCGTCGACCCCCTTCAAGAGCACCGTGCGGGACGAGGGCCGGCCGTCGCGCCCCGCTGTCGCGAGGACCATGGCATTGGGCTCGACGAGCTTGGAAGCCTCGGCCTCCTGAAACCATTTTTCGAACTGTCGAAAAGGATCCCGCGCGAGGTCCTTTTCCGTTAGTCCCGCGAGCGAATAGTCTTTGCGAAGATCAGCCAGAGCCACGGCTTGAACCTAGGTGTTCGGGTCGCGCTGTCAAAAGTCAACTGGTGGGGCGGCGGCCGGTTTGGTCGTTCCGCCAAAAGGTGGAACGACCAACCCCGATGATGGCCTCCGCGACGGCGCTACGGTTCCTTGAGCGAGCGCCGTATTCTTTCGAGATCCTGTTCGGACTTCGATTTCGTGGGGAAAAAATAAGTGAGCTTTTCCACCACTGGCGTGAGGAATCGCGGCTCGCTTCGATGGTAGACCCAGAAAAAAAGAATCATGAAGCCGGCAAACGCTGTCGCGAAGTAGGGGGCGAATTCGTTGAGCTGCTTCAGGCCCCGCCACACGCGGACGAGGACAATCAACGCCACGACACAGATGCCGAGATTGAGCCAGACTTGGCCGGGTATGACACGAACCCTGTCGCCGACCGACGGCTGGTCCGCCAGGAGCGTGAACGAATTCAGGAAGTGCACGGCGAAGTCCATTTCGCACCGGCCCAGAGGGCCGGCAAGCCGATTCGAACCCAAGAGAGCAGGAAGGCCAGCCGCATTCACAAATACCCGGGTGGTGTCAGGCCACGCCGTGGTAAAACGCTTTACCCGTCTTAAACCAATTCCCATCGTGACCGTTCGCCGCATTAGGTGCCGGAGTTTTGGCGGCGTCGCATCCCTCAATCATGTTCGACCATGCTCACTGTTGACCACGCCATCGACGCCGAAGCCGATCGTCTGCTCCGCGCGCTCCTGCATGTGGATTGTGATCCGGGCGGCAAGCGGTGGAACTACGAGACCTGCCGGCAAATCGCACCGCTGACGCTCGAGATCAACCGGCTGAAGGCCGAAAAAGACGCGGTCATCCTCGCGCATTCCTACGTCGAGCCGGAGATCATCTACGGCGTGGCGGATTTTCGCGGCGATTCCTATTTTCTGAGCCTGCAGGCAAAAAAGGCGCAGGCGAAGATGATCGTTTTCGCGGGCGTTGTCTTCATGGCCGAAACCGCCAAGATCCTTTCGCCCGCCGCCACCGTGGTCGTGCCGGATCGCGCCTCCGGTTGTTCGCTGGCGGATTCACTGACCGGCGCGCAGCTGCGCCAGCTCAAGGCCCTGCATCCCGAGGCCACGGTCGTTTGCTACATCAACAGCACCGCGGAGGTGAAAGCCGAGTCCGACGTCTGCGTGACCTCGGGCAATGTCTACCACATCGTCGCCCATCTGCCGGCCCGGCGCATCCTCTTCGTCCCCGATCGCCTCATGGGCCAGAATCTCCGCGACGAGTTGAAACGGCGCGGCGTGGACAAGGAGATCATCACGTCGGACGGCACGTGCATGGTGCACGATCGGTTCGAGCCCGCCGACATTGCCGCGGCGCGCGTGCGCTATCCGGGTTTGAAAGTGGTCGTCCATCCGGAATGCACGCCCGAGGTCGCCGCGGTGTCAGACTTCGTGGGCAGCACCGGCGCGATGATGAAGTACGTCAAGACCACGGGCGCGCCGTATTATCTGATGCTCACCGAGTGCGGCCTCGTGGGCCGGTTGCAGGTCGAGTCACCCGAAAAGGCCTTCATCGGCGGCTGCCGGCTCTGTCCGTACATGAAGCTGAACTCGCTGGAAAAAATTCGGGAGGCGCTGCTGGCACCCCGGCCGGATCAAATCATCACCCTCGACGAGGGCCTGCGGCGCCGCGCGGCGCACAGCATTGAAAGAATGTTTGCGTTGTCGCCGACCGATTAACGCCGGGAACGCGACCGTCCTCGGCTGCGAATCCGGAAAATGCGACCGAGGGCGGTCGCGCTCCCAACCCTCCCCCTCATGCTTACTCCCCGCACCGACCACCTCATTGATCTCGCGCTCGACGAAGACGCCGGGCTGGGGGATGTGACGAGTCGCGCGATCTTTTCCGCAAGCCATCGGTCGCGGGCGTTCATCTCGGCCGGCCACGACTTGGTCGGGTGCGGGCTCGAAGTGGCGGCGCGGGTTTTCACCCGCGTCGACCCCGGACTGGTCGTCACGGTCACGGGCCGCGAGGGCGAGCGGGTGAAGGCCGGAGAAAAGATTCTCACGGTCGCCGGACCGACCGCGTCCCTCCTGACCGCGGAACGCACGGCGCTCAATTTTGTGCAGCGGCTTTCCGGCATTGCGACGCTGGCGCGGAAATTTGCCGAGGCCGTGGCGGGAACCGGCGTGCGCATCGTTGACACGCGCAAGACGACGCCCGGATTTCGCGCGCTGGAAAAGTACGCGGTGCGCTGCGGCGGCTGCTTCAACCACCGATCGTCCCTGGGCGAACACGTCCTGATTAAGGACAACCACATCGCCGCCGCCGGCTCGCTGACCAAAGCGGTGGCGCGGGCACGGGCCGCTGCTCCGCACCTGGCGAAAATTGAAGTCGAGGCCAAGACCCTGGCGGAAGTAAGCGAGGCCCTGCGCGCGGGCGCGGAGGTCATTCTGCTCGACAACATGTCTCCCGTCATGGTGCAGCAGGCGGTGGCGCGCATCGCCGGCGCGGCGATCGTCGAGGTCTCGGGCGGTATACGTTTCGAGACGTTGCGCGACTATGCGCTCCCGGGCGTCGACGTCATTAGCATTGGCGCGCTGACCCATTCGGCTCCAGCGGCGGATTTGAGCCTCACGGTGATCGGGACGACCCGCGTGCCGCCGGCCCGGCGAAGTGGCGAACGGAGAACGCGCCGTTAATGCAGACGCTGCGGACAGATTGCCTGGTCATCGGAGGGGGACTGGCCGGGTCCGCCTATGCCCTGCGCGCCGCGAAACTCGGCTTGAAGGTGGAGCTGCTTTCACTGGCCGGCCCGCTGGCGGCCAACAGCGACTGGGCGCAGGGCGGAATCATTTACGACACGACGCCGGATTCGGAGTCTCTGGCGCGCGATATCTTCGAGGCGAGCGATCGCAGCGCAAATCCGGAGGCGATCCAGCACCTCGTGCGCGAGGGACCGGCGGCCGTAAAGGAAATGCTGCTGGACGAGCTCCACGTCGGCTTTGACCGCGATGCCGCCGGCACGCTCGATTTCACCCGCGAGGGCGGCCATGCCGAAAGGCGGATTATCCACGCGAAAGACGCCACCGGCCACGCGATCCTTGCGGCGGCGGTGCAGCGCGTGGATGCGACGCCCGGAATTTCGCGGCGGTCCGGCTGGGTGGCGATCGATTTGCTGACGCTTTCACACAACTCCGACGACCTGGTGGATCGCTACCAGCCGTTGACGTGCTTCGGCGCCTACGTGCTCGACACGCAGACCGGCGAAACGGTCGCCCTGGTCGCGAAGAAGACGATTCTCGCGACCGGCGGACTGGGGCAGATCTTCCTGCATACCACCAACCAGCCGGGCAGCGTGGGACACGGGGTGGCCATGGCGTACCGGGTTGGCGCCCGCCTGATCGATCTGGAATACGTCCAGTTTCACCCGACCGTCTTCGCGAAAAAAAACGCGCCTCGTTTCCTCGTCACCGAGGCGCTGCGCGGCGAGGGCGCCGTGCTGCGCAACGCCCGGGGCGAGGCGTTCATGGATGCGATCGATGCCCGCGGCTCACTCGCGCCCCGCGACGTCGTCGCCCGGACCATCACCCAGGAACTGGCGACCAGCGGCGAATCGTGCGTGTTCCTCGATCTTTCGGCGATGAAGCCCGCGTTCATTCGCGAGCGTTTCCCGACCATCCACGAGCGCTGTCTCGAACACGGCGTCGACATCACGCGGGCGCCCATCCCGGTTGTGCCGGCGGCGCATTTTGCGTGCGGAGGCGTGCACACCGATTTGCAGGGGCGCACGAGCGTCCGGCATCTCAACGCCATCGGCGAAACGGGCTGCACGGGACTCCATGGCGCCAATCGGCTGGCCAGCACGTCACTGCTCGAGTGCCTCGTCAGCGCGAAATTCACGGCGCTGGCGGATGCCGCGGAAATCGCCGCGGGCGCTTCGTTCCGCCTGCCCAATCCGCGCGAGTGGGCAAGTCCGACCCGCGAGGCCGATCCCGTGCTCATCCGGCAGGATATGCTGCAAATCCAGCACACGATGTGGAATTACGCGGGTGTGGTTCGTTCGCCGAAGCGGCTGACGCGCGCGCGGCGCATTCTCCTGGAGCTGCGCGAGGAAATCCAAAGTTTCTACCGGGGCTGCCGGCTGACCCGCGAGCTCGTCGAGCTGCGCAACGCGATCCAGAGCGCGCTGCTGATCGTCCACGCCGCTTCGCTCAATCCGCGGAGTTGCGGGTGCCACTTCGTGGTCGAGGAGCCGTGAGCGCAGGCCGCCCCTGCCACAATGGTGCGGGCTCCGTCGCGGCCGGCCGAACGTAACGGTCTCGTCGGAGCTCGGCCCGCCCTCCGTGAAAACCGGCTCAGCTTCCCGCGCGGCTTTTGGTGCGGGCTTGTTCGAGAATATTCAGGAGCGCGGCGAAATCGTCGTCGCGGGTCATGCTGTCGATCACGAAGTCGAACTTTGACGCCTCCCGCAGCTCGGCCTCGGCGGTCGTGAGGCGGCGGACAATTTCCTCTTCGTGGTCTTTGGCCCGCTCCCGCATCCGGGCAATCAGCCGCTCGTGATCCACGACAATGAAGATCGTCGTCATGGAGCGGTGAAAATCCGGGTTGGTCGCCGCGATCCGACGCAGGCTTTCGACGCCTTGCACGTCGATGCTCATCACGAGATCCTGGCCCCGCGCGAGGGGTTCGAAGACACTCGCTTTCAAGGTGCCGTAGCGACGCTCGCCGTGGACCCACGCCCACTCGAGAAATTCATCCGCGGCAATCTTGGCATCGAAGTCCGCCGGGGCGAAAAAATGATAGTGTACCCCGTTGACCTCGCCAGTCCGGGGCGCGCGGGTTGTGCTCGTCACGACGCGGGAAAAATCCGGCCGCTCATGGACAAGGCGGTCACAGAGTGTGCTCTTGCCCGAGCCGGCCGGCCCCGCGATGACGAGGAGTACGGGCGATGAATTCGAGGCGGGAACGGGCGCGGGCATGCGGGGCGATTTCAGTAGGTGAACGCCGCGATGGCGAGGAGCAAGCCGTAGCCCAACAAGCCGGCGCCGAGTCCCCGCGCCCGGATCGGGCGGGCATAGAGCCAGCCGATGAAATCGCGCAGCCGCCACGGTTGGGCACTGAGCCAGATGGCCAGGGTCAGGGCGGCGTAGACGAGCGACACCATCAGCAGTCGTTGCGGCTTATCGTACTCCATGTAGGCGGCGTCGAGGAGCGGCATCGCGCCCATCAGGACCAGCGTGCAAAGGCCGCGGACCGCGAGGAAGTCGGGTACACTCTTGAACGCCATCACCGCGACGAAGCCGAATCCCGCAAAGAGCCAGAGGCGGTACTCACCAAAGTCTGCCGGCGACAAATGCCAGAGCGCGTAAAGGAACCAAGCCGCGCCCCCGCCGAAAAAGATATAGGCGGCCGTCGGCGAACGGGGCATCGCCCGCAGGGCCGCCGCAAACCCCGAGTTGCCTGCGAGCAGCGGCACGCCGAGCACCAGCAGTATCATGCCGGGAATGAAGGTGGCGAGGAAGAGGGACACGGGGAAAGTGACGAGTGATTAGTGGCGAGTGACGAGAAAAATTGGGCTCCGCTGGTTTGGACTCATCACGGGTCACACGTCGCCGTTCACCCCGGCCAGCACCAGCTGGCCGTAAAGCGTGCTGACGCTGGCCCGCTCGATCTGGAGCGGGACCAGGGAACCGATGAGACGCGGGTCGGCTTCAAAGACGCACACCCGGTTGCCGCGGGTGCGTCCCGTAAAGCGTTCGCCGCTCTTGTCGCGGCCTTCGACCAGCACTTCCTCAACGGTGCCGACCATCGCCGCCGTCCGTCGCAGGGAATTTTGCTGCAAGATTCCCAGTAAAGTCTGGTTGCGGGCCTCCTTGGCCTCTTCCGGCACCTGCTCCGCCATCTCCGCCGCCGGTGTTCCAGTGCGGATCGAGTACTTGAAGATGTACGCCATGTCGAAGTTGGCCGTCTCGAAGATTTCGCGCGTCTGCGCGAAATCCTCCTCGGTCTCACCAGGAAATCCGACGATCACATCCGTCGAAAAATACATGTCGACCCGCACGGCGCGGAGCGCCTGCACGATTTCCAGATAGCGCTCGCGGGTGTAGGGGCGGTTCATCGCCCGGAGGATCCGATTACTCCCGCTCTGCATCGGCAGGTGCACGTAGCCGCAGAGTTTGGGCAACCGGCCGTACGCGGCGACGAGATCGTCCTTGAATCCGCGCGGGTGGGGTGAGGTGAACCGGATCCGCTCGATGCCCTCGATGGCGTGGACGCGTTCGAGCAGTTGCACGAACGGTGTCACGCCGCCGGTGTGGACGTAGTCGCGCCGGCCGTAGCTCGTGACGATTTGGCCGAGCAGGGTGATTTCGCGGACACCGCGGTCCGCAAGCGTCCGGCACTCGGCGACGATTTCGTCCATTGGTCGCGAGCGCTCATCACCGCGCGTCTTGGGCACGATGCAGAAGGAACAGTCCATGTTGCAGCCCTGCTGAATCGAGACGAACGCGCTGACCTGGCGGTCGACGGCGCCATCCGCCGCTTCGGGCGTGAGGTGATCCTTGATCGTGTTTTGGGAACCGGCCTCCTCGCCGATGTCGACGATGGCCTCGGCAATCGGCACACCCGCGTCGCGCGCCGCGCGGAGATTGTCGAGGTAGCCGGGGACCTGGTGAAATTTCTGGGTGCCGACGATCAGATCGACGTCGGGCAACTGATCGAGCAGCGAGGCGCCCCGGTTCTGGGCCATGCAGCCGAGAATCCCGAGGACGAAATCCGGCTGTTTTTTCTTCCGCTGCTGGAGATAACCAGCCTTGCCGATGGCCTTTTGCTCGGCCGCGTCGCGCACGCTGCAGGTGTTGAGCAGGAGCACGTCACAATTGTCCTCGTCCGCGACGATCCGATAGCCCCGGGCGCGCAACATCGCCGCGACAGCCTCGCTGTCACGTTCGTTCATCTGGCACCCGTAGGTCTTGATATGAACGCGGTTCATATGGTGGAAGGATCTAACTAGCTGGCGCGGAGCGGGGGTCAACGCGGGAAACCGGGCGGAGCAGAGAGGGTTGCACGCGGAGACGCGGGGACGCGGAGAAAAAGGGGGCAAGGCGCTGATTCCAAGCCTGCTCCGCGTTCTCCGCGGCTCCGCGTGAGGCTGGTCTAGTTTGATGGCGTGGAATCACCATTTTGGCGGGTCGGCGCCCGGGCTTGCCGCCACGCCGGTTGCTCGCACGCTGCCAGTAACCCATTTCCGTCGTGTTCCCACGTATTCTTCTCGGCTCGGTGTTATTGTGCGCGGGTGGCTGGAATTCCCGGGCCGCCGCTCCCGCCGGGGCCGAGGCCCTGTTATTGGTGGTCGGCGATCAACACTCGGCCTACGAGCGGACGGCACAGTTCGTTGCCCGCGTCGATCGGCTGCGGGCTGAAAACCCCGCGCTGCCGATGGCGATTCTGCTCAACGGCGACACGTTGGAATACGGCAACGTCGTCGCGCGCCGCAGCTCTGGCGCGATTGATTTCGCCCTGTTCACGGCGCTGGCGCAACGCGCCCCGACCATCCTCAACGTGGGTAATCACGAACCGGAGTTCTTCGATCTGGAGAACACGATCAAGCGCATCGCGGCGACCGGGGTGAAGGTTGTCACCAACATCACCAATCGCGCCACCAACCATCCCTTTGGCCCGGCGTCGATGAAGCTCAGCCTTGGCGCGATTGAGGCCGTGGTGGTGGGGGTGACGACGGACAATCTCGCGACGTTTCGCCTCGCGGTGCGGCCGTCATTGGACCTCGCCAACCCGGTCGTCTGGGCGCGGAAGAATTTTCCCCGTCTGCTGGCCGAGGCCCCGGTGAAGATCGTGCTCACGCACACCGGGGTCCGTGACGATCGGGAAATGCTTCCGCTCGTGCCCGATGGCACCCTGTTTGCCGGGGCGCACGATCACCTGCGTTTCGTCCATCGCGAAGACCGCACCGTCTATGTGCACTCGGGGAGTTGGAACGAGGTTTATACGCTGGCTTGGATGCGGCACGAAGGCCCCCACGTCACCTGGGAAATCGAGCAAGTGCTGCTGTCGACCGATGATGCCGCGGATCCGAAACTCGCTGGGATCATTCGCGAGACTCAGGCCAAATATCTTGCACCCGAGGATGCCGCGATCGTGGGACGCTTGCCAAAAGCGCTGTCGCCCGCCGAAGCGGCCCAGTTCGCCGCCCGGGCCGTGCGCGTCGCGGCCAAAGTCGACGCCGCTTTCATTGCCCATACGACGTTTGGCGCGGGGTTGCCGGCGGGCGACGTCAGTCGGATTGCCTTCGACGCCTGTGTTCGCTTCGACGGTACGGTCATGACGGCCGAGGTGGATGGAACTCAGCTCCACGACTGGCTCGCCGGCTCCAACCAGGGTCCGGATACGCCGTGGGCGGAGCGCCGCGGCGAATTTCTGGTGGCCGACGGCCCGGCGGCGCCGGACCCGGGCAAGCGCTACCGGGTCGCCGTCAGCGACTGGGTGGCCAAAAATGCCGGCAAGTACCTCGGCACCGACGCCATTACCTTTACCGAACTGCCCGAACCAAAGTTAAAGACCATGGTGACGGCGGCCATGAAGCCGTGAACCCGCTCCGCCCGGCCCGTTGGCTCCTTGGCGTGATCGCGGTGACGGTCACCGCGCAGACGCCGGCGCCCAACCCGGCGCCGAGCACCGATGAACTTTTCAAGCTCGGGCAGCAGCTCTTCGACCAGTTGGCGACGCCCGAGGTCAAGGCCCAGTTCGATTTTCCCTCGAAGGAACAATGGGACGATTTCGCCGCGCGGCTGCAGCGGGCGCTGGAGAACAATTCGCTCGAGGAACTCGCGGCCTACGAACCCGAGGCCCGCGCGGCGCTCACCGCGTTGCGCGCGTTGCCGGGTTACGAAGACGACGCGGACTGGCTCGAGCAACGGATCGACGAAATCGAAGGCGCCAAGCAGTCGGTGATTCCGCCCCAGCCGCCTGCGCCTGGCGTCAAGCCGCCGCCCGCGGTCGGACCGGTGCTGCCGCATTACGATCTTTGGCTCGCGCGCGTCCGTTCCCGTCCGACGCCTGCGCGGGCGGCCGACCTGATCCCGCGATTGCGGGCGGCGTTCGTGGCGGAAGGCGTACCGCCCGAGCTCGCCTGGCTTGCCGAGGCCGAGTCGTCGCTCAATCCGGCGGCGCGGAGCCCGGCCGGGGCCAAGGGACTTTTTCAATTCATGCCCGACACGGCGCATAGCATGGGACTGGGGACATTCATGCCCGACGACCGGACCAACCCGGAAAAAGCGGCCCACGCCGCGGCGCGTTATCTCAAGAGTTTGCACGGCCGGTTCGGTAGTTGGCCGCTGGCGCTGGCAGCCTATAACGCCGGGGAAGGGCGCGTTAGCCGGGCGATGGCCGCCGGTCGTTTCACCGATTTTGCCGGTGTCGCGTCATCGCTTCCGGCGGAAACGCGAATGTATGTGCCGAAGGTTTTGGCGTTGGTGGCGGCGCGCACGGGGGTGACGCCGGACAAGATTGCCAACCCTCGGCGGACTTGAATTCGATTTCGCGTCGCTTTTTGGCCGGAGCGCGGCTTTCACAGGGCGCATGGGATTTTTCGACCGACTGGCCGGGAAGAAACCGGCAGCAACACCGGCCAACGCTGCTGCGGCCGAGTCCGCGGCGGCCGCGCCGGCCGGCGGAATTGTCAAACCGCGGTTGGTGGCGGCGCGCGAGCGACTGGAGGCGAAGGATCTTCCCGGTGCGCTCGCCATTTATGAGGAACTGCTCGCGACGGCCGGTGACCGGGCCGATGTGCTGGTGGCGATTTCCGGCGACCTCGGAACCCACGGTCACGTGGCGGAAATCGTCGAACTGGTCGCGCCCCGTTACGATGCCGACCGCCATGGCCCGGCGACGGGACTGAATCTGCTCCAGGCTTATTTGGCCGCGCGCAATGCCGACGCGGCGCAGCATGTGCTCGACCTGCTCTTTGAGCTCAACCGTCCTGAGCTTGAGGAGCAGCTCCATGGGTTTTCCAATGCGATCGCGGAACTGATCCACAGCGGCCACTCGCCCCTGGCCCCGGCCGCGGTCGGATTGCCGGCGGATGGTTCGAAGATTGGCCTGATTACGATCAGCAAGCCGATTTGGTTCTATGGCCTCGAACCGCTCGCGGCGCAGATCCTGCCGCCGAAGGAAAAGCGGTTGCGCAGCATCGCCTTCGCCCAGCTCTCGCTGTCGGGTTATGCCGACTTCGGCAACGCGATGAAGAAACCCGAGGATGAACTTGGCCGGCTTTCGCGCGGCCTGCCGTTGTGGTTGGCGGAGACATTTTATTTTTCGCCGTCCTATGCGCCGGCGGCGGCCGTCGGCCTGATGAGTCCCCCGCAGGAGCCGGCACATTACGTGATTTTTCCGACGGAATGGACGACGGATAACTTGCGGCAGCTCGTCGAGACGACCGAAGGCGGGCTCGATTACATCGTCACCGGCTCGCTTCGCGCCTTGAACAGTGACTACGAGGTCCTGCTGCGCGTTTGGGAAGTGAAGACCTTTCGCGAGCGGAAGACGTTCAGCGCGCGCTGGACGCCGGCCACGGCGGATGCCGCGTTGCTGGCCCTGCATGCGCAGGTTCGCAGCTACATGGAATGGTCGCCCGCCAGCGCGGCTTTTGCCTACACCGTGCCGGCGAAACCACGGGCCTGGATCGATACGCTGGCCGCATCGCTGGGGCTTTTCCTCGTGGAGAAAGCCATTTTGCCGGCGACCCAGCTCATGCCGGTCGAGGCCGACCTGCAGGAGGCGGCGAAAAATGCGACTGCGGGCGAAGCGGCGTCGTTCGGCTATCTCACGCTGCAAATGCGGGCGCTGAAGCTGCAGCTCGCGGAGCCGCCGGCGGACGTGGTCCTTGCGCGATCAGCGCTGGTTACGCAGGCGCAGAAGATCGGCGGGTAGGCTTCATGTTCGCCCGATCGGTGACTCTGCTAAGACTCAGTTCGCCACGGCGAGTTGTCCGCAGCCGGCGGCGATATCGATGCCGCGGCGCTGCCTAACGGTGCTCGGGAGTTGGAATTCGTCCGCGAGAATTTTTTGGAATCGTTTCGCCGCCTCGGTGTGGGTGGGCGTTCCGGCGTAACCGACGGTCGGATTGAGCGGGATGAGATTCACCTGCGCCGGCAGTCCGCGCAAAAGCCGTCCGACCGCCCGGGCGTGCTCGGGCGTGTCGTTCTTTCCTTCGATGAGCGTCCACTCGTAGAAAATCTTTCGGCCGGTCTGTTCGCTGTAGGTCCGGCAGGCGGCCATGAGCTCATCGAGCGGCCACTTCTTTGCGACCGGCACCAGGGCGACGCGCTCCTCCTGGGTGGCGGCGTGGAGGGAAACGGCTAGGTGGGACGGGCGCTGTTCGGCGGCGAGGCGCAGGATCCCCGGCACGACACCGACGGTGCTCAACGTGATGCGCTCCGCGGCCACGGCGAGTCCGCTGGAATCGCGCAGGATGTCGATGGCGTGCATCACCGCGTCGTAGTTGTGCAGCGGTTCGCCCATGCCCATGAGCACCACATTGCGCAGCCGAGGCGGCGGCGCCTCGCGGCGCGGTGTGACGTGTGACGGGTGAGGTGTGACGAGCTTGAGGGCACGGGCGACGTGGACGGCTTGGGCGACGATTTCGCCGGGCGTGAGGTGACGAGTGTAGCCCATCTGCCCGGTCGCGCAGAACACGCAACCCATCGCGCAACCGACCTGCGAGCTGACGCAGGCGGTCACGCGGCCGGAAAACCGCATCAGGACCGTCTCGATCTTCTCCCCGTCAGCCAAAGTCAGGAGATACTTGCGCGTGAAGCCGTCTGACGAGTCGGTTTCCAACGCGACGGCCAAGGTGCCGATGCTGGTCTCCGCCGACAACCGCGCCCGCACCTTCGCAGGTAATTCGGGCATTTCGTCGAACGAAGCGGCCAGCGCGAGATAGAGGTAATTCCACAGCCGGACCGCATGCACTGGCGAAAACTCCCACCGCAAGAAGAGTGCCTGCAGGTCGGTGCGCGTGAGGTCGTAGAGATTGAGGCGGGCGGCGCGCATGTGAAGGCGTTAGGCTAGGGAGGCGTCGGGCGGGCCGCAATGGTGGAGCCCGATGTCCTCATCGGGCCTTGGAACGTATGCTTTCAAGTCAGCCCGTTGGGGACAACGGGCTCCACCCCGGCGGTCGCCACACGGTCTAGAAAAACGTGTAGTACTTTCCCTCGGCCAAACGTGAAACCAGCAGCGCGAGTTCAAGCGCGTGATAATCGCCCCACATCGAGGACTCGCCGCACGGCACCTTGCGACCCGGCGGGACGTAGTCCCATCCGTTCGGCCGGTGATAGACGCTGTGCAGCAGGAGGCCCTGGTGTTTTTGATCGGTCGAGAGATACGGTTCGTCGAATAACGTGTCGGCGATGGTGAGACCGGCGCCAAAATATTTTGCCCCCGCCGCCTTTTCGCCACGGGCGGTGAGATAAACTCCCAGGCGAATGAGTCCCTGGGCGGCAATCGCGGCGGCCGAGCTGTCGACGGGCTCGTGCGCATTGAACGGATCCGCCGGTCGCTTGGTGATGTCGCCGAGCTTGTGTGAGTTCAGCGCCGCGCTGTCCCAATACGGTATGCCGTCCTTCGCCGAATAGCCTTCGATGTAATAGTCGCACGCGGCCCGGGCGGTCTCGAGATAGAGATCCGTCACGGCGCGCCGGCCGCCGACGGCGTCGAGGTCGGAACCCTTCACGGCGTCGAGGAACTCGAGTTGCTCGGCGTAGCCGGCGATGACCCACGCCGCCCCGCGCGTCCAGGTCGTGAAGGGTGAATAGCCCTGTTGCGAACTCGGGCAGCGGAACTGGCCGTCGTTGCGATTGAAGATCGATTCGTGGGCCACGCGGCCGCGGACGTCGTAGGTGTCGCGTTCCTGGCCGAAGAAGACGTTGAAGCGGGCCGTGGTGGCCGCGTGTTCGACCGCGCGATGGAGCAGGTTGATCGGTTTGTCGCCTTCGCCCATCAGCACGTGGCCGAGCTGGTGCGCGACCGCGAGGGCGCGCAGCGACCGAATCGTATCGGCGAAAAGCGAGTGCGGGCCATTGAAGGAATAGAGATAGCCGCCGGGCACGACGCCGGCTCCGGATCGTGCGCCTGCGACGGGTGACCATGGGGTGCGATAAGCGGTGCTCGAATAACGGGCGGCCTGTACGGCGCCGGAGACCTTGAGAGCGATTTCGGTGAAATTGAGCTCGTCCGGGTTGTAGGGAATGCGGCCTTCGAGCATCAGCCGGCGAAGATTCCCGTAGGTGGAGACATTGTTGAAGCCGTGGTCGTGGACCCCGACATGCGAGACGTGGGAGGCCATGTAGCGCACGGTCTTTTCGCGGCCGAGCTTGAGCATGGCGTCGTCGCCCGTCGCGTCGTACTGCAGCAGCGCCATGCCGAACTGGAAACCCTGCGTCCACTCCGTCCAGCCGCGCGAAGTATAGCGGCCCTTGACCGTGAACACGGGGGTACCGCGGGCGGAGTCCCAGGCCGAATCGACCGCGCGGATTTTTTGGCCGGCGAGTTCGAACACGCGGTTGGTTTTTTTGCGGAGCCGTTGCGGCGTGAGGCGGGAATTGATCTTCATGGCGACGGGAAAAAGTGGGCGTAACCTTGCCGTGCTGGAGAAACCGAAACAAGGGCGAAAGGGAAGGCCGAGCTCCGTCGAGGTCGGTGGACGTGGTGTGGGTCGTTCGAATTCCCGGCCAAGGCGGTTTTAACCGCTGATGCACACTAATGTTTCGCCCCGCAATGGCGGGGCGATGAGTACTGGCGGCGGGACGCCGCAAGCCGGGGGCTCGCCGGCTGCCGAGCCAGCCGTGGCCAGCGCTTTGCGCCGGTTTTTTCCGATCATCGTACTGGGTAAATGGCCGCGCACGGAGTGCCCGGCCCACCGATGAGGCTTGTTACCTCTTTTCGAGACCCCATACGGAGCCGCGTTTGCGGCGAGCGCCCATCGCCGCCGCCATGGCGGGGCGAAAAATTAGTGTGAAGGGGTGATTTACCCAGACTCTGCGTCTCTGCGCCTTGAGCGAAGCGGGCGGGATAATTGGTTTGAGGAAAGGCAGGAGATCTTGCGCGGCGAATGCTGAGAGAGGCCCGAGCAACAGGCCTGGTCGATTTGCTCCGCGGCCTCCGCTGCTCCGCGTGAACCAGCTTGGGCCAGCGGTGGCTCGACGCCAAGGGGCGGTGGGCCTAGGTTTGGGTCATGGCCGCGTTTGCCGAAAAATTCCTGCAGGCCTTTATTCCTCTTTTTGTCGCGATCGATCCCGTCGGTTTGGCCGCGATTTTCCTCGGGCTGGGGCAGGGGCTGGCCCGGGCGCAGCGGCAAAAGGTGGCGCGGCAGGCGACGCTCACCGGCGGGGCCGTGGCGCTGGGTTTTCTTTTTCTCGGATCCAATGTCTTTGCCGCCGTCGGGGTAACCGTGAGCGATTTCCAAATCGCGGGCGGGCTCATCCTCTTCATTCTCGCGGCACGGGACTTGGTGCAGTCTCCCTCCGCCCTGGAAAAAATGCCGGTGGACTTTGGGATCGTGCCGCTCGGCATGCCGCTGATCGCAGGTCCCGCGCTCATCACCACCCTGCTCTTGTTGGACCAGACGCTGGGAGTCGCGGTGACCCTGGCGGCCTTGGTGACCAATCTGGTGCTCGTCGTGCTCGCGTTCGCGTTCAGCGATCAACTGGGGCGGCTGATTGGCGCGACGGGACTGCGCGCGATTTCGAAAATCATCGCGATGCTGCTGGCGGCGATCGCGGTCCACATGATTCGGCAGGGGTTCGCCGCGTAGCGGGCGCTACGCGGAAGGACCAAGGTTCAAACCGTTCGGCGGGCGGATGCTTGGTGCTATTCTATCTAGCTGGAATAAACACCCAAACTGTTGGCCACAAATTACACCAATGGGCACAAATAAAAATCCAACGCTCTGGGTTTGTATCTGTGCCCATCCGTGAAATCTGTGGCCCAAATTGGCCTTGGACCATTCCGCGCCGCCGTGGGTCACGTGGCCCGTCGAGCTAACCCGCAAACGTCGTTAGCAACTCGGCGTAGATCTTGGCGCTGGCGAGCAGCTCGTTCACTTGCGCCCGTTCGTCGACGGCGTGTTCCTTTTCGCCACCCGGGCCGTAGCCGAGCGTGGGAATCTTAAGGTAATGGGAGAAGAAGTGCATGTCGTTGAACCCGGTCGACACGTTGAACACGGTCTTTTCCTTCCGGACCCGGGTCACGCAGTCGGCCATCGCGGCAAAGAACGGATGCTTGGGCTCCGAGAAGCACGAGTAGTTCTCCGAAACGCTCCGGACCGTAATTTGGCACTGGGGGATTTTGCGCGCGGCGGCCTCAAGAAAGCTCCGCAGTTCGCGGTCGGCTGTCGCGTGATTCTCGATGGCGAGCACGCGCCGATCGATCGTGAAGCTCGCGTAGGCCGGCACGGTGTTGATTTTCGCGCCTTCGCCGCAGGAAAAGACGCCGCCGACGTTGATGGTGGGGCGCATCGTGATGCCCTCGGGCGTCCGCCAGGTGCGCCGGGCCAGAATTTTTTTGTAGTCTTCGAGCGCGCGCACCAGGGCGGCCATCTTTTCGAGCGCGTTGATCCCGCGTTCCGGCAGCGAACCGTGGGCGGCCCGGCCGTGCACGATCACTTCGAGCCAGGCGGTCCCGTTGTGGCCACAGCACACCCGATGGCCGTCGCCGCCCTCCATGACGATGGCGTAGTCGGGGCGGATGGGGGCGTTTTGCACGAGCCAGCCCGTGCCGAGGAAGGAATCGGTTTCTTCGTCGGCGGTGAACGAGACTTCGAGATTCATCCGCGGCTCGGTCCGGGTGGCGCGCAAGGCCTGGATCGCCATCAACAGGCTGGCGATCGAGCCCTTCATGTCGGCCGTGCCCCGGCCATAAATCCAACCGCCGTCGATCGTGCCGCTGAACGGGCTGCCGTGCTTCCACTGCCCCGAAACGGGTACGACGTCGTAGTGGGCGTTGATGTGGACCGTCTTCTTTGCCCCCCGCGCGGGCAGTTTTCCCAGCACGTTGAACCGGGGATTAACATGCTGGTCGGGCGGCAGTGACTTCTTCAGCAAGGCCTTGGCAATGGGGAAACGGCGGGCGTTGAGCCCGAGGTCCTTGAGTTCGCCGACCAACATCGCGGTGATCCCGTCGTAGTTCTCGCCCGGCGGATTTACGGTGGAAAGACGTACAAGCCTTTGCAGCCGTTTGAGGAGATCCGAGGGATGGCGGTCGATAAATTCAGCGGGTGTCACGCAGGGCGGAAGGTGTCAGCGGGGGCGGACGAACACACGGAAAATGTGCCCGGCCAGGGCGGTTTTGCCTGCCGGGCGTACGGGAAAAGCACCGCTTCTACCGAGGGACTTGGCGGACGGCTCGGCGAGCCGTCCCTACCACATCACACTGCGGCGTCGCCGGTTATGACCGCGCCGCCGACAACGTTGACCTTCTCCAAGATCGCCTTGGCAATCTTGTCGGCCAGCTCGGGCTTTTCCTTCAGCGCGAGCTTGGCGGCGTCGCGGCCTTGACCGACGAGGTTGCCCTCGTAGGCGATCCAGGCGCCCTTCTTTTCGAGAATTTTGTGCTCGAGGCCGAGGTCGAGGAGGGAGCCGATCTTCGAGATGCCTTCGTCGTACATGATGTCGAACTCCACCTCGGTGAACGGCGGGGCGACCTTGTTCTTCACGACTTTGATCTTCGTGCGGTTGCCGACGACCTTGCCCTCGGGGGTCTTGATTTGGTCCTTGCGGCGGATGTCGATGCGGATGGACGAGAAGAACTTCAGCGCGCGGCCGCCGGAGGTGGTCTCGGGATTGCCGAACATGACGCCAATTTTCTCGCGGATTTGATTGGTAAAAATGCACACGCACTTCGTCTTGCTGACGACGGCCGTCAGCCGGCGCATCGCCTGGCTCATCAACCGCGCCTGGGCGCCCATGGTCATGTCGCCCATCTGGCCGTCGAGTTCCGCCCGGGTGGTGAGGGCGGCGACGGAGTCGAGGACGATGACGTCGATGCTGTTGGAGCGAATCAGCGTCTCCATGATATTGAGCGCGTCTTCGCCGCTGTCGGGCTGGGAAACGAGGAGGTCGTCGAGGTTTACGCCGACGACGCGGGCGTATTTCGGGTCGAGGGCGTGCTCGACGTCGATAAACGCGGCGAGACCGCCCTTTTTCTGCGCTTCGGCGATGACGCTGAGACAGAAGGTGGTTTTACCGGACGATTCCGGGCCGTAGATTTCGATGATGCGGCCCTTGGGCAGGCCGCCGACGCCGAGGGCGAGGTCGACCGCGAGCGAACCGGTCGAGAGAACCTCGACCTTCATCTTGGCGTTGCTGCCGAGCCGCATGATCGAACCCTCGCCGAACTGCTTGGTGATGGAGGAGAGGGCGAGCTCGATGTTCTTTTCGCGGACGTGGGTGACGGCGGCGGGCGCTTCGGCGCGGCCTTTGGCGACGACGTGGGCGTTGTTCTTGGGTTCGGCGGTGGCGGCTTTGGACATGGCGGCGGACGTTTGAGGGCTGTTTGGTTTGTGTTGAGAGTGGGAGAGTCCGAAATGGGCGAGGGCGAATCACGGGAAGCCGCGACGCGCCGGGAGGCAAGCTCCCTCCGCCCCCGATTTCAGGGTGATGAAACGCATGACGTGTTCAAGTGAACACGTCAAGCTTTCGTGGGCTGGGTGGTAACCAACCGCTTCAAACCGGACTCACGCGGAGTCGCGGAGAGCGCGGAGGGGGTGGGCATCGCCAACCCGGACACATCCTACCGCGGCCCTCCATTGTATCCTCGCTTTCTCCGCAGGGCCGCGACTCCGCGTGAAGCTCTGGTTCGGCCGCCGGCCGCCAGCCGGGAAGTATGCACTTCGGGTTGCCCTGATTTGACGGACACGGGTTTGGGTGAAAACGAAAGAGCCCCATGAAGACCCGGATGAGGAAACCATCCGCTGCAAGCCGGCTCACGCGGAGATCGCGGAGCGAGTGAGAATCGCTAATCGACGTCATTTCTCTCGACGGCTCCGCGTGAAAAATCCGCTCCAAGCAGCAAGGCAAACATCTTGGTCTCTTCATTCGAATAGTCAGACAGATGGCACAGATGCCGGAGGCATTTTCCTTCGCGGCTCTGCGCCTCTGCGCGAATTAAGCTGCCAGGAACAAACCAATCTCACCCGCCCGCTTCGCTCAAGACGAGGAGGCGCGGAGGAAAACTAGCCAAGCGATTGTTGTTTGTCCCACTCCGCGCCTCCGCGTGACACTTTGCCCTCGTTACGAATAAGAGACCCCGGGTTTTTGGCGTGCAGTGCTTACCGGCGACTGGTACCCGGATGGGATGCCGCCTCCCCTTTACCCCTTGCCGGGTGCCATGGCTCCGCTGAGCCGGCGTTCGTTTTTGATCGGCAGCGCTTCCTTTGCCGCTGCCGCCATGCTCTCGAATCGCGCGCGGGGCGCCGTGGCGCGGACTCCGGCGTTTTCCGCCTATCCGTTTTCGCTCGGCGTGGCGTCGGGCGATCCGCTGCCGGATGGCGTCGTGCTGTGGACGCGGCTCGCGCCCAAGCCGCGCGAGAACGGCGGCGGCATGGTGCCCGAACCGGTGGAGGTTTCCTGGCAGGTGGCGGAGGACGAGGGCATGTCGCGGGTCGTGCAGCGCGGCGTCGCGACGGCGAACCCCGCGTGGGCGCATTCGGTGCATGTCGAGGTCGGGGGCCTTCGCCCGGAGCGCTGGTATTGGTATCAATTCAAGGCCGGCACCGAGGTCAGCCCGAAGGGTCGGACGCGCACGATGCCGCCGGCGGGTGCGCTGGCCAGCCGGCTGCGGTTCGCGTTCGCCTCGTGCCAGAAATACGAGATGGGTTACTACACGGCGTTCGAGCACATGGCGCGCGAGGACCTCGATCTCGTCGTTCATCTCGGCGACTACATTTACGAAAAGGACGACGGCGCGGGAGCGGTGGACGCGCGCAAGCATGGCACGCCGGAAATTTTCACGGTCGACGACTATCGGGCGCGCTACGCGGTGTATAAATCAGATCCGGCGCTGCAGGCGGCGCACGCGATGGCGCCGTGGATCGTCACCTGGGACGACCACGAAGTGAGCAATGACTACGCGGGTGATTCCCCCGAGCATCCGGAGAAAATTTCGAAGGCCGATTTCCTGCGCCGGCGCGCGGCGGGGTATCAGGCGTATTTCGAGCACATGCCGCTGCGGCGTGCGGCGCAGCCGTCGGGACCGGATGCGTTGCTCTACCGCCGGCTGAATTTTGGCCGGCTCGCGTCGTTTCACGTGCTCGATACCCGCCAGTTTCGCACCAAGCAACCGCTCGGCGGCGGACTCAAGCCCGCGGATCCCGTCCTGCTGGATCCGAAGGGCACCCTTATGGGCGATCGGCAGCGCGAGTGGCTGTTCGACGGGTTGGCACAATCGCCGGCCCGGTGGAATCCCATCGCCCAGCAGGTGATCCTGGCCCGTGTGGATCGGATCGCGGGTCCGGAGATCGGTTACAGCATGGACAAGTGGAGCGGCTACGAATTCGAGCGCCGCCGGTTGCTGCGTCACCTCGATGCGCGCAAGATTGTGAATCCGGTCGTACTGGCCGGCGATATTCACTGCAACTGGGCCAACGAGTTGATCGCCGATTTTGATGATCTCGATGCGCGCAGTGTCGGCGTCGAATTTGTCGGCACCTCGATCACCTCGAAGGGCGACGGCAAGGAGGAGAAGGAGACCGCGGCCGTGGTTCGGGCGGAAAATCCGTTCGTGAAATTCTACAACGACGAGCGCGGCTATGTGCGTTGCGAGGTTACGCCGCAGACGTGGCGCACCGATTATCGGACCGTGCCGTACGTGTCGCGTCCCGGCGCGCCGTTGAACACGCGGGCGTCGTTCGTGGTGGAGTCGGGCCGGTCGGTTTTGAATCGGGCATAGGCCGGGTCGCTGGCGGCGGAGCGGGATTTTAGATCTCAAATTTCAGATCTCAGATTGGGAAAGGAATCGGTTTTGGCGGGTAGGGACGTCTCTCCGAGACGTCCGCGGACCGCTCGGAGAGCGGTCCCTACCTTGAGATAGCCCAATTCCCAAGTTCTGGGGTGTCCCCTGAAATCTTAATTTCACGGAGCCGCCCTGGGCGCGCTATTTCAGCGCGACCGGCGTAAACACCTTCAAGGCCGGCTGATTTTTCCGCGCGGACAATTCATCGTAGGCGATCTGCTGCAGCGCGGTCGCCTGGGTCCCCGACAGCCCGAGTTCAAGCGCGGAGCGTTCGCCCTTGCCGAGCGCGCGGGGATCAAGCCCGGTCAGGTCGCCAAAGAGCATCAGCGCCTCGAGGTAATAGCCAAAGGTGCTGCCGTGGTAATGATCGTACGTCCACAGATCGATCTGGCCGGCGCCGATGCCGTCGTAGGGATTCGGATCCGCCAGGCCGGTTTGAATCGCGCGATTCCAGGCTTCGCCGACGGGAATGACACCGTGAATGTACGGCGAACCCGCGGCCGCCAGGTCGTAGGCGGCGCGGACGTCCTTCGCCATGACGTCGATGGCCTTCCCGTGCCAATGTCCCGTCTCCGGATAAGTCTGGTCGGCGCGCGACCACGTCGCCATCAGCCGGATGTCCGCTTTCGAATTCTTCGCGTGCAGCAACTCCGCCATCTCCTTCGCGGAACTGACCAGCAACGCGGGATCGCCCGGTTTGTCGCGATTCAACGTACTATAACCATACATGACCACGTGGTCCCACGGGCGGACGACCAGGTCTTTCTTGGTGGCGAGATGGAGGTCGATGCCCGCGCCGCCGACCGTCTCCAGGCTCACGGTGAAATTCAGCCCGGCCTGAGTCGTAAAGGATTTGAACAACGCCGGCACGCCACCGGTGCCTTCGCCGTTGAGATCGGTCACCGTTTGCGCGCGGTAGAATCGCACCGGTGATCCGGAGCCAAACATGAAACTGTTGCCGATAAACAGAATGGTGCCGGACGGAGTTCCGGCTTGTTCGGCGGCCGCGGCCCGATTGGCCGATCCCGAGAGGAGTGCAGCAACGAGCAGGGGCAGCAACGCCCACGGCAGAACGCGGTGCAGCCAGCGGACGGAGGAGCAGGGAATTTTCATGGCAGGGTAAGGCTTGGTCCCGAACGCAGGTCTTCCAAAAAAGGGAATCGGGTTGCACGAGATTGGCCGCGCGACCCGCTGAGGCGAGTTCAGTTTGCGGGTGGGTGCCGGGCAGTTAGGAAGCCGAGCATTTGGAACGCGGTCCCTCGCATCGCCTGACGCCGGTCTCCGACCGGCGTGGGCTGACCCAGCAGCGCCGCATGGAGAAAAAGTTCATGGCGGCTTTTGGCGTCGCGCGTCCTTGAGCCTCGGCGAAACTGAAATCCAAGACTCCCGCGCCCCAAATTCCTTGCCACGTCAATTCACCCTTGGAACGCTGCCGCGTACTTTCCCTCCTCCCCGTCTCCAACCCCCAGCGAAGGATTTCATCATGCACCGTCGCGATTTCATCAAAACGTCCGTTCAAGGCCTGGCCGCCAGCGCGCTCGGCGCGTCATGGCTCGATGCCCTCGCCGCGCCCATGCCGGCGATGAAAATTACCAAGGTTCGTTTTTTACGAATCGCCGATCAGCCGGCCGATGTTCAACCAGAGCTTCAACGTCGTCACGGTTGAGACCGACGCGGGGCTCATCGGCATCGGCGAGGGCGGCTCGCGCGACACCGTGCGCGAATGCGCCGAGATGATCATCGGCGAGGACCCGACGCGGATCGATCATTGCTGGCAGCTCATGTTCCGCGGGCGGTTTTATCCGGCGGGACGCGAAAAGCTGGATGCGATCGGCGCGCTCGACATGGCGCTGTGGGATATCAAGGGCAAGGCGCTGGGCGTGCCGGTCTGGCAGTTGCTCGGCGGCAAGTCGCGCAATCACTGCGAATGCTATTCGACGGGTTTCATCCCGAACCAGGGCAGCCTGGGGGCCACGGCCAAAGCGACCATCGCCGCGGGCTTTCGCGCGTTTCGCACTTCCTTGTCCGGCCCCACCGGTGGAAGTGACGTGTTCAACTCGCAGCGGATGGTCCGCAAGACGGCGGAAGATTGCGCGGAGATCCGCCAGGCGATCGGCCCGAATGCCGACTGGTGCATCGATTATCACACGCGCGTCGACTTCGCGGATGCGGTGCGGCTCAGCACGCTGCTCGAGCCCTTGGAGCCGTATTTTTGCGAGGACCTGATTCGCTCGGAAAACGCGGCGGTCTACCGCGAATTGCGGCGGCAGGTGAAGGTGCCGATCGCCGTGGGCGAGCAATTTGGTGCGCGGTGGGACATCAACGAGCTGATCGAGCAGCACCTGATCGACTACAATCGCACCAGCATTCCGAACTGCGGCGGCATCACGGAATACGTGAAGCAGGCCGCGATGTGCGAGACGCACTACGTCGGGCTCACGCCGCATTTCACGGGTCCGATTTCCGAGGCGGCGCTCGTGCACGTGTGCACGGCCTTCTCGGGTCCGGTGCTGATGGAGCTGGCCGGCTCGTACAAACTGGAGCAGCCGTACCTGCCGCAGCATTTCGACTACAAGGACGGCAAACTCTGGCCCAACGAGCGTCCCGGCCTCGGCGTGACGTTCGATGCGACGAAGCTTCCGGTCACGGCAGAGTTCACGACGCGCAGCCAGCCGATTCAAACGTACCGGCGCCCCGACGGATCCATCACAAACTGGTGATGGAGGGGGGGCGGGGAATTTCAGATCACAGATTTCAGATCTCAGATCCAATCCCGGGCGAACAACCCGCGGGAGCGGCGTAGTGTAGCCCGGGCCGGGAGGGCAGGGAAGGATCGCGACTTAACCGTCGAAGTATCCCGCTTCTCCCGAAGCGGGCCACTCCCGCGCACCCACGAAATAATCTCGGCATGTTCGAAAGCGTGCTGGCAAACTTGGGGTCATGGAATCGCCACGTAAAGTTGCCCTGGTCACCGGAGCTGGGTCGGGCATCGGCCGCGAATCAGCCAAAGGGCTGCTGGGCGCCGGCTACGCCGTGGTGCTCGCGGGGCGCCGCGGGGAAGCGTTGGAGGTCACCGCCCGTGAATCCGGGGCGCCGGCATCGCAGGTGTTGGTGGTGCCCACCGACGTCACGCAGCTCGAAGACGTGCGAACGCTTTTTGCCCGGACGCGGGAAAAATTTGGCCGGCTTGATCTGCTGTTCAACAATGCCGGGATGAACGTCCCGGGCGTGTCGGTGGAGGATTTGTCCCTCGAAAACTGGCGGTCGGTCGTCGACTCCATTCTCACGGGAAGTTTTCTCTGCACGCAGGAGGCGTTCCGGATGATGAAGAACCAGTCGCCGCGCGGCGGTCGGATCATCAACAACGGGTCCGTCTCCGCGCACGTGCCGCGACCGCATGGCGCGGCGTACACCGCGGCGAAGCATGCCATCACCGGGCTCACCAAGTCGACGGCGCTCGATGGGCGGCCCTACGACATCGCGTGCGGCCAGATCGACATCGGCAATGCCGACACCGCGATGGCCGGCCGGATGAAACGGGGCGTGGCGCAGGCCGATGGCTCGATCGCCGTGGAGCCGACGATGGAGCTGACGCACGTCGTGCAGGCCCTGCTCTACATGGCATCGCTGCCCTTGGACGTGAATGTGCCGAGCCTGATGGTGATGGCGACGAAGATGCCGTACATCGGGCGGGGGTAATGGAGCGGGAGTCGAAAAAAGGGCCACTGAATTGTCATTCTGATCGCCAGCGAAGAATCCACGCGTTCGTGACATCCGCCCCTATGGATTAGCCGGATTTTCGCACGTCGGGAGAATCGCTTTCGCCGGGTCAGATACGTACGGGGCGGGAGGACCTCAGGCCGGCCACACAAAACCGTGGTTCACCCTGACGCCGCGATGCCCTTGGCCTGGACGCGTGGCGGCGGTTGCGAGGGTAGGGTCCAACCAAGCTGCGTGAGCAACACCACCTGCGCCGGTTCCGACGCTGGAGTGGCCGTGCGGCAGATGGTCGAGTTGCAGGAGCACGGCATCACTCCGCGCCCGGTCGGAGCGGATCGCGCCTATTGCTCAAGCCAGTATATCGAGGGCCAGCGAAGCCAGAGCTTCGTGCCCCATTCAGCACCGATGAAAGATCGGCGTCTACTCTGCTTAAGGGTGGGTTCGAAGGCGCATCAGCTCAGTCAAGCAGGCCGGCCGAAAATCGAAGAGATTTTCGGCTGGCCGAAGACAGGGGCGGCGGCGTTGCCGCGTATCGGGTGCGGATATGCGGGCGCACGGGCCTCGGGGAGCGGGTTCACGTCGTTTTGACCTGATCGACGCGCAATCGGCACGTGGGCCTGACAGGATGCGCCGATGGGCTCTTATTTTTGGCTGACGGTACTGCTGTTGGCATTACCAGCCTTTGGGGCACCGGGGGCGACGGAGGAGCTGCGCCGGCCGAAGACCACGGGCTGCTTCCGCCAAAGCCGATGTCTCCGGGTCGAGCGCACAAAACTTCTTATATAAATAAGTTGACTTCTACGTATAAACACTACCCCTTCCAACGTTTTTTTCTTCTTACATGAATAACATATTCGAAAATCGCTATATCCGTAGCATCCTCGCCCTCGCCGGCTTAATGTGCTGCGTAGCTGCTAACCAGCTCACCGCCCGCGTCGCCGAACGGCCGCAGTTCGTCAATCTATCGGCGCGCGCCCAAGTCGGCACCGGTCAAGACGTGCTGGTCGGAGGGTTCGTGCTCGAGGGTAACTCCCCGAAGCAGATGCTCATCCGCGTTGCGGGACCTGCGCTCGCGCCCTTCGGCGTGTCGCCCGTCCTCACCGCCACCAAGATTACTCTTTACTCCGGCACGCGCGAGGTCGCGAACAATTCCGGCGGCACTTCGGCGAACTCTGCCGAAATCCAAGTCGCCATGGGCAAGCTTGGAGCTTTCCCCTTCCCGGCCAACGGGCTCAACGCCTGCTTGCTCGTTTCTCTGGACCCGGGAGCCTATAGCGTCGTCGTCTCCTCCGCCGACGGGAATCGCGGTATCGCCCTCCTTGAAGTCTATCAGTTGCCCGCTGGTTCCAGTTCGGTGCTCACCCCCGAGAATCAGGCCAAGATCCAGCAACTCGTCGACAAAGCCCTTCGTGATTACGATATCCCGGGCATCCTTTACTCGGTAAAGTTCGTCGGCGAGCAGGCTTGGTCTCAGGGTCGCGGCGTGCGCGATCTGGCGACCAAAGCGTCGCTCCAGGCCGATGACTACATCCGCATTGGCAGCGCCTCCAAGACGTTCACCGGCATGGCGATCTTTAAGGCCATCGAGGATAAACGCCTGAAGCTCGACACCACGATCGACAAATTGCTCCCCGCTGCCGTCCTGAGCAACTACCCGAAGAGTCGGATCACGGTGCGCATGCTCCTGAACCACACCTCGGCGATCGTCAGCTACACCGACTTTCTCGATGCCTGGTTCATGCCCTATATCATTAACCGCACCCGCGTCTGGAGCGATCTCGAGCTGATTCAAATGGTGAATTCCAAGTTCAGTGACGCTGAACTCGGGCCGTGGGAAACGCCTGGCGTCGTGTGGAATTACTCCAATACCAACACCCTCCTCCTCGGCCAGATTCTCGAGCAGATTTACAAAAAGCCGATCCGCGACCTCATCCAAGAGTGGTTCATCACTCCCCTCGGCCTCACCAAGACAATTTATCCCGCTCCCGGCCAAAGCGTCATGCCCGAGCCTTTCGCGCATGGCTATATGAACTGGGCCAACTACGTCAACGAGCCCTCGCTGCCCGGCAACGATCGCGATGTCAGTCAATATGACCCGTCGGGTGTGGGTGGCGCCGGTGCAATCATCTCCACCGTCGGCGACCTCGCCAAGTGGATGGAGTCGATCGCGCAGCAAGACGACGGCAGCGCCACGTATCGCCGCGGCCACCTCGATTGGAAGTTCTTCACCGGCTTCGGCTCCACGCTAAATACCGCGAGCGCTCCTCAGAACAGTTACTCCGGGCATATGGCCCACGAGGCGGACAGCACCAACAATGCCGACTACTGGATCGTCGGTCACCGCGGTCAGCTCTCTGGCTACGACACCGCCATGATGTATCTACCCGATTACGACTGTGCCATCGTGGTGGCCTGCACGCGTTCCCTGAAAAACGCGCCCGGTTTTCCCACCAACGCGGCAGCCGTTGCGCTCAATGGCATGGTGAATATTCTGTACCCGAAGCTCATCACCGACAATAAGACCGCCCCGGTCAAAACCGAAATTGTCAAAAGCGAAGGGTCTGAGGACAGCGTGAACGCGGAGTCGCCTAATCGGACACGTGTCATGTCGCAGCGGAAGAAACTCAATCTTCCTCTCTCGGAGTATTGACCCCCCCAGGGAACGATCGTTGCCCTCAGACCGCTTGAGGAACCTACGCTGGAGTAGTATCAGCTAGGTCTCAGGCGGTCCGCAGTGAACGCAATGATACAGGAAAAAATATTGGCGTAGGATCTAAAGCTTGGTGTCCGAGCCTTTCGTCGACTTTGCCCCTTCGAGTAATTACGAGGATGAGCAGGCTCGATGATCTCAACCACTAAGTCGGGGAAATTTCCGGTCGCACAGGCCTAATAAGATTAGCCCTGTGCTTTTTTATCGCGCTACTTTGGCGCCGATCGAACGCGGATCAATGGCGACTTCGGCACCCTTGGACGGAGCCAATATACTTTCCCGATCCCCCGCTACCTAGAGCTTAACCTCCCGCTCCCGCTTAACCTCCCGCTCCCGCTTAACCTCCCGCTCCCGACTCTTTCGATGCCGTTCAATACTCAACAGCAAAATCAAGCTAACAAAGAGGCTTGGGACCAGCTCTATGCTTCTACCCCGAACCTGGTTTGGGGTTCGGGCGCCGTCGGTTTCCTAGAGGAATTCCTGCGGCCCGAGATTGCTCGTGGACGCTCCTTCGGCAAGGTACTCGACGCGGGCACCGGAGAAGGCCGCAATCTTCCGCTTCTCCTCAAAATCGCCGGCGCGCTCACCGCGTGCGATGCCTCGGAAGCTGCGCTCGCGAAAATGCCCTCCGAGGTCAAGCGGGACGTGCGCCTCGCGCATTGTGACCTCGCTAAAACCCCGTTTGACGGGGCTTCCTTCGATCTCATTTTACTCTGCGATACGGTGGAAACGCTCCCTGACGCCGCGCCGGTTTTGCGCGAGATGCGGCGGATTCTAGCTCCGGGTGGGGCGCTCATATGCAACATTCCCGGACCCGAAGGAGACGTCGCCGGCATCGACATGACCGAGGTCGGGCAGGAGGGGTTTCTCTATCGCGGCCGCTACTTCTTTCGATTCTTCAGCGATCATGAGATTGCAGCCCTGCTCGCGGAGACGGGCTGGCAGGCCACGCGCGCCGAAACCATGACCTGGACCGAGGCGGCCCATCCGGGCTTTCGCGCCGAATCACATCAACATCGCAGTCGCGTCTTCCTCCTTACCGCTGCGGCGTCCTAATTTTTCCTCCTTCCAACTCCTTCTGATCGCACCCTCGGCAGATCGCGCGCCGTGTCTTTTCTAAATGCCGGGCCGCTCCCTCTTCCTCGATCACTTTGAATTTCCACCCTGCCATGTGCCTTAACTTCATTTCCCGCGCCGGATTATTTCGGCTCGCGCGCCGGATGCTTTCTCTCGTCCTCGGCTGCGTCGCATTCGCGGGGCTCACGCGTCTCGCCGCCGCCGACCTCGAAGAGGTCCTCACCGCCAAGCTGCTACGGGTCGGCCTGCTGGCGAAGGATGGTCCGCCCCTCGTACAAAAAGGGCCCAGCGGCGAGCCGAGCGGCCTCGAGGGAGACTTCATCGCCGAAGTCGCCCGTCGCATGGAGGTAAAGATTACGTTCGTCCGCACCGCCCAAACCCCCGAGGAATTGATCGCGCAGGTCGTAAGCTCGCAGATCGACGTTGGCATCGGCCAGCTCACCGACTCACTAGACTGGGCCAAATCCGTTCGTTTTAGCCGCGCCTACCTAAAGCTTCAGGAAATCCGTCTGGTCGATCGTCTCGCGGCGACCCGCTCTGGCGGTCCCGCGCTGCTCCTCGCCGACAAGACTTCGCACGTCACCGCCGTAACCGGCAGCGTCGTGCTCCCGGCGGTCAAGGAGGAGTTCGGCGATCGATTGACGGTCCTGCCCACGCTCGAGGACGCCGTCGACGCGGTTCTCACCCGCAAAGCAATCGCCGTAATCGCTGACGAAATTGCCGTCACGCGTTGGCTCGGAGCGCATCCGGACGCCGGTCTTCGACTCGAAATCGTCAGGCGCGAGGATCGCCGGTCAAACCTAGCTATGGCGCTGAACTGGAAATCCGACGATCTGCAAGCGTGGCTAAACCTTTGCATCGAAAAGAGCGTTCTCGATGGAACCCTTCAGTCGCTCGCGGGCAAGTATCTCGGCGACAGCAGCCCAGGAGCGACCAAATGGTGATAACCCGTTTGTCATTTATCCGTCGGATTCTTTTCGCCTGGGTGTTGGCCGGTAGCTTTGGCTCGGGCCGGGCGCAAGACGGCCAACCCCCAGACATCGCGCGCATCATGGCCGCCGGCGAGTTGCGCATCGCGATGACCGCCGATCTCTGGCCGCCTTTCTTTTATCTTAAAAAGAACCAGGAACTTGCCGGCCTCGATGTCGAGATCGCCATGGAGATCGCCCGCCGCCTTGGGGTGCGCGTGCGGTTCGTCCGCGAGGCCAAGACCTTCGATGAGATCGTCACCATGGTTCTCGAGCGCCGGGCCGACATTGCCGTTTCCTACCTCAGCGACACGCTCGATCGCGCCAAGCTCGTACGCTTCACCCGTCCTTACGTGCAGGTAAAACCTGCCGTGCTCATCAATCGCGCCCTCGCCGGGGCCGCGCGTCGCGGCTACGATCATCGCAGCATTCTCAATCACCCCAGCGCGAAGATCGGCGTAACCAAAGGCAGTTCGGCCGAAGGCTTCGCCGCTGCCGATTACCCGTTGGCCAAAATCATCTCCTACG
>CANJNJ010000002.1 GCA_947474995.1 Opitutaceae bacterium | reverse complement strand
TAGTGCGCCAGCTCATCCTTGGCGTGCTGACGCATCCTGAGGTTCTCTTTTCTTATGCCGAACTTCACGTACCAGTTAAATCGCTCCTCCACCCACCTGGAGTACCACTCTTCGTCGGTGCCCGGCTTTACGAAGAACTCTATCTCCATCTGCTCGAATTCGCGCGAGCGGAAGATGAAGTTGCGCGGCGTGATCTCGTTGCGAAAACTCTTGCCGATTTGCGCGATGCCGAAGGGCAGCTTCACGCGGCCGGTGTCGACGACGTTCTTGAAGTCGACGAACATGCCCTGCGCCGTCTCGGGCCGCAGGTAGGCGACGGACGAGGCGTCGGTCATCGCGCCGACATTCGTCTGGAACATCATGTTGAACGAGCGCGGCGGTGTGAGGCTGCCGGGCTCGCCGGTGGCGGGCGAGGGGATGAGCGCGATTTCATCGGGCTGGGCCTCCGTCATGTCCTTGGCGTGGACGGGCGCGAGCGTGCCTTGGATGGCCTTCTTGCGCTTGAGATTTTCGGCGGCGGCCTGGAGTTCGCCGGTGGTGTTCGCGCTCTCGAGCGCGGAGACGTAGCCGACGATCGTGCCGTCGACGATGACCGCGGCGAAAAACAACTGGTCGGCGCGGTAGCGCTGCTTGCTGACCTTGCAGTCGACGAGCGGGTCGGTGAAGCCGGCGACGTGGCCGGAGGCTTCCCAGACCTTGGGATGCATGATGATGGAGCTCTCGAGGCCGACGATGTCGTCGCGGCGGCGGACCATGTCGTTCCACCAGCAATCGCGGATGTTCTTCTTCAGTTCGGCGCCGAGGGGGCCGTAGTCGAAGAAGCCGTTGAATCCGCCGTAGATTTCCGAGGACTGAAAGATGAAGCCGCGGCGCTTGGCGAGCGCGACGATGTTGTCCATGGAGACGGCGGGCGTGGTGGATTCGGCGGACATAAGAAGCGAGAGTTAGCCGGTCGCGGCCGGGGTGGTCAATTCCGGGGTTTTTCCAATCATTTTGGCCACAAATTACACCAATGGGCACAAATGCTGATCAAGCGCCTCGGTTCCTATTTGTGCGATGGGTCTAATTTGTGGCTCAAAGGATTGGTCCCTTTTGATTCGTCGGGTGGGGGCAGAGGCTTCAGGCTGAAAGGCGTGAAAGCTCCCCCGGCGTTTCTTTCTTTGCTCCTTTTCGTCGCGCTTGGCTCAGCTGTGTCGGCGGCGACGCGGGCGTTGCCGGTCGGGCAGTTACCCAACGATGTTCGCCTTCAGCCGCTGAAGGATTTGGACGGCTACTTTCCGTTCACGCCGCCGACGTCGAAGGAGGCCTGGGCGCAGCGGGCGGCGGAGGTGCGCCGGCAGATTCTCGTGGCCGAAGGGCTTTGGCCGATGCCGACGAAGACGCCGTTGAACGCGGTCATCCACGGCAAGGTGGATCGGCCCGATTACACCGTGGAAAAAGTTTATTTCGAAAGCGCGCCGGGTTTTTTCGTGACGGGGAACCTCTACCGGCCGAAGGGCCGGACCGGCAAACTCCCGGCGGTGCTGGTGGCGCACGGCCATTGGCGCGACGCCCGGTTTTTCGAACAGACCGACGAGGCGCTCCGCGAGGAAATCGCCACGGGACAGGAGCGTTTCGAAGAGGGCGGCAAGAGCCGGTTCCAGTCGATGTGCGTGCAACTCGCGCGGATGGGCTGCGTGGTCTGGCAGTGGGACATGCTTGGTGACTCCGATTCACACCAGATCCCGTTCGAGCTCGTCCACAAGTTCGCGACGCAACGGCCGGAGATGAACACGACGGCGAACTGGGGCTTCTACAGCCCGCAGGCCGAGGCGAATCTGCAGAGTGTCATGGGCCTCCAGACCCTGAACGCGGTTCGCTCGCTCGACTTTGTCCTGAGTCTGCCGGACGTGGACCCCCGGCGCGTGGGTATCACCGGAGCGAGCGGCGGCGGCACGCAGGCGATCATGCTCATGACGATCGATCCGCGAATCGCGTTTTCCTTTCCCGCGGTAATGGTGAGCACCGCGATGCAGGGTGGCTGCACCTGCGAAAATGCCAGCCTGCTGCGCGTGGACACGGGTAACGTCGAGTTCGCGGGGCTGTTTGCGCCGAAGCCGATGGGGCTGACGAACGCGAACGACTGGACGAAGGAAATGGCGACGAAGGGATTTCCCGAGTTGAAGCAGCTCTACACCTTTCTCGGTGCGCCGGACAACGTGATGCTGCATCGCGGCGAGCATTTTCCGCACAACTACAACGCGGTCTCGCGTTCCGCCTTCTACACTTGGCTCAACGCCCAGCTGCATCTCGGCTTTGCCTCGCCAGTCGTGGAGCGCGATTACCAGCGGCTGACGAAGGCCGGGCTTTCGGGGTGGGACGCGCAGCATCCCGAGCCGAAGAGCGGCGATCCCGATTTCGAGCGCGGCCTGGCGAAGTGGCTGTACGACGACGCGCAGCGGCAGGTCCACGCGAGCGCGGCGTCGATCGACGCGTTTCGGCAAGTCGCGGGCGCGGGCGTGGAAGTCGCCATTGGCCGGACGCTCGCCACCGCCGGCCAAGTCGAGTGGCAGGCGATGAGCCGACAAGAACGCGCCGGCTTCACCGAGCTCACCGGCCTTCTCCGCAACACGGCCAAGCGCGAGGAACTCCCGATCGCGTGGCTGCAGCCGACACGGTGGAGCGGACGCGCCGTGGTGTGGCTGGACGATTCGGGGAAGGCCGCGCTCTTTGGGGCCGATGGTGCGGTGCGGCCCGAGGTGAAGCGCCTGGTCGATGCGGGTGCGATCGTGGTCGGGGCCGATTTGCTTTATCAGGGGGAATTTCTGGCCGACGGCGTACCGATGAAGCGGACGCGGGTCGTCGAGAACCCGCGCGAATTTGCCGGCTACACGTTCGGGTACAATCGCACGCTCTTCGCCCAACGCGTCGACGATGTCTTGAACGTGGTGGCGTTCCTGCGCGGTTACGAAGGCGCGCCGCACGCGAGTCTGCAGAGCGTGGATGTCGCGGGCTTTGGCGGCTCCGGCCCGGTGGTGGCCGCGGCCCGGGCGATCGCGCGCGACGCCATCACGCGGGCGGCGGTGGACACGGGTGGATTTCGATTCGGGCAGTTGACGGATTTTCGTGATCCGCGGTTTCTTCCGGGCGGAGCGAAGTATGGAGACGTTCCCGGCCTGCTCGCGCTCGGGGCGCCGGGGCGGCTTTGGATCGGTGGCGAGGCGCTGCCGGCCTTGACGAAGAAGGTTTATGAGTCGGCGAATGCGTTGGGTGCGCTCACGGCGAGCGCGACGGCCGATCGTGCCGCAGTGGCGAGATGGTTGCTGGAGTAGTGGCGGATGCCGCGCGGAGTTTGTAGTTCCGCCTTTAGGCGGAAGGATTGAGTCGCCGGATTCCGCCTGAAGGCGGAACTACTAACCTCCGCGTACGAACTCCACCGTTGCGAGTCAACCCGCACGGGCTAAGACGGTGGCAACCCCCGCTGCACCATGCCTGAATCCACCCGCCGCGAATTTCTCAAAGCCACCGCCGTCGCCGGTGCCGCCGTCACGCTCGGCGAATTTTCCCTGGGCACGACCCGGGCCGCCGTCTTGCCCGCACCAGCCAGCGTGGCCTCATCGGGCGCAGGCGGAATCCCTCCCGCACCCTCGTGGATCGACAAGCCGATGCGCTGGGCGCAGCTCACGCTCGTCGAGGATGATCCGGGCAAGTTCGATCTGCAGTTTTGGCTCGATTACTTTAAGCGCACGCGCTCGGACGCGGTCTGCCTGAGCGGCGGCGGCTGCGTGGCATATTATCCGACGAAGATTCCGTATCACCACCGCAGCGCGTGGCTGGAAAACCGCGACGTCCTTGGCGAACTCATCACGGGCTGCCGCAAGCTCGGAATGGTGGTCATCGCGCGCACCGACCCGCATGCGACCTATGACGACGTCGAGGCGGCGCATCCCGACTGGATTCACGTCACCGCCGAGGGTCAGCGGCGGCGGCACTGGGCGTCTCCGGAGATGTGGGTCACGTGCGCGCTGGGACCGTATAACTTCGACTTCATGACCGACGTGAAGCGCGAGCTGGCGTCGCGGTATAAGATCGACGGCATCTTCATCAACCGCTGGGACGGCTCGGGTCAGTGCTACTGCGAGCACTGCCGCAAGAATTTCCGCGAGGCTTCCGGTTTGGATTTGCCGCGCACGAACAATCCGCAGGATCCGGCCCGCCGCGCGTATATTCTTTGGCGGCAGGACCGGCTCTTCGTGCTTTGGCGCAAGTGGGACGACGCGGTGCGGGCGATCAATCCCGACTCGTGTGTGATTCCCAACGGCGGCGGGGGTGCGACCAGTTCGCTCGACATGATGCGGATCGGCGCGCTGGCGCCGACGCTGATGGCCGACCGTCAGGCGCGACGCGGGGTGATGCCGCCCTGGGCGAATGGGCGGAACGGAAAAGAGTTTCGCGCCACGATGGGCCGCAAACCGATCGTCGGAATTTTCAGCGTCGGGCTGGAGGAACCGTATCGCTGGAAGGACTCGGTGCAAAATCCGGAGGAGATCCGCAGCTGGGCGATCGACGGCATCGCGAACGGGCTGCGGCCGTGGTTCACCAAGTTCGCCGGCAGCGTCAATGACCCGCGCTGGCTCAAACCGGTCGAGGAGCTCTACGTCTGGTGCCATGGCGCCGAGCGCTACCTGCGCAACGAGCGACCGTTGGCGCGCGTGGGCCTGATGTACTCGCAGCAAACGGCGTGGTTTCACGACGCGGCCGACGCGGGCGACAGCGCGGAGGATGCGGGGCTCGGCTGGTATCACGCGTTGATCGAGGCCCGGGTGCCCTTCGAACTGGTGCACGATCGGCTGCTCGATGCCGGACATCTGGCGGCGTTCAAGACCTTGATTCTGCCCAATATCGCGGCGCTGTCAGACGCGCAGTGCGGGCAGCTCCGCGCGTTTGTGCAGCGGGGCGGCGGATTGATCGCGACCTCCGAGACTTCGCTGTACGACGAGTGGGGGGTGAAGCGAAAGGACTTCGGCCTCGCGGATCTATTCGGCGCGAGTTTCGCGGGCAAAATCGAAGGTCCGATGCACAACGCCTACCTGCGGCTCGAGCATGAAGCGACGCCCCAGCACCCACTCCTGCGCGGGCTCGAGGATGCGCCGCGGATGGTCCATGGCGTCTGGCGCGTGGAGGTGACGTCGAAGGAAAAGACCGGCTTGGCTCCGCTCACGTTGATTCCGTCTTACCCGGACTTGCCGATGGAGAAAGTGTTTTCCCGCGTGGGAAAAACGGAAATTCCTCAGGTGTTTCTGAACGATCTGAATAAGTCCAATGGGACTAATGGGACCTATGGCCGAGTCGTCTATTTTCCCTGGGACATCGACCGCACCTTCTGGGAAGTGCTCGATCGCGACCACGGCCGGCTGCTGGCCAACGCCGTCGCGTGGGCGACCAACGAACCCGCCCCGGTGACGGTGACGGGCCGCGGCGTGCTCGACGTGACGGTCTGGCAGCAGGCAAATTCGGTCACGGTGCACCTCGTGAATCTGACCAACCCGATGATGATGAAGGGTCCGATTCGCGAAGTGATTCCGATCACCGAGCAAAAGGTCCGCGTGCGTCTGCCCGACGGCCTGCGCGCGAAAGGGCTGCGGCTGCTCGTCGCCAACACGTCACCGCCCTACCGCCAGACCGGGGAGTGGCTCGAGGTCACGGTGCCATCGATCGCCGAGCACGAAGTCGTGGCGATGGATGTTTGATGGGCCCGGGCCAGCCTGTTTGTAGTCCTCCTTTAGGCGTAATCTGATCGGCCGAAAAAACAGCCAAACCTTCCGCCTAAAGGCGGAACTACCAACACTGGCCAGCTGGGCCTGCGCTCTACAGCTCGAACGTCGTCGTGAAGATGAACGTGCCGGGCTCGATGATCCGGAACGTGTGCGGCGAGCCATCCGGATAGGCGCCGATGGGCTCGAGCCGCGCTTTCCACTCCTGCAGATTGCGGGCGTTGAGCTGGAACCGGGCCTTCACCTTGTCGTGGAAGAGCCGCGTGTTGTAGGTGACGAAGGCATCGATGTAGCTGTTCGCCTTGGCGTAGATCGGCCGGTTGGCGTCGAACTGCGTCGCGATCGAGTAGTCTCCTTTGATCGGGATGCCCCAGTAGCCGATCGCGCCCCGGCTTTCCCAGCGATAGGAGCCGCCGACGCTCATGTTCTTGAGGAACTTGTTTTCCGAGTACTTGGCGAGGCGCACGCTGGCACTCAGGTTGTAGCGCCATTCGCGAATTTCCGGCCGGCTCTTGCCCTGCGTGGCCTGCGCCAGCGCGATGGGCGTCACGACATTGCCGGTGAGAAACGCGCGCGGTGTGCCCGTGCCGTCAACCTGGATGGCGTCATTGAGGTACGGCGTGTCGAGCCACTTCGTGCCATAGCGGGGATCGATGATCTTTTCCCAAATCGGCAGGCGCTGATCGCGCCATTGGAAGATACTCGGCGCGATATTCGCATCGAGGGATTCCGTGCGGGTGATATTCCCCTTCAGGGTCCAGAAGCGATCGGGGTTGTAGTTCAACTCGATCTCGTCGCCTTTCGCGGTGACGTCCTGCGTGTCGCGAATGGTATTCGTGTTGAAGACATTAATCTGATCGGCGGTGAGCCCCATGAGTTGGAGGGTCTGCGTATCGACCTGGGCCGTCGTGAGCGCGGGGTTGCCCTCGCGGATCCAATTGCGCGCCTGCCGTTGCAGCGAGATCGCGTCGTTGTTGCCGGCGTAGCCCTGAATATCGATCCGCAGCACGCGCTGGCCGAACGTGCCAAACTGGCTGTTTTGCGTGTTGATTTGGTTGGTCTCGTAGCGATTCGCGCGGAGGACGAGCTTGTCGGACCAGAGATTGAGCGAGAAGCCGTAGTCTTTACCGTTGGAGGACGGATTCGGCAGCGACTGTGTCAGTACGTTGATGGCCGGCACTTCAGGCTGGAAGCTGTCCGACTCGTTGTAGTGCAGGTTCATTCCGCGGAGGAGACCGGCGAAAAATCCGCCCGAGCCGCCGCCGCGCGCGCTGCTTTCGATCGATTCCCAGCCGCGGAACGGTTTCACGACGAGGCCCTTGGTGTTCGTGTCGCCCGACCGGACCGCCCAGTCGCCGGCCCACCCCTGCATGGCCGCGTAGTCGAACTCGTAGCCGTTCGCCTTGAGCACCGACGGCCTTTGGAACTTGTTGTAATTTTCGTCATGCCGCTTGCCCAGGGTGACGAACAGGCGGTCCTGCAGGAAAGTGCTTTGGATCATGGCGCCGCGGGTCTTGAGCAGATTGCGGGACGCAAAGTTGCCCGCGGAGCCTTCCTGAATCGCCGATTCGCCCAGCGTGGCCGGTTCGTTGACCCAAGCGTTGCTGACGGCGTTGTACCAGTTGAAATTGTAGTTCCCGTATTTGATTGGCGACGGGGCGTAATCGATATTCTGGCCGTTGGCGTCACCGACATAGAAGTGGTAGTAGCCGCGGGTGGCCGTGGGCGAGAGGACCCCGGACTGATTGGCCTTGGGCTGGCCGGGCGCGATATAGACCGGGTTGTCGTTGAGATTGGCTTCCCGGAAACGGTAGACGTGGCTCTTGGTCAGTTTTTGCTCCGTGTAGCCAACGATTTGGTGACGCCCGAGCCACTTCGTCCACTTGTCCGACTTGGTGGCGTCCAGGAGATAGGCCAGCTGGCCGCGATAGGTGTCGCGGAAGTAGGGTGTCATGTTGTGGACCGGCTCGCCGGCGCCGAGATACGGCCGCTTGAAGTAGGGATTCGGCCGCCCATCGAGGAGTTTTTCGTTCACGTCCACGTAGAGGTAGCCGCTGTTGCCGGTGGCCGAGGCCTGGCCGACAATGTTCCGGTTCAGGCGATTGGCGTACTCGCGATTCCAGCCGAGTTGGAAGGCGAGGGTTTGTTGGTCCGTTTGGAACGCGAAGTGCTCGAGTTCCACGGTGGAGGTTTCGTTGTGATCCTTGATGGAGTTGATCCCCGCGAGATTGATCGAGCTGTAGTCGTAGAGCGCCTTGCTGGAGATGCCGCGGACGGTGGAGTACAACGGACGCCCCGTGCGCACGGGATCGGCAATGCTCTCCATCAGGCGCGGGATGCCGGCGACGTTTTGCGGGCCGTTGGTCGCGCCGGCCGCAGGCATGCGGCCAATCATCCAAAGCTGGATGCCGCCGTTGTCCACGAAGAGCACGGGATCCACAAAATTTTGCACGCCCAGGGTGGTGGGGTTGGTCGCGCCCAGCACCGTCGTCACGCCATTGACCGTCATGGCCGAAGCGACGGGATCCCACGTCGGGCTGCCCAGATTTTTCCAATAAGAAACGGCGTCGCGCGGCGTGATGGTATTGGCGCGCGTGGCCGCGAGATCGTACATTTGGAACGAAGCGCGCAGCGAGGTGTTCTTGAACGGCTGCGCCCGCAGCATGAAATTGTAGCGGCGGCTGCTCGCGCCGGACGGTTTCTCGTTGTAGGCATCGTGCTGGTACACCCAGCTGCCGCGAATCGCGAGTTTGCCGTCAATCAGCGGCCGGTTCAGGTCGATCGACGTGCGATAGCCGCCGACGCTGTCCATGCGCGCCTCCAGCGTGCTGGTCTCGCGGCCGAATTTCGCGGTGGCGGCGTTCAGATTGACAGTGCCGGATCCCTGGCCGAGGCCGAAGATGTTCGAGTTGGGCCCGCGGCTGATTTCCACCGAGTCGATGCTGATGGGATCGACGGGTACCCGGCCGCTGGTGGCGAAATTATTCATCGCCATGTTGGCCGCGCCCACGCCGCGGATCCGGTTCGCGCCCTGCGGGTTGTTTTGCACGTTGTCGATCACCATGCCGTTGCGGTCGATCGTGAAGTCGGTGAAGTTGGCCGGGCCTTCCGTGCTGGCCTCGTGACTGAAAATATCGCCGATATCGATCATCCCGAAATCGTTCATCTGTTGCTTCGTCACCACCGAAATGGCGGAGCCAAGGTTTTCGATTTTCGCGTTCAGGCGGGTGCCCGACATCGTGTTGGAGGCGTAATAGCCGTTGTTGGCCTCCGTGACTTCGAAGGGCGAAAGCTTCACCACGTCGCCCATGGCCGCGGCGGTGGCGCCAGCGGTGGTCGCCACGGCCGCAGCGGCCTTGGCTTCGTCGGCCTGCATCGCCGCCGTCTCGGCGGAATCGAGCCGACCGTCCTTGTTGGTGTCGTATTTGGCCAGGATCGTGGCGCTGAGGGTGGGCGTGGAAACCGCCTGGGCGCGGACGAAACCGGTGGCGGCGGAGAGGGCGAGGAGCGTGGCGACGGTTCGAGTCAGCGTGGAAGCATGCGGGCTTCGGGGCATGGATACTGGGTTCGGGTTTTTCATGGTATGGGTAGTCTTAGGGATGATTCAAAATGGGCTTCTGGTGGTAATTCTTTTCATTCGCATCGGGCCCGATCCCCCGAAGCTTGTCGAAGATCGTGAGCGGGGTCGAACGGCTTCTGCTTGGATCGCGTAGCCGGGAGCGCCCGCGAGCGGAGGGCAGACCACTCGCGGGCGCTCCCAGCTACCTGAATGCGGCCCAATGAGCGATCGATGTTTGGCATGAGTAGCTTGCCCCGGGGAGGTTTACTTTGGCTGCCACTCGAAATAAGAGCCGTAGCCGGCGGTGAAATTGCGGGCGAGCCAGGTGCGGTACTCGTGATCCGCGAGACGGGTCACGTCGCGTTTCTTGATCGGCGCGGTGTTGGTGTAGATGACGACCGTCTGACGACTGTTGACCGTCGTGGTGCAGATGAGCTCGTCGCGAAAATCGCCCATCAGGTCGGCGGCGTACATCACGCGGCCGTCGCCCTCGTTCGGGCCGGCGTCGGGCAACGGGTCGAACGCCCGGCCGTTGAAGTAGCCGAGGCGTTTGCCGTTGTTCGACATCATCTCGCGCTTTTCGCCGCCCAGCCAATTAACGGGAGTCCAGCCGCCGACCCACGGGGTGAGCACGATCTCGCCCTGGGCATTGAACAGCACCGTGTCACGGGTCAGGTGGCCGTCGCGGTTGGTCATGATTTCCATCCCGGGTGAATCAGGCAGGATGTCGGCGACCCAGCCGGTGTGCGCGTGCGTCCAGCGCGGGTCGTCCTCGCGATTCGATTTCCAGATCAATTTGCCCGTGTCGGCGTCGACCACGTAGGCGCCGGCATTGGTGTTGTCCTCGACCGCGACAAAGACCTGCCGCCCGGGCCGGCCCGCGATGATGTGCTTCACGGCCACGACGTCGGGGTGGCCGACGTAGATGGACCAGCGGAGCGTGCCGTCGGAATTGATGCACGTGCCGCCATCGAAGACCTCGTCCTTGCCGTCGCCATTGACGTCGGCGGCGACGATGTAGTGCGCGCCGCTGCCGTTGGTCTCGCCGAAACTCTTGAACTGCCAGAGCTGTTTCAGGTTCCCGTCGTAGGCGGTGAAGATCTCGTTCTCGTAGAGTCCCGACTGCGTGATGATGGCCGGGTGCACACCGTCGAGATACGCGATCCCGAGCACGATGCGGGTCGACGACCGGGAGAAGTCGGACACCAGCGGGGTCCACGGCGTCTTGCGCAGCGTCTCGCCGGTCATGCCGTTGAGCACGGCGAGATAAACCTGATCGCCCTCCTGCAACCGGCAGACGACCTCGTCCTTGCCGTCGCCATCGAGATCGTAGAGGAGGACGGGGCTGTTGTTGTGGCTGCCGAAACACTGGGCGTGCCACACCAGCGGGCGGCGCCAGATGCTCTTGCCGTAGCTCGTGATCGCCTCGATTTCGACGGGGATGCCCGGGTCAACCGAGCGCTCGTTGATGCCGTTATCGAGCCGGAAAACGGCGTCGGTCACGCCGTCGCCATCGATGTCGCCGAACGCGGCGGTGAAGCCGCCGATCTTCACATTGGGGGTAAAGCTCGCGATTTTCCCGCTGGCTTTCTCGGTCGGTTCGAGCCCCGCCCATTCGGAAGGCGGACCTTCCTTGCCGTCGGCGGCAACGGCGCGCACGCGGTAATAAGCGCGCGTTTCGCCATCGGGTTGATCGGGGCCTTCGCCGCGCGTGTGCTGCACCGGGCGCGGGCCGGGCGGGGACAGATCGATGAAGTTGGTCGAATCGGTGATGGGTGCGCTCGTGATACGCTCTCCGGCGGCGTGGCGGTATTGGGTGCGGTAGACGTGGAAGCCGACGGTCTTCGGATCGTCGGGAAGGAGATTCCAGCTGAGGAAGGCCTTCCGGTCGCCGGCGGAGGCCGCGACGAGGCGCCGGTTCTGCCGGTGGAAATGAGTTGTGCCGGCGGGTTCGCGCACGACGCGGAAACCGAGGTCGGCGTGGCGGATGCCCTCGAGCTGATAGGCGCTGTTGCCCAGTTCCATGTAGTACGCGGTGCGGGCCCACGAGCCGCCCATGGCCCAGCCTTCGCGATCATCCGGCGAGGTGATGCGGAACACGAATCCGCCCAGCGTCACGTCGGGATACTGGTCGATCATCTGGTGGACGTTGCCCGCCATGTCGTAGAGCCCCCACGGATTGGCGGCGAATTTCTTCACCGGCTGCAGCCGCTGTCGCCAGATGCTGATGTCGCGCTCGCCCTTCTCGGAAAAGTTGGCGCGGCCGGCGGGCGCCTCGTTGCCCCAGGGGAACTTGATGTCCGTGCGGCCCGCCCGGGCGGCGTATTCGAACTCGGAGGAAGTGGGCAGCCGGTAAATGCGGCCCTCCTTTTTTGTCCGCCAGTTGGTGTAGGCCCGGACGTCGTTGTAGCGGCTGACGAAAACCACCGGATGGTTTTCCAGGCCGGCGGGAATGCGGCCTTTTTCCCAGTAGGGCGGCGGCGGGTACTTTGCGTCGTCGACGAACGCCTTGTATTCGGCGTTCGTGATCGGGTGGTCGAGCATCTCGAAATCATCGAGCCGGATCCCGGGGCGCAACGTGCCGCCTTTGACCACGACGAAATCAGCGGCGAACCCAGGCGTGACCGCCAGCAGGAGCAACAAGGCAAGGGGCATTAGCCAAGGCATAGGGAGATTGTCCGCCCTTCCCGATTGGCGAGTCAATGGGCCCGGCTGGCGGACAGTCTGATTCGCCCTGAAGCGGCGTAAACCGGTCGCGGCGGCGCCGTCAAAGCCCTCCGCGCCGACACCAGCCTGACGCCTGACCAGCAGGCGAAGCTCAGCCGGATTCGGAAACACCTTCGGAAGGGCCAAGACGCGGGCGCGAAGTGAGAGGGGCTGAAAGGTGGGCTGGGCACTCCGTGCGCGGCCGGGGCGACCGTGAGAACTAAGCCGGGAAAATTCAGTTGAGAGTTGAAAGTTGAAAGCGAGAGCAGGCAAAAAATTAACTGCGGTGTAGGCCGCGAAAAGGGAGTCACGGATCCGTTTGCCTGGAACCCAGCCCTAAAGGAGCGATTTCACCCCGGCGTTCATCGCTTTCAACTTTCAACTGCACGAGTCCGGCTAAGAGGCCGATTCAACCCGGCTGCGCCCGGAGCGCCCGCCCACGACCAAGCGCCGCCGGCTGAGGTTTGCCCGGTCTCCCGGGCAAACCCCGGCGAGGATTTGCTTTTCCCCGGCAACGGCGTAAACGAATCCGGAACTAGTCGCATCCGAATACGTCAACGTTACCTGCGGCGCGGTTCGTTGGCCGGGTCTTGTGCCCCGGCCGCGAAACCGTGCCGCCCCTCTCTTTGCTATGAATAAACGGCTCCTGTCCTCCCCTTCCTTTCTCCTCACCGCCGCGATGGCGCTCGCGCTGGCCGGCACCGCTGGCGTCGCCCTCCGGGCGGCGGACGAAAAGGCCGGCGCCGCCACGGAAAAAAAGCCGCCGCTGAAGCTGACCGTCGATCGGAAGCCCATCAATCGCGAGGCCCCCGACCGCGTGAGCTACGCCCCGATCGTCAAAAAGACGGCGGCGAGCGTGGTGTATGTCTATTCGAGCAAGACGGTCAAAGGCCGTGATCTCTCGCCGTTCCTCAATGACCCGGCGCTGCGGCGGTTCTTCGAAAATCCGGGAAACCCCGGCCTCCCCGGCAACGACGGCAGTGCGCGCAAGGACGGGACCCCGCGCAAGGACGGCAACTCCCGCAAGGGTCGCGCGCCCGAGACGCGCCTGCCGGATCGCACGCAGGAGGGGCTGGGCTCGGGCGTCGTGATTACCGCGGACGGATATATTTTGACGAACAACCACATCGTCGACGGGGCGGACGAGGTGAAGGTCTCGATCGGCGATTCCAACAAGCGGTACGACGCGAAGGTGGTGGGCCGCGACGCGGGCGCCGACCTCGCGGTGTTGAAGATCGAGGCGGCGGGGATGTCACCCGCGACCTTCGGCGACAGCGAACAACTGCAGGTCGGCGACGTGGTGCTCGCGATCGGCAATCCGTTTGGCGTCGGCCAGTCGGTGAGCCGCGGCATCGTGAGCGCGCTTGGCCGCGGGGTGGGGATCGAGGACTTCGAGGATTTTGTCCAGACCGACGCCGCCATCAATCCCGGCAATTCCGGCGGCGCGCTGCTCGACACCCAGGGCCGGCTCGTGGGCATCAATACCGCGATTCTCAGCCGCAGCGGTGGCTTCGCGGGGGTCGGCTTCGCGATCCCGATCAATCTGGCGCGCAACATCGCCGAACAAATCGTCAACACCGGCAAGGTGGAGCGCGGCTTCCTCGGCGTGCGTCTGCAGGACCTGACCGATGAATTGACGTCCCAGTTTCACACCGAAAAAGGCGCGTTGATTAGCGAAGTCGAGGCAGACAGTCCGGCGGATAAGGCCGGGCTCCAGGCCGGCGATGTCATCACCAAGGTCAACGAGACGGAAATTCGCGACGGTCGCCATGTGACCAACACCGTGACGCAACTCGCCCCCGAGACGTCGGTGACGATCGGGTACTTGCGGGACGGCAAGGTGGCCACGGCCAACGTGAAGCTCGGCCGCCGCCCGACCCAAACCGTCGCGAGCGACGACCGGAGCGGAGCCAAGGATGAGGGCGTGTTAAACGGGGTGCACATCGACGATATCTCCGCCGAGGTCCGCCAGCAGATCCAACTGCCGGCGCGGATCAAGGGCGTCGTGATTACCAGCCTCGATGAGGACTGCCCGTCCGCGAAACAGGGTTTGCGCGAGGGCGACGTGATTCTCGAACTCGACCGCCGCCCGGTCGCGAATTCCGAGCAGGCGGTCAAACTGAGCGAGGAAATCAAGGGGCCGAAGGTCATGCTCCTGATTTGGCGCGAAGGCCGGACCCGCTATCTCGTCATCGACGAATCGAAGAAGTGAGGGCCGGTCTGCGACCGGCCCTAGCTGGGTTTCCCGCTCGCGGGAAACCCAGGCCTCAGTATTTCATCCCGGCCTTCTTGTAGACGAAGCTCATCAACCAGGCCGGTCCAATCAGGAGAAAGAGCACGTCGTGAAAAAACGAAGGCTTCTTCCCCTCGATCTTGTGGCCGATGAACTGGCCCAACCAGGCGACGACAAAGGCGACCGCGCAAATTTTCCCCACGGGCCACGGCGCGAAGATGTCGAGCGCGACGATGATCGAATAGCAGAGCGCCATGAAGAAAAGCATGCCGGCGCTCAACGCGGGTGAGAGCCGCAGATAGAAAATACTCGTGAGCACGATGGCGACGAGGGTCCAGTTAAACCACGGGACCAGTTCCAGCCACGATTCGGGAGTTGGAATCATCCACGTGAACCCCATCACGGAGAAAAAAATCACCGGCACACAGATCCAATGAATGAGTTCGTTGGTGCGGTTCTGGTGGCTCTCGCCGTATTCGGCGAACCAGGCGTCGGCGGTTTTTTTTGCGGCCATCGGACAGCGGTAAGGAGAGACAAACGGGTGAACTTGCGCCGGTCAACGTCGGGTGAATCTGATCGGGGGGTTGGTCGTTCCGCCTTTAAGCGGAATCCGATCCGCGCCGAAAAAGGCCTTCCGCCTGAAGGCGGAACTACGACCCCCCGGGAGATTCTACACGCGCAGGAAAATCTTCCGTTCGTAGAGGAAGCGGGCCAGCCAGAGGGTCAGGCCGAGGGCGACCAGAGCGATGACCATGTCGCCGACGCCGGCCGCCACCGCGTTGTCGAGGAAGGTTTTCACGTTGCCGCCGACCAGCCGCGGCGCGATGAGCCGGCGGAAATTCACCAGATTGTTCGCGAGGTAGAGCGTAATCGGGTTCATCCCGATCCAGATGAAGGGCACGCACCACCGGCGCCACTGCCGCACGTCCACGATGTAATAAAAGCCCGCCAGCAGCAGCAGGCTCCAACCGCCCGCGACCAGGACGAAAGTCGACGTCCAGATCTTTTTGATGATGGGAAATTGCAGCCCCCAAAGAAAACCCGCCGCCAACGCCAGGAGTCCGCCGGCGACCAGCCAGGTTATTTTTTGCTGCGGTGTCCGGTCGGACCGCCGCAAAAGCAGTCCGGCGAAGACACCCAGCAGACACGAAGCCACGGCGGGTAGTGTACTCAGAATGCCTTCGGGGTCCCAATAGGCGTCGTAGAGGCGACCGGGCAGGTACTCGAAATCAATCTGGTTGGTCAGGTTCATCCCCGGCTCGTAGCCGCCGGTGACACGCTGGGTCGTGGCCTGATAAAAATCGCGGGCCTGCGGCAGCGTGGGTGCGGCCACGCCCATCTGGGCGGGCAAGGCGTGTCGTTCCAGATGGACGGCGCGAATCGGCACAAAGGTGAGCAGCGCCCAGTAGCCGACGAGCAGGGCCACGGTGAGGTGGGCGAGCACGCGCGGCTGGAGGAAGCAGAACAGCAATCCCGTGGCGCCGTAGGCGAGCGCGATGCGTTGCAGCACGCCGAGGACGCGGACGTCGGGCCAGCCATTCGTGAGTCCGCCGTTGTAGAAGACACCCAGCAGGAACAATACGACGGTGCGGAAGACGATATGCTTGGCCGTCTCGATGCGCCCGCGGTTGCCAATGCTGCGCGTGATCGAAAAAACCAGCGAGACGCCGACGATGAAGACGAAGAGGGGAAAGATGAGATCGTAGAACCCAAAACCGGCCCAGGTCTTGTGCTCCAATTGGACGTCGAGGAATCGGAACGGCGCGATGTCCGCGATCTTCGGGAGCGTGTGCCCGAGGGCATCGGCGCCGAGGATCCAGAACATGTCGAAACCGCGCAGGGCATCGAGCGAAACGAGGCGCGATGATTCGGAGGACGAAGCCGCGGCACCCGAAGTCGGCAGCGTGGAGGCATTCATGGGGTGAGCGGATGTTGTTCGAGCGGCGGCACGCGTCAACGGTGGTTGCAGTTCGTAGTTCCGCCTTCAGGCGGAATCGGAACCGCCTGAAGGCGGAACGACCAACTAGGAGCGACTCACTCCGCCCTTGCGCGACGCGCGGGATCGCATCCCCTCTTGCCTCATGAAGGTTTCTTTCACGACCAAGGAATACGCCCGGCTCCTCGAACTGGTTCACCTCGGCCTCTGGGTGGCCGGCGCGCGGCCGGACGATCCCGCGACCATGCCCGAGCGCTACGCGGACATCGCGCAAAAGGCCTTCGGACTGGCCGAGACCTTTGGCTGCGCCGATTTGGTGGAGGCGGACGTCAACGGACAGTATTTTCCGAATGAGAAACTGACCGGCGGGCCGGCCGCGGAGAAGATCGAGGCCTTCGTCGAGGATGCGTTTTGGGGCGAACTGGTCGGCCGTCTCGCGGAACGAGATTTCCACTCCGAAGCCGGCGCGACCAAGCTGGGCGACGAACTCGACGACGAACAGGCCGAGCGGCTCACCGCGCTGGAAGACGGCTATTGGCGCGAGTTCGAGGCGCACGGCGCGGACCATCTCGTCGTGCTGCGGGGCGGCAAGGGATGAACGTGGCAGATGGGGCATGAACCGGCGATTCGCCGGTTGCCGCTGGCGGGCCTCACCGAGTCCCGAGACGCCCCGGAAAAACGCGGGCTAGAGTTGGTGGTAAGCCCGCTGTTTCCGGTAGCGAAGGGGAGTGCTACCCGTCGCCCGCCTAAAAACCGTGATAAAGTGCTTCGCGTCAGTGCGAAAAGTCTGACGCGCAATTTCCTCAACCGAGAGGATGGAATTCGTGAGCAGGGACTTCGCCCGCTCGAGCCGCACGCGGGACAGCTCCTTCTTCGGCGAGCGGCCCAAGTGTTCCTTGAACCGGCGAAACAACGCACTGCGGGACACCGGTACTTGTGCGAGCAGCTCCTCGATGCTGATCGAATCGGAGGCGTGCTTGCGAATCAACCTGGCCACCGCCGGCACGTGGGGATCGCCGACGGCGGATACGTCGGTCGATTGCCGGATGACCAGCCCTCGTGGCTCGAAGAGCAGGGGCTGCCGCGGCGGTCGCCCACCTTTCATCAAGCGAGCGAGCAGCGCCGCCGCTTCGTACCCGATTCTTTCGGGAAAGACATCGATGCTGGAAAGCTGGGGGGTGGAGAGATTGCAAAGAAAGGGATCGTTATCGACCCCCAGGATGGCGACCGCGTCGGGCACGGCCAGTTTGGCGCGCAGGCAGGCATCGATGACTTGCTGGCCCCGGTCGTCATGACAGGTCAATATGGCGATCGGCGTCGGCAGCGATTTTAACCACCGGGCAATATGGCGTTGTTCCGCGTCCCACGACCCAGGCAAGGACTGGGGATGCGGGTACGTGTGGCAGGTGTGCCCCGAGGCTTCGAGCAGCTGCTCGAACAGGTCGCTGCGTTCGTCCTGATTGCGATTCTCGCCGCGGCGTGTGCCGCAGAAGCCAAAATGGCGGAAACCCTGCGCCAAAAAATGTTCGACCGCGACGCGGACGACGGCCCGGTTCGAGATCGCCACCGTGGGAATTCTTAGGTTGGGCAGGGCATTGCGCAGATCAACGACGGGCACCGAGGTGCGGGAGACGGCGTCGGCCATGCGGCGATCGTCGATGCGGGCCAGGATGCCGTCCCCTTGCCACGAGGCCAGCCAGGGCGGCGGCGGCTCCCCCAATCCCTGGGGTTTGAAGTAGATCGACCATGGCCCATGTTCGTGCTGGTAGCGGATGACGCCGCGCAAAAGTCCCCGCGCGTATTCCCGGGAGGTTTCCACGAGGAGGGCGATTCGCGGAACAGGCTTCATGCGGCAGCCGTACCAGCTCGTGACCAAAAAGCAGTGTTTTTATAAACAAAATGACCATTGCGTTGGCACGCGGACCGCATGGACTCCCGCTGTTCCCGTTCCCCATCCGTTGGTCCGTATGATTTGGTCTCTTCCCTTTCGGAGCTCTCCTCGCGCTTCTTCTCTCTCGGCCGCGTTCCTTGCCCGCCGGCGGGTGGGACCGCGGGCCAGCATGAAGGAGCGGGTTCGCCCATGACGACCTCGCCTTCCGGTATCAGATACGCCCACACGAATGTGATCGCGACCGATTGGAAGCGCCTTCAGGATTTTTATATTCAGGTCTTCGGCTGCGAGCCCGTCAGTTCCGAGCGGGACCATAAGGGTCCGCTCTTCGAGGCACTCACCGGGTTCAAGGGCGGTTCCTTCCAGGGTCGCCACCTGCGTTTGCCGGGGCATGGGGAGCGCGGCCCGACGCTCGAGGTTTTTCAATCCAGCCAGAATGACCCCCGCCAGCCGACTTCACTCCTCCGCCCCGGGTTTGCTCACTTGGCTTTTGAGGTGCCCGACGTGGAGGCGAAACGACAGGAAGTCTTGCAGTGGGGGGGGCGCGACGTGGGCCAGTTGGTCACGCTCGACATCCCGGGAGCCGGGCGGCTGACCCTCATCTACATGACCGATCCGGAAGGCAATATCGTTGAGTTGCAGAAGTGGAATTAGACGCGAAGAGACCCTGAGACGCTGGCAGGAATCCAGATCGCGGGCGGGGTCGAGCTTCTTTCGATCGGGTCCTCGTGCCGAACCACGAGGCAAAAAAATTTAGAACAAAACCCCCAATCCCCATGAACCAAATCCGACGTTATCTCCTGGGCGCCTCCGGCTGCCTTTGGCTGGCGGCCAGTCTCCTGGCCCAAGTCAGTCCAACCAACTCGGCCAGCGCCGTCCCCGCCGAGGGGAAAGTCCTGAAACTCGACGAGTTCGTCGTCACGGGCGTCTTTACGGCGACGTCCGCCCAAGCGGCCACGGTTTCGATCTCGACGATTGATCGTTCGATCCTCGAAACGCAGGTCCCGGTCAGTGGCATTGATTTGCTGCTGAACGTTCCGGGCGTGTTCGTTAATTCCTCGCTCGGGGAAATTCGCGGCATGGTTTACTCTCGGGGCATATCGGCCAATACCAGCGATGGTGCTCGCGGCTATTATTACGTCTCCTTGCAGGAGGACGGCCTGCCGATCACCGACGTCAGCTTCAGCAACAGTGGTCCCGATTACTGGCACCGGCCGGACGCGACGCTGAAGCGCGTGGAGGCGGTGCGCGGGGGCAGCGCTTCCATTACGGCCGCGAACGCGCCCGGAGGCATTTTCAACTATATCAGCAAGACCGGGACCGCTCGGACCAGCGGGGAAATTCGCACCCGTTTCGGCCTCGAGGGCGACTCGTCGCCGATGTACCGCGCGGACCTCAACCTCGGCGGCCCGGTGGGCAGCACGGGCTGGCTTTACGACGTGGGCGGCTTTTACCGGGTCGCCAACGGTCATCGCCCGGCCGACGGCTATCCGATGAACAATGGTTTCACGGTGCGCGGAAATCTCTTCAAGGATTATGGCCGGGGCTCGGCGAAGATCTACGCCAAATTCCAGGATGACCATAATCACTGGTACGAATATCAGCTTGGACTTAACCCCAAGGATCCGAAGCAAGTTCCCGGCCTGAGTCGTTTCAGCACGAATTTGCTGCCGAAGTTTGTCCAAACCTATCCGCGGGAGGCGGCGGACAATCTTGATACCTTTGATTCCGGCGACAAGGTGCGCTCCCAGCAGCGCGCCTTGGGCTTGGATTGGAAGCATGAACTGGGCGACGGCTGGTCATTCAACAACAACGTCAAGGTGGCGCGGAGCTGGCAGGATCGAAATGCCAGCACCAGCATTTCTCCCCGTAGCCTGGCTTGGCCGAATTTTTTCAGTTCGATGGGTTTCCAGTTCAGCGGCGGCACGCAGAATGGGCGCGTTCCGGCCGGCACCTACCGGTTCTTCGATCGTCAGAACGGCAACCGGGTGGCGGAAGTGACGTCCAACGGCAATTACTCCGTCAGCAGCTCGGCCCCTTCGAACCCGGGGCAGGTGGTGACGTTCGCTAACCTGCCGAATGGCAAGATGGAGATTGCAGAGGACTCGATCAATGCCGTGTGGACCAACACCGCCAATGCGCCCAGCAACCGCGCGGATGAACTGATGAACCAATTCTCGGTCACGAAAGTGACGGATAAGATGGTCTTCACCGCGGGCGCCTTTTTCGGCTATGCCGATCAACTCAGTCGCAGCACCACGGCCGGGCGGGCTGCGATGACCCTGACCGAGAAGGCCCAGCCGCTCGCGATCACGTGGACGCCGGCGACGGCGGCAAATTCGCCTGCCAACACCCCGGCGGCTGCGCTCGCGGCAGTCTCGGGCTGGAATGGACAGACCGTGCAATTGACCAACTTCAACGGCTACACCTCGCTCGGCGTCGGCTATGGCCGGAATGAAGCCCTTGCCAAACATCTGGCCCTCTTCTTCGGCCACAAGTGGAACATCAATAGCCGCTGGAACGTTGATTGGGGTGCCCGCACCGAGAAATACGCGGTCAAGGGAATGAATGCCACGGGTGTTCAGAATCCGCGGGGTAACTGGGACCCCACTTACGGTGGCGCCGATGGCGATCCGCTGACCTTGTACGATGCCCGCTTCACGGTTCCGAGTCCGAGCGGCATCTGGCGCTACGACAAGAGTGTGAGCAGTCTCTCGCTGTCGGCGGGATCGAACTACGTCATCAATGACCGCAACTCGGTCTATATGCGCTATACCGATGGCGAGAAGGCGCCGGATCTCGATCTGTTCCGCAGCTACACGTCGCAGTTCCGACTCGATAACCTCAAGGGCAAGCCCCAGCAGGTCGACCAATGGGAAATGGGTTATCGTTTCACCGGGAAACGCTTTAACTTTATCGCGACCCCTTTCTGGAGTCGCTTGGGCGATATCTTCAACAGTGTGGAGGCGACCGAGGCGGATGGTCTCACGCAGTACTACCCGGAACCGATCTACAACGTGGTGACGTCCTATGGTTTGGAACTCGAGGCCAACGCCGCTCTCACGGATCGGCTGAGCCTTCGCACGGTATTCACCTGGCAGAAATCGAAGGGCACGGTCTGGAAGGAATTCGCCGCGGGCAACAACGGCCGCGAGGACGACGTCTACCGCGACTTCTCCGGCAAGCCGTCGGATAACAACCCCGACTTCATGCTCAACACCACCCTGAGTTACCAGGCGCAGAAATTCTTCGCCAACCTCCAGTGGAAACACATGGGTGAGCGCGCGGGCAACGTTGCCAACGTCATCATCCTGCCGCGCTTCAACCAGTTCGATTTTGCGACTGGCTACGCCTTCACCCCGCGGTTTTCGGTCAATATCAACGTCAACAATCTCCTGGATGACGAGGGCGTGATGACGTGGCGGGGTTGGGGTGTTAATCCTGCCGATCGGCAGGGCTACACCGTGCTGCCGTCGACCGGAGAGCGGACGCTGCTGCAGTTTGTCCCCATTCCGCCCCGGGCGTACTATTTTTCGACCAACTATAAATTCTGACCGGTTCTGTCTCCGTGCCCGCCGGCATCACGCCACCATTCGATGGCAGGGTGCTGGCCGGCCAATCCCCGTCCGGCGGCGGAGAGCCTGGTTTCAGGCTCGGCCGTTTCCGGGTAGTTGAGGACTGAGGCGTAGCGATGCGGTCGAAAACTTTTCCCCTCGTGACAGTGAACCCGAAAGGTGGACGGCGACCTCCGGGCGCCGTCTCGGAAGGTACTAGGAAACAGCCCCATTGTAGCCCGCTTCGAGAGAAGCGGGACTCAGTCACGGACCGAAGTACCTCCCTGCTCTCTCGAGCAGGGCTACGAGAACGATCGTTTCTTCCCGTCCGGAGCAAAACGCGTTTTGCGGTTTTGGGCCGCATCGATGCGGCTGAGGCGCGAGTCATCACACCCAAAGTGAGATTCACCTTTTGGTTTGGCTCTCAACTCTCAACCCTCAATTGAATTCTTCCGGCGTCAGCGCCAACCACGTCTCCTCCCAGCCAAACCACCGAATGCTTACACTTAAATCCACGCTGATTGAGCGGACTCTGGTCACGTTCTGCCTGTTGAGTCTGGCCGGGCTCTCGCTCCCGGCGCAGCAGGCCCGTCGCGTCGATGCGCCCCCGACGGAAAAAGTGACGGCGCTGCCCGGATTCAAAGTCGAACGGATTTATACCGTCACCAAGGAGCAGGGCTCATGGGTCGCCATGACCCTCGATGACAAAGGCCGGCTCATCACCTCGGACCAGTATGGCGGTCTGTATCGGATGACACTGCCGGTCGCCTCGGAGTCCAAGGTCACGGCCGTGGAAAAGCTTGATTCTCTCGGGATCGGTGGAGCGCACGGGCTATTGTACGCGCACCACAGCCTCTACGTGATGGTCAACGAGAACCGGGTGAACAAATTTGGGGAAGGCAAGTCGGGGTTGCACCGGCTGCGGGATACGAATGGAGACGATAAATTCGATCAGGCGGAACTGCTGCGCGAAATGACGGGGTCGGGCGAACACGGGCCGCATGGCCTGGTGCTGGGACCGGACGGAAAGACCATCTATTACATGAACGGGAACAACACGAGTGTCCCGGTGAACCTGGAGAAGCATATTCCCGTGGCCTGGCAGGAGGACCATATCGTTCCGCGCATGTGGCCTCCCGTGGGCAACGGCCGGGGCATCATGGCGCCAGCCGGCTACACCGCCCGCACCGATCCCGATGGGCGGGAGCATGAGCTCATCGCCATGGGATTGCGTAATGCGTACCGCTTTGTCTTCGATCCCAATGGCGAAATCTTCACGTACGATTCCGATACGGAAAATGAAAACGGTACGCCTTGGTACCTGCCGACGCGCGTCAACCATGTGGTGAGCGGCGGCGACTATGGGTGGCGCTCGGGTTCGGGCCGCTGGCCGGCCTACTACGCCGACAGCCTGCCGGCCGTGCTCGAGGTTGGTCCCGGGTCGCCCACCGGGATGGTGATGGGGACCGGCACGCGATTTCCCGCGAAATACCAGCGCGCGCTCTTTGCGGCGGACTGGACCTTCGGCACGCTTTACGCCCTGCACATGATTCCGGCGGGAGCGACTTTCCGCGCGATCAAGGAGGAGTTCGTCAGCGGCCAGCCGCTTCCGATTACCGATGTGCTCGTGAATTCCTCGGACGGGGCCCTCTATTTTACGGCGGGTGGGCGCATCACCGACTCCGCGCTCTATCGCGTGACCTACGTCGGAGCCGAGAACACCGCGCCCGCGCCTTATCCGGCCCCGACCGCGGAAGCGCGGCTCCGCCGGGAGCTTGAGGCTTTGCATACCACCGGAGCCGGTGAATCCGTCGTCGATCGGGCCTGGCCGCATCTTTCCAACCCCGATCGTTTCATTCGCTGGGCGGCCCGGGTCGCCATCGAGCGCCAGCCGCCGGCCCTTTGGAGTCGGCGAGCCCTCACGGAAAGCGATCCGCAGGCTTCGCTGGAGGCGCTGCTTGCCCTGGTCCGGCTGGGCGACAAGTCCCTGCAGACCGAACTGATCAACCGGCTCAGCCTCTTCGACATTGCCCAGCTGCCGGCGGAACAAAAATTTCAAGCCGTCCGCCTGTGGGAACTGATTTTCACGCGCATGGGCGAACCTGCGCCGGCGGTAAAGCAGAGGGTCGCCGCCCAACTCGACCGTCTGTACCCGCACCCTGACAAACTCCTCAGCCGCGAGCTGGCGGGGCTGCTGGTTTATCTCGATTCGCCCACGGTCGTGGCGAAAACGGTGCCGTTGCTGAAGCTGGCCGAACAGCCCGAGCCGCAGGATATCGTCGATGAGGCCCTGCTCGCCCGCAATGATCGCTACGGTCCGACGATTTCCGGCCTCAACAAGACCCGCCCCGCCCGCCAGCAGTTCGCCTACGCCACCGCCCTGCGGTCGGCTCGGGTGGGATGGAATTCCCAACTGCGCGAGGAATATTTTTCCTGGTTTAACCAGGCTTATCATTGGACGGGCGGCCTGAGTTTTGGCGGCTTCATCAATAATATCCGGATGATTGCGCTGGCTGGTGTGCCCGACGCGGCCGAGCGCGACCGGCTGGCGAAGTTGTCGCTCCGGCCCGATACCCAGATCATGGCCAATGCCGTGGCGCCGAAGGGCCCGGGCAAATCCTATACTCTCGAGGACGCGACCAAGGCGGTGCGGGGCCAGTTGGGCCAGCGGGACTTCAACCAGGGTCGGACCATGTTTACCTCGGCGGCGTGCGCCACCTGCCACCGGCTCGGCAACCTTGGCATGGGAACCGCCGGTCCGATTTTGACGCAGGCTGGCTCCCGGTACACCGAACACGATCTCCTGCAGGCGATCATCGAACCTTCCGCGGGCATCAACGAAAACTATGCGGCAACCCGCTACGAAATGAAGGACGGCACGGTCATGATCGGCTATCCCACCTTTGAGGAAGGCGCCGAGCTCTTCATTGTGACGAATCTGATGGTCCCCAATGTCCTCACGCTGGTGAAGAAGACGGACTTGATCTCCAGCCGGCCAAGCGAAATCTCGCTGATGCCGCCGGGCCTGATCAATTCACTCAATGAAAACGAACTGCGCGATTTGGTGGCCTATATTCTCGCCGGGGGCGATCGCACCAATCCGATGTTCGCGCCGTTGCGAAATTGAGGCGTGGGCTGAGCCGGAAAAATTCAGTTGAGCGTTGAAGGTTGAAAGCCAGAGCCGGCAAAAAATTAACCTCGGTGTAGCCCGCGAAAGGGGAGTCACTGCTCAGTTTGCCTCGAACCCAGCCCAAAAAGAGCGATTTCGCCCCGGCCTTCATCGCTTTCAACTTTCACCGCTCAACTTTCAACTGCACGAGTGGCGGTCAGGCACTTCCTCGTCGTAGCCCGGCCCGAGAGGGCAGGGATGGAAGGTTCGATTGAACCGATCGGTCCCGCTTCCCATTCGGCGGGCTCAGGGCCCCGAGCCAGTCGAGGGGCTCTCGAAGCGGGCTACTTTCGGTCGAATCGGAAACGATATGGCAAAGTTCATGACGGGCTCTAGGGTGAATGGCATCGGCCCGTTGCGGCCGGTTGTACCGCCGCGCCTCCTGTCACCTTCTATGAGCCCATCTCCGAATCGGATCGACCCCGCCAAACCAATCACGGTGGCTGGCGTCAGCGCAAATTTCGAACGGGATCCGTTGATCCGGCCGTTTGGATTCAAGGGCGGTTACATGTCGGAAATCTGGCAGACCGCGGCGCTGCTCGAGAGCAGTTCCGGTCGCCGGGGCATCGGCCTGGGTTCGCAGGGTGTTTTGTGGAGCGACGCCCAGGTCTTCGCGGCGCACTCGGAAAGTGGCGGCAACGCCCTGATGTACGCGATGACCGAGCGGGCGCTACAGCAGATCAAAGGGCAGACCTTCACGCATCCGGTCGAGCTACTCGAAGCCATCCGGCACGACGTCTATGCCCACGGCAAAAAAATCACGGAGCATCCGGGCCTGCGCGAAACCTTCGCGCTCAACGCCCTCGTGGCCGTCGACAATGCCGCGTGGCTGCTCTACGCCGCGGAAAACGGCCTCACCACGTTCGACGAGCTGATTCCCGCCGCCTACCGGCCGGCCCTGGCGCATCGTCACACCAAAATTGCGAGCATCCCGCTAATGGCCTACGGCATCCCGGTCGAGGAAATCAGCGGCGCGGTACAGCAGGGCTATTTTTTCATGAAGATTAAAATCGGCCAGCCGGGGACGCAGGCCGAGATGCTCGAGAAGGACAAGGCCCGCCTCACCGCGATTCATGCGGCGATCGGCGGCGCCCGCACGCCTTACACGGCCAACGGGCGGCTGCCGTATTATTTCGACGCGAACGGTCGCTACGAAAGCAAGGAAGCCCTAGAACGCCTGCTCGATCACGCCCGCGCCATCGGCGCGTTCGAACAAATCGCGCTCATCGAGGAGCCCTTTCCCGAGGAATTGGAAATCGACATCAGCGATCTTCCCGTCCGCATCGCCGCCGACGAAAGCGCGCACACGGACCGGGACGCGCTGCGCCGGATTGAGATGGGCTACAAGGCGATCGCGCTGAAGCCGATCGCCAAGACGCTGAGCATGACGCTGAAAATTGCGCAGATCGCGCACGAGCGCGGGGTGCCGTGCTTTTGCGCCGACCTCACGGTGAATCCGATTCTCGTCGAGTGGAACAAGCAGGTCGCCGCCCGGCTCGCACCTTTTCCCGGCCTCGGCCTCGGGCTCGTCGAGACCAATGGGCATCAAAACTACCGCGACTGGGAAACGATGCGCACGTATTTGCCGGCGCCGACCGCCCATTGGACGCGCCCGGAGGCGGGCGTGTTTAATCTCGATCCGGATTTCTACAATCGCAGCGGCGGAATCCTGCTGCCGTCCGCCCACTACGAGGAAATGTTTTCAAAGGTGCGATTCGGCTGAGCCGTAACAATTCAGCCCAAAACCGCGAAACCCGTTTTGCTCCGGACGGGAAGAAGCGATGGTTCTCGTAGCCCTGCTCGAGAGAGCAGGGATGTCCCTCGGTCCATCACTGAGTCCCGCTTCTCTCGAAGCGGTCGAGGCTCAGCGAGTGAACATGGCGTCGGCGTTACGCAGCTTTCGCTCGCGGGCGACGAACCAAAGGGGCTTTTCGTCGTCGCCCAGGATGGCCGCGATGTTCACCTCGGCGCGATAACGGGTGCCATCCTTGTGGTAGTTCACGAGCGTCTCGCGGCAGGCGCCGCCGGCGCGCAACGCCGCGCGGATCCGCTCCACCGCGGCGGGATCCGTGTCGGGCCCCTGCAGCACCTGGCCGGGCTTGCGCCCCTTGAGTTCCCCGAGGGAATAGCCGCACATCGCCGTGAACTCGGCGTTGACCCACTGAATCCGTCCGGACGGATCGGTCGCCACCAAACCCTCCGGCTCGGTCGGCCCCTGGGGGGTCGCGAGCGAATCGAGCACGCGCGCCTTCAACGCGACCGGCGGTGCCGCGACCGGCGGCGGCTGTGCCAACGCGATCGCTCCCACCACCTCGTGCAAGTCGGCCACCAGCGCGCGCAACGCGTCGTGAAATTCGAGTAGGACTTCGAAGCTGTCCCGCTCCTGTGCGGTCATGCCGCCGGAAACATATTCGACCGCCTTGTGCTGGAGGAGGTCAGGCATCAAGGCGAGGAGTGGCCAGAATCGGGGCCGACCGCGAATCAAAACCGGATGGGTTTCCCGTCGTTGCCATGAAGATAGGTTCGAGCGAAGGAGGGCATTGAGGGTCTTCGACTCTTTCAGCATCGACCTCAGCGTGTCACGCTGGATTTCGGGCGAACAACGGTTGCGGTCCAGTTGGACAAGGTTTGGCGTTGTGAACCAATTTCCCGTCAGCAACATCGTTCCACTCTTTGGAGTTTAGGGCCTATAGCTCAACGGTCAGAGCAGAGGACTCATAATCCTTTGGTTCAGGGTTCGAATCCCTGTGGGCCCACCAATTCCAAGGCCTTCGGGCCTCCGATCGCAGCCCACCGGAATGAGAACCCGGGTTCGACGGAGTGAGCGCAGCGAACGGAGAAGGGGCGGCGCGCAGCGCCGATCGCAAAGCGATTGGACGAAGTCCAACCAATCCCTGTGGGCTCACTAAATTGCACAGCAATGCGTTAAGTCTGATTATATGGGTTAAAATATACCCTATAAAAATACAGGTGTCCCCCCGGTGTCCCTTTTTTTCCTTACCAGCCCGTTTCCTTCGAGTTCGAGCCCATTGGTGGAGCCGCGCCGTCTCGAAACGTACTAAACGGCCCCGTTGCCCCCCTCCGGGGTGAGGGGGGCGATCCGGAGGCCGGGAAGAATTATGATCAATCCCTCCCCGAAGTCATTTTCCGCAATGCGCGGTTTCCAAGCACTCCGCCTTCTTGGTGAAAATCCTGAAACCGTGCCCCCTTAAAGTGGCTTAAAATGAACGGAATGGGGGCTGGCGGGGCTTTTGCATGTGTATATGACCACGCCTCGGCTGGACGGCCATTTCGCTTTAAGCATCTGCCGATTCTAAAAACCCTTCAGGAACCGGTTACCTAAAAAATAATAGAGGCGGACAACCGCGAACGAACGAATTAGCTCGCTCAAACGCTTTTTTGCTTTTTAAAAAATACCCCTTATGTTTATCACAATTTTATATCGTCATGGTGTTTATTATAACCGTATACTTACTAAGTTCGCGGTAGGAACCGTAGCTAGCTTATGCATCCTGGTGTCCGCGCAGTCGGTCTATGCGCAGACCGCGACGCCGGTACTGGTCAATCCCGGCAATGTAGGCGGAATTCTAGCGCCTGGTGATTTTCTGTTCAAGTATAAGGACTCCAGCAATAATTCAGATGGTGTAGTGATGCGCGGTTTTGGAGCGGCGATCGCTGCCGGCCAGGCAGTGTTGAAGGCAGGCACCAAGGAATGGAATGAACGAGTCGCATCGGAAGGGACAAAGTTCAGTCAGGGTTTGGCGAAAGGTGATGCCAATGCTATCCATGTTGCCATATATATTGGTAACGGGGTCCTCGCCGAGGCCAACGGTGCGCCGCTTACCGCTTCCGTGACCCGCTGGAATCTTTTTACCGACCATAAGGGCGAAACCTGGCGCGTATTTCGGCTTAAAAACCGAGAGATTGCGGATGCAGTTTCCAAGGTTGCCGGAACATGGGCTACCGGAAGAATGAAATATTTGATACCGGCCCAAGTTATGGTGACCAATTCAACGTTTGGGCCGAAAGCCAAGGCGGACGGCTTGCAGTATGCCGAAGCCTATTCGAGCGCAGGCGGGCCGCCTGCCTGGAGCAAAATGTTTTGCTCTCAATTCGCGGTTTCCGTCGCGCAAAGTGCCGCCATAAAAGTGCTTTTGGTCCCAAAAACCCCCAAGCTAACTGTCGATTCTCTGGAGGCTTTGCCGACAGAGTACAAGATGGATGCAATGTCCAGTCCGGTGACAGTCTTTGGCGTCTGGGAAAAGAGCGGCGCATTTCAAATCTTCGGACCGATTGTGATCGAATGATTTTCAGATAGTGCGCAAAGGCGCTTGTCAGCGTTGATGCGTCGTCCGACGCAAGGATGGCCAAACATCGCTGAAGCCTTGAGGTCAGCATCGAATAAATCCTCATGGAGCTGATCCCAGAAAATCAATTTCCCAGACAATAATATGAAAATAAAAATAATTGCATATATCATCGCTGCTATTGGATTTACCTATTCTAAAGCGCATGCTTTTGGTAGTCCAGAGCACCGGGATATTGGCGATTCGGCCTGGAAAGTTGCCATCGATCTTATTAACAAGACGGATCCGAGCGCATCGGGAAAATTGCTTGCGGCGGCAAACTTATCCGCGACCAAAGGCATTGGCGGAAAAAAGGACGAGCCGATTTGTGCTGTGGCCAATTTCAAGCCCGTCGCCTGTTTTTCATTCGGTGATCTGGTGGCAATCTATGGCGACTTCGTGAAGGACACTGCCGAGATGAACAACGCCGCGATTGCCGGACGTGCGCCCGCTCTCAAGCAGATTGCGACCGACGGAAATCTCAAAGCGTACCCCGCAGAAAAAGAACGCATGATGGCATTGGCAAAGGTTAACCTCACCCATTTTTCTGGCGAAGCTTTCAAAGCCTACGTGACCAATCACGACCTTGCCTTGACCGCCGCCGCCGACAAATCGCGTATTTATGAAGCACTGCATTATGAGGCGCTCGCACTACATAGCTTTACCGATCTGTTTGCATTTGGCCATATGCTCGAAGACCGTGAACTGACCGAAAAGCTAGTCGTATGGGCGAACACGGAAAACAATGCTGGCAGCCTTGCGGTCGGCAACATGGGTAGTTCCGTGATGGGCGGCATGGTGAATTTTTACCACAACGCCGGGAATTTCAATGGTGCCAAGGTCAAGAACGCTGCTGGGGACCAATGGCGCGCCTATGGTGATGGCAAATATTTTGGTAATGAATTCAAAGACCAACACGACGTGATTGTCAAAGCCGCCGCAGCCAGCCTGTGGAGTGTGATGAACGTCGCACTTGGAAATACTCTTCCGGCCGGAACCCGATACGAGGCAGCTAAATTTTTGCCATTTGAGTATTGGGACGCAAAAGATCCTATTCATCCGAAAGATCAAAAGGTTGCACTGGGCAAACTGGCAGTTGCGATGCAACTCGCGGGTCGTCCGATTCAGGACAACGGATTTGATTTCAGTATGGGCTACCTGAAGTACCTGCCCGAGGAGAAAAAAGGCAGCGTCAAGTATCTCGCTCTGATGACAGCGGTACGGGGCAAGTGATGCGGTATTCATGAGTCCGGTGTGGCGTTACCCGGGTCGATTACCCCCCCACACCCTCTCTCTCGGAACAGATACCCATCAAATAAACCCTCCGCCGCTAATTCAAGTTTCCCATCAGGAAGCTAAATTAACCGCCTGTCTCACGCTCAAAGCGTCGATTAGTACCGATGTCTAAAATCACGGCAAAGCTTTTTGTCATAACCCATCTTAGTCTCGCCCTAAACCTGACCCTTTATTCGCAAGGGCCTAATACTCCGGAGCCTTGCGCAGAAACCGACCCTGTCCTAACCAGGGATGTCACCTATAAAAACTGGTTCATAGGCGACAAGGATCTCACCGATCCAACCATCGCGATCGAGCTTGAAGCGTTCAAGCGCCGCACATCGCTCAGTGATGGAGAATGCGTGAGCTACATCCCGGCGCGACGCTCGATCCACGCTTTTCTCAAGGACCCGAGTTTCGCTGCGCTACAAAAATATTTCACGATCGAGCGTGGAAGCATCACGGTCGCTTCCCAACCCAGCCTCGTGACGGAGCGCCTCAAGCAGTACGTCCAGCGCTATCCGCTTCAACTTGAGGAAAGCCTCCTCGTGAAGCCGAAATCCTCCCTGGAAGAGAAAGCGAACGTTATTACCTTCGAATTCTTCCAATGGCGCCTCGAGGAATTCTACCAGATGGTGAGTAATGCAGACGTTAAGCCCTACAGCCTTCTCGTTCAGGTCAAACTGATCTCCGCCACTCAGGAGGAGCAAAACGATCTCGCTGGGCTCTTTGCAGGAAGTCAAAGCTTCGGAAGCAGCAACGCCAACGGGGTGCGCCCCGACAAGTTGAGCTTGCTTTCGAAACTCACGCCGGATCAACCAATCTTCAACCTCCGCAACCTGACGCCAAGCATGGCTCTCGATGTCGCCTTCGATGCCATGCGGAAAAACGACAAACACCGACGTTATCTCTTCGCTGACATCACGACAACCGACAGCACGGTTGAAGGGTGGAAGCAGCAGGCTTTCTCGGTCGAAACCGATACCCCGACCGTAGCCAACTCGAGCCAGCTTGCGACGACGATTGTATCCAATAAAGTCGGATTGAACGTCGTGATCAAGTCGGTCGAGGTCTTGGCCGATACCCAATTCCAGGAGCGCCATGCGAGGATGGAATTGGAGTTCGATAAATTCACCGAAGCCCACGCCGACATCGACCAGAAGATGGATGAAGCGCTCGCGGAAGAAAATTTCTCAGGCTTGAACCTTAAGCGGATCGACGAGTACCTAGCCAAAAGAAAGCAATTCCAAGATCGTCTTGAGGCCTTAAATGCTTCGCTCAAAATTCGGGTCTCTGCCGTCGTCAAAGACGGAGGGAAGACTGGAGTTGTCGTCGCAAGCGGTACGCTCTCCGCCGCCGAGACGAATACAACCGTGTATGAACTAACCGAGACGCTTACCAACGGAGTGCCGAGATTCATCGGCGGTAATAGCGGCTCGGAATCCAAGAATGCCTCAAGAAAAGTGCCGTTGCTCGGGGATATACCCTTAATCAGCAGGTTTTTCCGATCAGACTCCAAGTTGGAACGCAAGGATAGTGCCGCGGGTTTTATCACGGTTAGTATATTGACTCAAAAAATTCAGCATACGACGGCCTCGGCGTTCACGACTGATGATCTGCAAGAGGTCGTACCGACGTGGCTTGGTGGTCAAGCTCCCGATGGCGGGGACACGCCCCGCCTGAGTACGGGTATCCCGAGCAGACTAAGGTGGATGTACGATCGAACCGCCAAAGAGTCCTACCTAACGGCAACTCTGAAGATGGAGTCCGCTTTCGGCGAGCGGCTGATCGCTGGCATCTTCGCTAAGCGACTTTACGACGCTCTCGACCGAGCTAACCTTCACGGGCTGAGCGAATGGTTCGATTTCGAGTCGATGCGGAGGCGCTTAGATTTCCTGCCGGGATACGACCGAAACCCGCATCCGGTTCTCACGCTCTTACAGAAACTTCAGGCCGAGGTTAAAGGATTCTCGGGGAAAGACCTGAGCATAACCGAGATCTTGGCCATCGTTCGAGATCAAGGAATGATCGGCCGGGGTCGCGGGGACAATACCTCGGATGATCGCATCTTCATGTATATGGTTTGGCTGGCCGCGAACTACGCCGGTGAAACGGGTGTGTTCAACCACGAGGAGGCCAGCGAATTCGCCAAGGGTAGTTTTGATATCTCCCGTATGTTAAACAATCCTCGGAAAGCTCAAAGCGAGTCCAACCCGATGGGGTCGGTTGGGACCCCCTGAATCGAGCCCCCAAAATTACACCGGAGGCAATCCGAGGTCGAGCCGAGGCAATCTCTGGCTCGGCTTGTCCTCGGTTTGTACTCCTGTGCGAAGGGATAGTCCGAACTCTGCGCCGCTGCGTCGTGAGCGAAGCGGGCGGGAGTTATCACCATCCGAAATCTGTCCCCGTCAGCTCGGTCCCCTGGAGTTTCTGCTCAAGGGCGGTGACCGCGATTAACGATTACAGATTCTCAATTGCCAATTTTCAATCCGGGCCGAAGGCGCAGGCGGCTCATCGCGGCGTTGCGGGTCGTCGGCGGAGATTGAAAATTGAGAATTGAAAATCTGTAATCTGGAATTGGACGGCCAGCTGGACGGAGTCAGCCTGTTGCAGGCTAGGCTTGTGAGCGACGTGGGGCGCCGCCCTCTGGGCGCACTCGATGGAGTGGTAGAGATTGAACCCATCCACAAAAGATATCGCACGAGGAACGGACGTCGTCATGCGTCGTCCCATTCAGGGCCCCGAAGGGTTTCCTTTGGAGTGCGGCGATCCGGCGCCGCTCCGCCATGGCGACGAGCTGGAGCTCGTCGCCAAAAGCGGCGTCAGGCCGCCGTACTCCAAAGCGCTGCGCGCAGCCATCCCGCCGGCGACCCCGCCACGGCGCGGCCGGACAAGATGGAAAATTGGCAATTGAAAATCTGTAATTGAAAATCTGTAATTGAAAATCGCGGTCATCACCGCCGGTTCCTCACTGGTGGTCGACCACGGTCAGCAGGATGGCCAACGCCAGCGCGAAGTCCTTCACCGCGGCTTTCTTTTCGACATCGGTCCATTCGTCGAGCGAGTGCGCCCCGCCGCCGTGGTCGGCCGATTGCGTCGCCATCGCGAACGCCGGGACGCCCAGGCTGATGGGGATGTTCGCATCGGTGCGGCCCGTCCCCCAAACTGGCACTTTCCCAAATTGCTTCATGGTCGCGGCGACCTGCCGGAGGACGGGGGAGTCGGCCGGGGTCACGCCGGCCGACCGTGATTCAATCAAATCGACGTCGGCACGGATGCTGCGGCCGGTCGCGGCCTGCGCCTGGTTTTCGTCCGCCACGACCTCGCGCACGATGCGCTGGAACTGGGCATCGGCGTCTTTCAGTTCCTCAGGTGAGGTGGAGCGCAGCTCCACCTCCGTGGTCGTTTCGAACGGATTCGAATTCGCTGCCGTGGGGTCGGGGAGCGCGCCGACGCTGTACGACACCCGCGGTCGCAGCGGCCCCAGGATCTTTGCCAGATTGGTGATCGCCTTGCCCATGGGCCGGGCCAAGGCCGGACTCGCGTGGCCCGACACGCCGCCGCTCGGTTTGCCGGCCCCCTTGAAGGTGACGCGATAACGCAGGCTGCCCTCCGCGCCATTGATGATGACGTCGTTGGCGGAGCCATCGATGGCAATGAAACGCTCGACCCGGGCGCGCCACTCGTTGTCGGTGAAGAAATACCGCATGCCGCGCCGATCGCCCGTGCCCTCTTCGCCGACGGTGCCAATGAACAAAATGTCGGTGGCCGTATGAATGTCCGCCGCGCGCATGGCCCGCACGGCCGCGAGGAGAAAGGCGAGCCCGCGCGCATTGTCGCCGACCCCGGGCGCCCGCAACGTTGTGCCGTCCCGCTTCACTTTCACGTTGGTCCCCGCCGGGAACACGGTGTTGAGATGGGCGCCCACGGCGACGAGCGGGGCCGACCTGCCCCCGCGCCAGATGGCCACCGCGTTGCCGAAGTCGTCGACCGTCGCCCGATGCAATCCCGCCTCCACCATGAACGCGAGGTAGGCGTAGGCCCGGGCCTCCTCCCCATTAGGTGGCGCGGGAATTTCGGTCAGCGCAATCAGGTCACTGACGAAGCGATCGAAATCGCGCTCGAAGGACGCGACCGCCGCCTTGAACACCCGACTGGCGACGAGCTGTTGAGCGCGGATATCATAGTCGTTGCGCGGATCGCTCGCGCTTTGGGCCGCCGCGCCACCGCCTAAAAATGCCAGCGCCACCATCACGCATCGGGCGCACGTGTGAGAGAGACTTGGGGTGGCGGGCAGCACGGCGAGGTTCCGGAAAGGTCAGCGGCTACTTTTACTTCTTATTCTGAACGGAGCGAAGAATCCAGACCTAGGCGTGCCTGCTGGTCAGAATGCAAACTTTTATTTGGCACCGCCAGCGGTGATGGGTGCGGGCAAGGGGTCGGGTGCGGGCAAGGGGTCATGCTCGAATTCTCGACAACGCTTTCTTGAACACCCGATCTGGCAAAAATTCGAGCCTGACCCTTTATTCAGCTCCTGACTCCGTTCAGGGGCGCCGCGGGCAAAAATAGTGCGCCGCGAAAAATTTTGGCGACCACCGATTAGCGATTACAGATTTTCCATCATCAATTTTCAATCCGGGCCGAAGGCGCAGGCGGCTGGTCGCGCCGTGGCGGTGGCGTCGGCGGAGATTGATAATTGAAAATCGGTAATTTCGAATTGGACCGGCGACCATGCGGGGTCAGGGCGTTCGCAAACCCGTTGACCCGCACTCGGGTTAGTTTGCGCACGGATCGGTCGGTCGTCCGCAATCCAGCGGTAGGTAGGGCGGCGATTCTGATTGCCCGCGCGGAAATTATCGACCGCCTGATGGTCATGGGAGCCAAATACCTGCCGACGATTAAAGACCAGCGCCTGAACCTACGCTTTCACCAGAAGCAGACTGCCCTCGCGAAGGCGAAAAAATCGACCGCCGCGCCGGCGCCGAAAGTCAGCAAGAAAAAGTAGTTCCCCGGCCTCGAAACCGCGTTATCTTGGTCTTCTCCTGCCGCGGGTCTTGAACTCCCGGGCTTCGCCCGCCCAACTACGACCATGACCGACATTCCCGACGACGAGCAGACCTTTCTCAGCGGCCTCCTCAAAGCGACGCGTCAGCGGCGGCATCACGTGAAGTGGGTCGACCGCGATGGCACCGACTGCCAGACCGCACTGACGCACGCGGAAGTCGTCCGCTTGAATATCATCGCCGGGAAACGCGGGATTTCCAAGAGCGAGGTGCTGCGCCAGGCGGCGCATGTGCCGGTGACACGTTAGAGGCAGTCAGGCACTTTCAGCCCAATCCCTAAGGCGGTTTAACCACTGATGCACACGGATAGTCGCGGGCCAATGGGCTCGCGATGAGTGCTTGCGGCCAAGCGCCGCAAGCTGGGACTTGCCGGCGGCGAAGCAGCCGTTGACCATCGCCCACGTGCCGGCTTGACCGCCGTAGACTCGGCGAAGGCGGTTGCAAACGAGCGTGTCGCAATTGCGGCACGCTTATCGCCGCAGCCATGGCGCAGGCGAAACATCAGCGTGAATTAGTGGTTAACCGGTTTGAGGGTTGGGATTCGACTACCGGAATTCTGTAATCCGCGGTCAAGCTTCTGGGGTTTATCCCGTCCGCCGCACTCCAAAGTTCATAACCGTCTCTCGTTGGCCGCGGAGAACTAGCGTCGCTTCTTCGGCTTGCTGGTCGACTTGTTCTGCGCCGGCGCGACGGCGGTCATCTTCGCTGCGCGGAGAAAACCGAAGTCACACCCTTCGTCTGCCTGCGTGACGTTTTCGAGGAAAAGCTTGAGGTAACCACGCTCGGCGGTCTTGGCCGGCGTGCGCTTCACCTTGGCGGCGCGCGCGGCGAGTTCGGCGTCACTCACCAGCAAAGAGATCGAGCGACTGGCCACGCTCAGGCGGATGCGATCGCCGGTTCGCACCAGCGCCAACGGCCCGCCGATCGCGGACTCAGGCGTGACGTGCAAAACGATCGTCCCCGTCGCGGTTCCACTCATCCGGCCGTCGGAGATTCGCACCATGTCCTTCACGCCCTGTCGCGCGAGCTGCTTGGGAATCGGGATATAACCGGCCTCGGGCATGCCCGGCGCGCCGATGGGGCCGATGCCCTGAAGCACGAGAATGTCGTCGGCCGCGACTTTGAGGGCCGGATCGTCAATGCGCCGCGCCAAGTCCTCGGCGTTGGCAAACACCACCGCACGGCCCTCGTGCTCGAGCAGATGTTTCGAGGCAGCTGACTGCTTGATGATGGCGCCGCCCGGGGCGAGGTTGCCGCGCAGGACGGCGATACCGCCTTCGGCGTAGACCGGCTTGGTGCGGTTGCGCACAATTTCCTGGGGAAACGCCGGACTAGCGGCGTCCAATTCTTCGCCGAGCGTGCGTCCGGTCACGGTCAACGCGTCGAGGTGCAGCATCGGCCGCAATTCCCGCAGGACCGCCGCGAGTCCGCCGGCGTGATGAAAGTCTTCCATGTAGCTTTGACCGGAAGGCTTGAGATCGACGAGGACCGGCGTCTCGCGGCCGATGCGATCGAACGCCTCGAGATCGATCGCGATGCCGAGCCGGCCCGCGATCGCCGTAAGGTGGATGATTCCATTCGTCGAACCCCCAATGGCGAGCAGCACCCGCAACGCATTTTCGAAAGCTTTTGGCGTCAGGATTTTTTCCGGCGTCAGCTTTTGGGCGATCATCGCGACCGCGACGGCCCCGGTCTTTTCCGCGATCCGCATGCGGTCCGCGGTCACCGCGGGCGGGGACGCTCCGCCGGGAACCATGATGCCAAGGGCCTCGGCGACGCAGGCCATCGTGCTCGCGGTGCCCATGACCGAGCAGGTGCCCACGCTCGCGACGAGCTGGTCGTTGACCCGGTTGATTTCGGTTTCGTCAATTTCGCCCGCCCGAAAATTTCCCCAGAAGCGCCGGCAATCCGAGCAGGCGCCGACCCGCTGGCCGCGATGGGCTCCCGTGAGCATCGAGCCCGTGACTAGCTGGACGGCGGGAACGCCGGCCGACGCGGCCCCCATGAGCTGCGCGGGCACCGTCTTGTCGCATCCGCCGATCAACACGACGGCATCCATCGGTTGCGCGCGGATCATTTCTTCCGTGTCCATCGCCATGAGGTTCCGCAGGAACATGCTCGTGGGGTGGCTGAAGCTCTCGTGAATCGAAATCGTGGGAAAATCGATGGGCAACCCGCCCGCCAGCTGGATGCCGCGCTTGACCGCGATGATGAGGTCGGCCGAGTTGCCGTGGCACGGATTGTAACCGCTCCCGGTGTTGATGATGCCGATGACCGGCCGCGACAGGGCGTCGTCCGAGTAACCCGCGCCCTTGATGAAGGCCTTGCGGAGAAACGCCGAGAAACCGACGTCGCCGTAGCTCGTGAGGCCCTTCTTGAAGCCGCTGGGCGAAGTAGTTTTTTCCATGGGTCGCCAGCGAGAAAATCGACGGCAGTGCATTCTGGCAAACGCCGTTTTTTCCGCCGGCGTGGCGCCAGCGCCACGTCACGCGATTAGAGGGCGTCGAAAAAGGGGCCCTTGATTGTCATTCTTCGCTTCGCTGCTGGTGGCGTCTCGGAAGACGTCATGCAAAAGCCCGCCGAAGGCGTACCGGGTGGGCCGTGCACTCCGTGCGCGGCCATCGAACGTGAGATCGAGCCCAACGCTGACCGCGCGCGGAGCGCACGGTCCACCTTTCGGTGCCTTCGTGACCTGTCTCAGAATGACAGACCTTTTCACCCAGTCTGTCCCGAAGCGGGCGGCGTCCGGTCGACTGGACGGGGGCACGCCAAAGTTCCTGTCAGCCTCTAGTGCCTTTCGCGTGCGGTTCGCTTGCGAAAGAGGATCAGGTGCTGCCGCGGCAGGGTGTGGACCGTCTCGACGTAGACGAGGTCTTGGGCGGCCATTTCCTTGCGCACCTGGGTCTCGGTCATCTTGTGCAGCCGCTTGATCGGCACCTTCGGATCTTCGGCGCGATACTCGACCAGCGCCACGCGACCGCCGGGCTTCAGGCTGCGCACAATCGCTTCCATCATTTCCAGCGGATAACTGAACTCGTGATAGGCATCGACCATCACCACGAGGTCGACCGCTTCCGGCAGATTAGGGTCCTGGGGCGTGCCCAGCACGCCGACGACGTTGCTCGCCTTCCGCTCGGCCATGGCGCGCGCGAGCAGGGTAAGCATCTCCTGCTGAATTTCGGCGCCGTAAACCACGCCCCGGTCCGTGGTGGCCTGGGCCAGGCGCCACGTGATGGAGCCCGAGCCGCAACCGATGTCCGCAATGATTTCCCCGGGCTGGATTTGCAGCGTCTTGATAAGCAGATCCGGTCGTTCCTCTTGCTCGCGCTCCGGTCGGTCCAACCACGGCGCGCCTTCATGCGTCATGAAATTGGCAATCTCGCGGCCGAAAAAATATTTCCCCGTTCCGTCAGCGGTTTTTATTCCCTGTTCGTAAACCGATTTGGGCCCTTCGTCTGCCGGGGCGGCCGAAAGCACAGCAGCCGGGAACGAAAGCGCCAGTCCGAGAGCAGACCAGCGGAAAAAATGCGTCAACCGGGGCGGGATGCTCATCGCAAAACCGTCCGGCTGGGAGCAAGCGTTGACAAGGGGAAACTGGCGGCGAGGTGCGCCGTGGCGCGTCGCACGACGCACCGGAAAACACGCTGGCCTCGGCCCGGCTGGCGTGGGCCCAGGGTGCAGACGCGCTCGAGCTCGATGTCCATCGGACGAAAGACGGCGAACTCGTCGTGGCCCACGACGAAGACCTGCCGCACGTGGCGGGCGCGCCGCGGCGCATCGATGCGTCAACGCTGGCAGAACTTCAGGGTTTTGACGTGGGCCGTTGGAAGGGCGCGGCCTTTGCCGGGGAAAAGATTCCCTATTTGGGCGAGATGCTGGCGACGGTGCCCGCGCGCCACCGCGTTTTTACCGAAATCAAGGGCGGCCCCGAGGTCGTCACCGCTCTCGTCCGTGCCGTTGCGCGCAGTGAAATCCCGAATGAGCAAATCGTCGTGATCACTTTTGATCGCCTCGCGGCGCGTGCGGCGAAACAGGCGCTGCCCCGTTGCGAGGCCGGTTGGATCATTGATGCGCCCCGGACGTGGCACGAAGGTGCGCTCGCGGCGATGTTGCGCATGGCGACGGACCTGCGACTCGATGCTCTCGACTTCGAGTCCAGCTGGCCGCTCGACACCGCGTTGGTGCAGCAAATCCACCAATTTGGTTTCAAAGTGTATGCTTGGACGGTCGACGATCCGGAAGTTGCATGTCGGCTGGCGGCGGCGGGAGTGGATGGCGTCACGATGAATCGCCCGGCCTGGCTGCGCGAACAGCTGGCGGGTTGAGGCGGGTTGGCCCGTGGCGGATCACGCCTCGTACGCGATCTGAACAATCTCCAGTTCCTTCGGCCCGCGCGGGGCCTTCAACGTGACGCGTTGTCCGCGTTGGGCGTTCATCAGGGCCCGCGCCAGTGGCGAAAGCCAGCTCACCCAATGGCGATCGAGATCCGTTTCGTCGACCCCGACGATGCGGTAGCGCGTCTCCGGGCCGTCGTTCTCGCAGACTGTGACCGTGGCCCCAAAGTGAACCATGTCGGCCGGCCCGGCGGGTGGCGTCACAATTTCGGCCGTGCGCAGGCTTTCCTGCAAGTAACGCAGGCGTTGATCGAGCACCTGCAACGCCCCCTTGGCTTCGAGGTCCTCGGCGGGCGCGGCCGCGAGGGCCGGCCGCTGCGTGTCGGCCAGCCGGGCGATTTCGTCGCGCAGGCGAACGACCCCACCTGGCGTCAGATAATTTTTCGCGCCCGGCGGCAGCGGCGATACGAGCGGTGGCAAATCGGACAGCGACGGCACATCCGATTCACGAACAAAAGCCCGGCTCATGTGGGGAAGATACCACAGCAAGCCTGGTTCTCAAATTCCGATTGCGGCCGATCGCCGCAGAATCGCGGGCCGGGCGGCGGTTCGTCGTTGCCACGCGCCGGTCGGCGCCGGTCTGCTGGTGGCCGATTTCGCTTATGATGCCCACGCATTCCGGCTCCTTTCGCTTTTTTCGGTTCTTCGGGATCCAAGTCTATGTCCACTGGTCGTGGTTTGTCGTGGCGTTTATCGAGCTTTCGACCCGGCGGCAGAACTATGTGTCGCCGGTATGGAATGTGGCCGAGTACCTCTCGCTGTTTCTGATCGTGCTGTTGCATGAGTTTGGCCACGCGTTCGCGTGCCGCCAGACCGGCGTCTCGGCGAACGAGATCGTGCTTTGGCCGCTTGGCGGCGTCGCTTATGTCGCCCCGCCCCAGCGACCCGGTGCGACGCTGTGGAGCATCGCGGCCGGCCCGCTCGTCAATGTCTTGCTCCTGCCGGTTTTGTTCGGGCTGATTATCTACGGTCGGGCGCAGGGCTGGGTCCGTGGGTGGCCGGACGGGATGCGACTGCTGTTGACCGTTCAGCAGATCAACTTCGGCCTGCTCATCTTCAATGTGCTTCCCGTCTACCCGCTTGATGGCGGGCAGATTCTGCGGTCGCTGCTGTGGTTCGGATTCGGCCGGGCCCGCAGTCTGCAAATCGCGACGATCATCGGGTTTGTCGGCATCGCGGGTTTGGTCGCACTGGCCGTGTGGTGGGAATCGATTTGGTTCGGCATCATGGCGCTCTTTCTGGGCCAGCGCTGCTTGCTGGGTTTTCGCGAGGCGAAGGGTCTGGCCACCCTCGCGCGGATTCCGCGGCATACCGGTTTTGCGTGTCCGATTTGTCGGGAAGCCCCGCCGGGCGGACCGATCTGGGTTTGCGGCGCCTGTCGCAATGCCTTCGACCCATTTTCCACGAACGCGATCTGCCCGCACTGCCAGACGCCGCAAGTCGTCACGGTCTGCGTTCATTGCGCCGCGGCCCAGCCGATCGCGCGGTGGCAAACGGCGCCACGCGGCGCCCGAGGCGACTCGCCCGTGATCGACGTCTGACCGTGGGGCGGACGGCCGATGCTGACTGATTGACGTGTCGCGGGCTCATCGGCGTGCTTGGTGCATCCCATGATTCGCGTCCTCGTTTCCGGCTGCTACGACATTATCCATGCGGGGCATATTCAATTCTTTCGCGAGGCCCGCGCGCTGGGTGACCATCTGACGGTGTGTTTCGCGTCGGCCGAGGTGTTGTGGCAGCACAAGCAGCGGCGCAGTTCGCTCCCCGATGATCACAAACGCGCGGTCATTGCCGCCCTCGACATGGTGGATGAGGTGGTGGTGACCACGGGTCAGGAGGAGGGACTCGACTTCAAGGATGATTTCCTCCGACTGCGGCCCAACATTCTCGTCGTCACCGAGGACGACAAATATGGCGCGAGCAAGCGGGAGCTGTGTGCGCAAGTCGGCGCGCGCTACGTCGTCCTCCCCAAAACGCCGCCACAGTTTTCGCCCGTTTCGACTTCGCAGATCGTAAAATTCATCCGCGCGCCGGAAGTTGCGCCGCTGCGGGTGGATTTTGCCGGTGGGTGGCTCGACGTTCCCCGTTTCGCCCGCCCCGGGGCGTTCGTGGTCAATTGCGCCATCTCTCCGACGGTCTCTTTGCGGGAGTGGCCCTACGAACATAACGCCGGCCTCGGCGGCAGTGGCGCATGGGCGCTCCTCAACGGTCGTGACGGCGTGGCGTCCGAACTCGACCTCGGGGTCGGCTGGCAGGATCCGGCGATCATCTCCGAGACCGGCTTGTGTGTCTGGCGGAGCGGTCGGCGCCCGGTCTTGGAATTGAAGCACAATGGGGACTTTCTGAGCGGACGGATGGCGCTTTTTTGGACCGGTTCGCCGCATGACACGCCAAACCTTGCCGATCGACCGCGCGACTACGACGCGATCGAGCGCGCGGGTGCGACCGCGCGGGCCGCAGTTTGGCGAAGCGACTTGGCCCAACTCGCTGACTCGGTTCGCCAATCTTATGTGATGCAGCAGGGCGAGGGTATGCCGCACTTGCCGGTCGACGTGACGGGTTCGCTTGCTTGGAAATACTGCGGCGGTGGCTTCGGCGGTTATGCGGTTTTTCTATTTTCGGAATCTGGCGCCCGGGATGCCGCCTGCCGCCGCCCCGGCTTTCGACCGGTCGAGCCATTTCTCGTTGTCCGCTGATCTTTGGAGCGGAGGCAAAGAGTGACGCGTTCGGTGACGAGGTTAAGGTGTATGGGGTCAGTCAGTATAAATAAAATAGGGGTAATGCCTTGGCTGTTTTGGCCTAAACAGCCTTATGTAAGTGTCATTACGTATTAATCTACGTATTGTCCGTAACAGGTTTCCTTGACCCGTATTATATCCTCAACAGACTATGGGTAGTAATACTCACTTAGTTTTTTAGATGATTGGAAAGAAACGGCGCCAAAGCGTTAAGGCTTTTACCTTGGTTGAGGTAATGGTGGCTTCTGCCGTGATGTTGATGGGCATCGTTGGGATGATCCAAGTGATCATTTCCGGAACGGAAATGTTGGATGTTTCCCGCAAGCAGACGATCGCAATGCAGATCATTCATGGCCAGATAGACAATATCCGTCTGAGCAGTTACGCCACGGTTAGTGCGCTCACGACCCCGGTCACCGTAAGTGTCGATGCGAGTAGTCAGAGTTCGAATATCTCGTCGGGCTTTGTCTTCGGTTCGAATATCCCGGCGATCAGCAAGGACTTTCGCTGCACGCGGACGATTACGGCGGTGAAGACCGATCTCAAGAAAGTCACCTACACGGTGACGTGGCGGGGAAATACCGGGCGCTCCTATACGCGCACTGGTACCACCTATGTCGGCAACAACGGACTCTATGTCACGTACCAGCGTTCATAGACCATCGCGCCGCCGCGGTTTCACGCTCGTGGAGCTGATGGTGGCTTCGGGCATTTCGGCCATCGTCTTCGCCGGGATTCTTTCCGCGTATTTGTTTGTTGGACGCAATCTCACGCGGTTGGTCAATACGCAGCATCAGGAGGTGGAGAGCCGGCGGACCTTGGGTCGGATTACGCAGGATGTGAGCGCGGCGGTTCAATTGACCACGGCAACGGCGACCGATCTGGCGCTGACGAAACAGGTTTCAGGTGGTACGACCGCGGTGAGTTACTCCTATTCATCAAGCAACCAGAATGTTACGCGGACGGATTCCGCGGGCACCCAGACGCTTCTAAACGGAGTGACCGCATTCGCGATTAATTATTTCGACGCCTCGGGCAACGCGGTTACCTCCGGCCCGCAAAGCGTCAAGAGCGTGGAGGTTTCGTATACCACGGGTGCAGGCACGTCCGCCGCCGGTACTCGGGCACTTTATTCCACGGTCTCGCCGCGGGTCTTGCTGCGCAACAAACCCGCCCTGAAATGATGCTTCGTTTCGCAAATCGTCGGTCTTCTGAGCGTGGCGCGGCCATGCTGGCCGCGCTTTGCTTTGCGACGGTTCTGGCCATCGCGCTGGGCAGCTATCTGACCGTTTGCTATCGCACGCTGGCCTTGAGCAGTCGCTCCGCCCAGGACACGCACAGTATCGAGCTCGCGGAGACCGGCATGGAGGAGGCGCTCTGGGCGTTGAACAAGAACGATTGGAGCACCTGGACCATTGCGGGTACCACGGCGAACAAGACCCTTTCTGGTTTCAGTTTCGAGAGCGGTTCCACCGGCACGATTAGCCTTACGGTGACCAGTTACGACGGCAGTGCCGGCACCCGCACCGTCACGGTCACGGGCACGACGCAGGCCACCGACGGCACGAGTGTCAGCCGCACGCTGTCCTCGACCTCGGCCCAGGCTCCGCTTTTCGTCAACGCGGTCGCGGCGACGACCAGCAACGTGGTGTTCAGCAGCGCCGGGACGGCCGATAGTTACGATTCGTCGCTCGGCACCTACGCCAGCCAGACTCCGACCTACTCGGCCGTCATCGCGTCCACCGCGACGGCGCCCACCGCGGCAACGGTGCAGTTGGTCAACGCGCAGATTAAAGGGTATGTCGCTTCCAACTACAGTGGCGGTCCGTCGTATAGCACCAGTGGCCGGGTTTATGGCCCGACGACGCCGGTCGCGACCAAAATTGATACGACCCGAGTCAGCACCAGCCCCTATCAGCCGATTTTCAGTATCAAGACGATTTCAGGGTCCGGTACGACCTTGTCGAATCCGACGCTGAATTCTACGACCACCATTGGCAATGCGGCCGATACCGTTCCGGCCATCTATTATTCTTCCGGCCTCGATTTGCGGGGTACGACCAAGATCATCGTCGATGGCCCCGTGCGGCTGGTGGTATCCGGGAATTTCTACGTTGGACTTACCAGTGCTACGACCGCGCAGATCGAAATCTCGACGAACGGCAGCCTGGAGGTTTTTGCGGGCAACGACATCGCGATTTACGCCGGTGGCATTAACAATCTCACCAAGGATCCGCGGCGCCTGGCGATCTACAGTAACAACACGCTGACGGTGCCCGATATGAATACCGCGACGGCATTTTATGGGGTGATTTACACGCCGGCCGGTTGTTTCACCGTCGCGAGCAACAACGCGATCTACGGTTCGATTGTGGCCAAGAAAGTCAGCTTCACCGGTTCGGCTCCGGTTATCCACTACGACTTGAGATTGCGGCAGACGGTGTTCGGCGGCATTGATACCCCGTATGCCATTTCCGACTGGCGGGAGTCGATCAATGGGAGTTAGGCGTAGTCGCACGCGGATTTTTCTGCTCGCGAGTTTGGGAAGAGCGCGTCGTGTTCAGGATTGCCCGCCTGAACGTCATGCCCGCCCTATCTTTGCTGGCCCGCAACCAACGCACGGGCATGTTGTGGAACCAGACCGACCACTCGGTCCAAGTGGCCCGTTTGGGGCGGCTCGACGAAAAGCCGCTGTTGGTGGATTCGTTTGCCGAGTTTTCCACCGGTGACGACGGGGCCGTCGAGCAATGGCTCCGGACGGCGTTTCCGGAGAAGGGGCAGGGCTATCTGCCGGCTTATTGCGGCTTCCATCCCCCCGAGCGATTGCTCGTGCGCGAAACCGTCAATACCCGGCGCATGACCGAGCCAAACTATCTGGCCGCCCTGCTCGCCGAGCAGGCGAAGATCACCCTGGTGAATGAGTGGCAGGTGAGCGCGCTACATCCCCTCGATGGCGAACTTTTTACGCCGGCCACCCCGTCGCGTCCGGGTTTGTTGCTTGGCCTGCCGGTGAGCGGGGTGCGCGATTTGCAGCAACGCCTGCGCAAACTCGGCCTGCGGCCGCGCCGCCTGGAGGTGGGAAGCGTCGCCTTGCTCGGGGCGCTGTCGCGTTACATGCGGGAGACGGCCTATCCCCACGCCGCCGTCGTTTGTGAGATCGGCCAGGCCCAGACCCGGATCTATTTCGTGGCCCGTGACGGTGTGCATACGCCGGCGACATTGCCCCACGGCCTACTTTCCATCCTGGAAGCGGCCATGAAGGAGTTGGCGGCGCCTGATATCGCGACGGCGCGGCAGCAACTGGCGGAACCGACCGAGGAACTTCGCTCCCATAGCCGCCGTCTCGTACGCATGCTGACGCGCCATCTCAAGCCGGCGGTGGACTATTTTGAAATGCAGACCGGGCAGCCGATCGGGGCGCTCTTTTGCGCTCACCTCCCGGCTAATCTGGGTTGGTTGGAAGAGGCGATGTGCGCCGCGATTGATCTCGAATTCCTCGTGCCCAATTTGGACACTTGGTTGCCGTTATCCGGAATCCAGCTTGCCCCCGATGTCCCGCCACCCGGCCGGACATGGTTTCAACCCTTGAGTCTGATTTCCGAACTCGCCCCCGCCGTTCCCCATGAGCCGAAGTCGTGACCCAATGATTCTCAGTCCGCACTGGCATGTGGATTGTCGCATCGAGTCGGAACTGCCCGAGGACAATGTCGTTGGTACGCGGTTTCTCATCAACGTGGTTTTCACCGCTTTTGCGGCGGGCGCGCTGCTTTTTACGGGCTGGCTGGGATACCTGAACCTGAGCTTGCGGCACCAGATTCGCGATTGGGAACAACGCATCGTGGAAAATCGCGCCGAGATGCTCGACATCCAGCGCATGCAGCGCGACTACGCGGTCGAAGGGGGGAAAATCGATCAAGCCTACACGCTGGTCCGAACCCAACTCTATGTCTCGGGATTTCTTAATCACATCGGTCGCACGCGCCCCGAGCAAATGGTGATTGATATCATCGAATGGAATGAGAGCGGAGTCATCGTCCGCGGCAGCGTGCGGGAAAAATCCGAGCGCGCGACCCGACTCCTCGGCGGGTATGTCGAGCAGTTGCGGCGCGATGACAAAGTGGCGCCGCTTTTCCGCGATATCGGGCTCACCGACGTCGACCGCGGTTCCACCGGAGAAACGCTCCATTTTGAAATTGTTTTCCGTTTGAAGTCCACGAAGACGTGAACACCCAGTTCGAAAGCTTTGTCCTTTTGCTCCGCCGGTATCCGTATTCGGCAGGCTGTGCCATCGCGGCGATCCTGTTCGGCCTGTCCGCGTGGTTTCTCTCGGGGCAGAACGAAGAACTCGCCGTCGCGCAGGCGGATCGGGCCAAGGAAGGGGAGGCGATGCTTTCCCTGCTGGTGGGCGGCTCGACGCAGCGCCAGGAACTCGCCGCGACCCACGAGATTGCCCGGCGGATCGAGGAGAATCTCGTCGTCGAGGAGAACCTCGCCGAGAACCTCTGGTATTTCTACAAATTGGAGGAGCAAACCAAGGCGCGCCTGCCCGAGTTGCACCAACTGAGCTCGCCGCCGACCGATACGTCGCCGATGTTCAAGCGGGTTCCCTATACGCTGCGCGCCACGGGCAGCTACGAGCAGGTGGCGGCGTTTCTCCTCGCGCTTGAAACCGGCCCGCGCCTCGTCAATATTACGAGCTTCAACTTTGCCCGTACCGGGGCCAACGGTGCCGGTCTGGCCCTGGATTTGTCGATCGAGCTGCTTGGAAAAAAATGAAATCCCCGGTGGATATTGCCCGGCTGGTGTTCGCGGTACTTTTTGTCGTACTTGGTGTGCGTGCGGCCGAAACCAAGGAACCCAAGGAACCCGGAGCCGTCAAAGCTCCTGCCGCCCCGCCGCTGTCTCCCCGCTTCAAACAAGTCCGGGATCGGATCGATGCGCTCTTTCACAATCGCTATGAAACGCCGCCGCCGCCCGATGCGAGACTGAATCCATTCCGGCCGCCCGGAGCCGTGGTGGCGGCCCCGGCACCGAGCCCGGGCGGGCGTGACGCTCCGGTGGTTCAGGTTGTGGCGCCAAAACCGGTCCTCGATGACACCGCACTTTTGCAGGCGAGCGTGGCGACTTTGAAGATTAGCGGAAACTTTGAAAAAGGCGGGCGCTCCTATCTCGTCATCATCGGGAAGCCGTCCGCGGCGAAGGATGTCGTCCAAACTCAAGTGCAGGGTGAGACGGTCTACCTGCGCATCCGCCAAATCACCCGGGACAGCGTCACGCTTGTGCTCAACGAGGCCGAGACGACGTTGAAGTACTGACGCGGCGACCGGCTGTCCGCCGGTTAATCGGGCTTCCCTGACGGTGGTACGGCCCTTTGGGTTTGCGCGCCTGTCGACAGTGCGAGAGGTTCATCTTCCGGCCGATGGACAAGAAATTTCTACCCCGACGCGACCCACCCACGCCAGCGGCGCCAGCCACGGCGCCCAAGCCTGGTGCGCCACACCCGGCAACCGAGTCGGGCTGGTTGCCCGACTGCGTCTACACCGGGGAAAAATTTGAGGTCGGGCTGGCCTTTTTTTCCGATGCCCTGGGACGCATCACACGTTTTTCCCGCGAACCAGCGGACCTCGCCGCCGCCCGGCGGCTGGCGGGCCAAGCGGCCCTCCCCGGATTGGTGAATGCGCATTCGCATGCGTTTCACCGCGTCCTGCGCGGACGGACCGAGCGGCTGGTCCGGGCCGATCGCGACCCCGGCAATGGCTGGCGCGAGGCGCACGACCGGGTGGTCGGGATGATTTCCGCCGAAGATGTCTTCGACGCGGCCCGGATGGTATTCATGGAGATGCTCCTTTCCGGCATCACGTGCGTTGGAGAATTTCATTACCTGCAGCAGCGGGCCGACGGCACCGCGTGGCCGGAAAGAAATTTTCTCGCTCAGGAAGTGATGCGCGCCGCGCACGAGGTGGGAATTCGCATTGGCTTGTTACAGGTCGCCTACGCGCGGGCCGACTACCGGAGCGAGGTGGGCTCGGTCCCCGGGCCATTCTTCACCGGCTCCGTCGATCAGTCTTTGCGCGACGCCGAGGCGTTGCGGACCATGGCCGCGAAGAATTATGCCGCGGATGAGGTCTGGACCGGAGTCGCGCCCTATAGTCTCGGCGCCGTGCCGCTGGACCAGATCAAAGCTCTCGCGGCCTACGCCCGGAGCCATCGGTTGCGATGGCATCTGCATGTTGCGACACGGGCGGAGGAAGCCGCCGCTTGCACGGCCGAATACGGCCGGACCCCGATCGCGTTGCTCGCGGAGCACGGCCTCGTCGACAAACGATTCACGGCCGTCGACGCCATTCACCTCACCGACGACGATGTGCGGTTGCTGGGCGCGGCCCGGGCCATCGCATGTGCCTGTCCGATTACGGGCCACAATCTCGGCCTTGGGGTGGCGCCATTCGAGAAATTGCTGGCAGCCGGTGCGGGTGTCGCGCTGGGAACGGACAGCGCGGTGCAGGTCGACTTGCTGAAAGACGCGCGGTTGCTCGAATATGAGCGGCGGCTCGCCCGGCGCCCCCGCAGTGGGCTGACGACCGACCCGGCCACGGCGCTTTTCCATGCGGCCACGGTTGCCGGCGCGCGCAGCCTCGGCGCCACCGGCGGTGCCTTGGAGATCGGCCGGCCCGCGGATTTTTTCACGGTCAGTCTCCACGATCCCTCGATCGCCGGCGCCGACGCGGAGACGCTGCTGGCGAGCATCGTCTTCGCTCTCGAACGCCGGGCCATTCGCGACGTCTGGATCGGAGCGCGCCAGCGATTGTCCAACGGCCGCCACGCCCTGCACGGTCCGATCGTCGGGCGTTTCGTCGACGGGCAGCGGAGACTATGGGCGTCGGCCTGAAGGCCGGGCGAATCCGTTTGGGTGCCTCGTGGATTGACCGGGGATGACAATTCCTTCTGCTCGCAGCGATGGCTTTTACCCTCGTTGTTCTCGCTGCCGGGATGGGTTCGCGCTACGGCGGATTGAAGCAAATTGATCCCGTCGGCCCGTCCGGTGAAACGGTGCTCGATTATGCGGTCTACGACGCCCGGCGCGCTGGCTTCACCCGCGTGGTGTTTGTCATTCGGCAGGACTTCGAAGCGCTGTTTCGCGAAAAGATCGGGGCGCGCTACGCGGGAAAGATCGAGGTGGGATATGTGTTTCAATCGCTCGACGCTTTGCCCCCGGGATTTGTCCGGCCGGCGGCCCGCGAAAAGCCGTGGGGCACGGGGCACGCCACCTGGTGTGTGCGCGACGCGGTGCGGGAGAATTTCGCCGTGATCAACGCCGACGATTTTTATGGCGCGGATTCTTTCGTGAAACTGGCGGACTTTCTTCGTGCGGCGCGGGACGACGAAATGGCGATGGTGGGCTTCCAGCTGGCCCGGACGTTGTCCGAGCACGGTGGGGTGTCGCGGGGAGTTTGCGCGGTCGGCCGCGACGGCGGGCTGAAATCGATCGTGGAGCAGACGAGTATCACGCCGGCGGAAGTCGGTCCCGGCAGGCGGTTCGCCGGCGACGAATTTGTTTCCATGAATTGCTGGGGATTCACTCCCGCGGTTCTCGCGCGGCTGGACGTCCAATTCCGAGAATTCTTCACCGGCCTCACCGCCCAGCATGGAGCTGCGGCACCCCCGCCAGATCCCCTGAAAGCCGAGTATTATCTTCCGACGGCGGTGTCGGCGATGATCGCGCGCCGGGAGGCCCGGGTCCGGATTTTGCCGACCGAAAGCAGCTGGTTTGGGGTCACTTATCGCGAGGATGGGCCCCGAGTACGGGCCGCCCTCGCCGAGTTGGTGCGGGTGGGAAAATATCCCGCGCGCTTGTGGGGCTAAGCCGGAAAAATTCAGTTGAGAGTTGAAGGTTGAAAGTTGAAAGCCAAGGCAGGCAAAAAATTAACTGCGGTGTAGACCGCGAATGGGGAGTCACGGATCAGTTTGCCTCGAACCCAGCCCAAAAAGAGCGATTTCGCCCCGGCGTTCATCGCTTTCAGCTTTCAGTTCTCAACTTTCAGCTGCACGCGGACACCGCCCTCGAGCACCACTTCGCGCTGGTCCGACCCCTTGATCCGCCGCAAGCTGCCAGCGATTCTTCTCCCCACCATTTTTTCCGCATGAAATTTTCTCGTCCTGACGCCGACGTGTTTGTTCCCGCCAGCGGCCCGATGACACCGGATCAGGCTCTCGCGCGGACCACGCACCTTTGCGTGGTGGCCCATCAGGACGACATTGAAATCATGGCCCACGCCGGCATCGCCGAGTGTTACGGGCGGGCGGACAAACATTTCACGGGGGTCGTGGTTACGAGCGGTGCGGGCTCACCGCGGAGTGGACGCTTCGCGGCGATGACGGATGTCGAGATGCAGAAAGTGCGGCGGGACGAGCAGCGGCAGGCGGCGGCGCTCGGCCGCTACAATCTTCAGCTGCAACTCGCCCATCCCAGCTCCGACGTGAAACAGGCCGGTCACGCCGGAGTGCGCGCCGATCTGATCGCGATCTTCGCGGCGTGCCGACCGGAAGTGGTCTACTTGCACCAACCGGCGGACAAGCATGACACGCATGTCGGGGTTTTCCTGCGCTGCATCGAGGCCCTGCGAACCCTGCCTCGCGACGCGCGCCCTCGGCAGGTGCTGGGCTGCGAAGGTTGGCGCGGACTCGATTGGCTGGTCGACCCCGACAAGGTGGGCCTCGACGCCAGTGCGCGACCCGACCTGGCGCTCGAACTGATCCAAGTCTTCGATTCCCAAATAACCGGCGGCAAGCGCTACGACATCGCGACCCTTGGAAGGCGCGCTGCGAATGCCACCTTTCACACGTCCCACGCCGTCGATCGGGCGACGGCGGTCACCTGGGCGGTCGACCTCACCCCGTTGGTCGCCAACGACGCGCTTTCACCGAGGGAGTTTGCGCTTCAGCATGTCGACCGGTTGCGCGCCGACGTGGCCGCGCGGCTCGAGAAAATGGGCGGTTAAACCGCGGCGCCCGGGGGAATTCTTTCATGACCAATCTCATTCGTGCGCGGGACAACCGCAACCAACCCATTGCCACACCCGGCCGCGACGGCGTGACGTTGAGTTATTTTAACCTGCTGCGGCTCGCGGCGGGGGAATCCCGGACGCTCACGGTGCCGGGCTGCGAACTGTTGGGTGTCGTGCTCTCGGGCCGCGCCGAAATCGCGGCGGGAGCGCAGGTCTTCAAGAATGTTGGCCGGCGCGCGAACATTTGGGCCGGGCCGGCGGATTCGGTTTATTGCGGGACGAGTCGGCGGGTGACCGTCCGGGCCTTGCGTGACGGCACGGAAGTCGCCGTCGCGGGTGGCCGGTGCGAGCAACCTTTTGCGCCGTTTCGCATCACCCCTGCCGAGGTCGACATGGTCGATATCGGTTCTCCCGCCACGCATTCGCGACGGCGCATCTTTCACATCCTCGGTCAGAATGCGGCGGGCCGGGCCGGGCGGCTGCTGGTCAGCGAACTCTACGGCGATGAGGGTTGCTGGTCGGGCTATCCGCCGCACAAGCACGACACCGAGCGGCCGCCGCAGGAAACCGATTTTGAGGAAATCTACCACTACCGCTATCGGCCGGAGTCGGGCTTTGGCGCGCAGTTTTTATACGATTCCGAAGGAGGTGGCCGCGCGCCCAAGGTCGTGATGACGCGGCACGGCGATACCTTTCTGGTGGACCACGGCTATCATCCGACGGTGCGTGCGCCCGGCCACGAAGGCTACGTTTTCACGATTCTGGTGGGCCGACACCAGCGTTCGCTGGTGCAATATTTCGAGCCGCCGCATCGACATTTGATGGCCAAGATTCCCGGCATCCAGGCGATGCGGGACAAATTCAAGTAAGCGCCCGTCGATAAATTTGATCGGCGTTGCCTCGCGGGGTGGATGTGGCGCAGCGTCGGGCATGGCTGAAGGAAATCCACTTTTTGACCTGCATGGGCGCACGGCGCTCGTAACGGGCTCGGGTCAGGGTCTTGGTTTCGCCATCGCCCGCGGACTTGCGCAGGCGGGGGCGACGGTGGTCCTCAATGGGCGCGACGCCAAGAAACTGGCGGGAGCGGCCGCCACCTTGCGGGCCGAGGGCGTGCGGGTGGAAACGGCGGTCTTCGACGTCACGGACGGCGCGGCGGCCCAGCGGGAAGTGGCTCGGATCGAAACCGAAGTGGCGCCGCTGGACATTCTGGTCAACAACGCGGGGATTCATCGCCGCGCCCCGCTCGCCGAGATGACGGAGGAGCAATGGCGGGCGGTCATCGACGGAAATCTGACGAGCGCGTTTCTCGTCGCCCGCGCGGTCGGCCCGCGGATGATTGCCCGTGGCGCCGGCAAGATCATCAATATCTGCTCCCTGATGAGCGACGTTGCCCGCCCGACGATTGCCAACTACGCGTCGGCCAAAGGCGGATTGAAAATGTTGACGCGGGCCATGGCGGTCGAGTGGGCGAAGCACGGCCTGCAGGTGAACGGCATCGCGCCGGGCTATTTTCTAACCGAGCTCAATCGCCCGCTGGTGGAGAACGCCGAGTTTAACGCGTGGGTGTGCAAGCGCACCCCGGCGGGCCGGTGGGGACGACCGGAGGAGCTGGTGGGCGCGGCAGTGTTCCTCGCCTCGCGGGCTTCGGACTTCGTCAACGGGCAAATCCTGGCCGTTGACGGCGGGATGCTCGCCGCGCTGTGAGCGGCACGCGCGCCCGCGCGACGGTGGCGGCCGGGTGGGGTGCTGGCGGCGGAGCCTGCGCGGGTTTGTCATCCATTAGATGACAAACCGGGTTTTGATTTCCCGCAGGAGCGTCGGGGGTATTTGTCATCTAATGGATGACAAAGCCGATCCGGGGGCCTGCGAATAGATTGTGGGCAAAAGGACTTTGCTTTTCACCGTGAGGGGATCGAATTTTGGCCATGGCGGATTCATGCACGATACCTTCACCGGAAAACCCACCCGCATCCGCGGACGCAGTCACCCGCCCGTCCGCGACCGAGCCGCTCTTCAAGACGATCACGAGCGACGATTGGCGGCGCTCGCTGGCCTCGGCGCGGCGGCAGAAAAATGCGGTCTCCGCGCAGATTCAGACCGCGATCTCGTCCTCCTTGCGGAAGACGAAGTAAGTCTGCTCGAGTCCGCGGGCGCCGAATGGGCCGCGTTGGGTGACGCCATCCGGGTCTGGCGGGCGCTCCTCCCGCTGCGGCGACTGGAGGATTTCGGGTTTGCGGCGGATGTGGAAAATCCGCTCGAAGAATCCAACGCGCTCCTGCGCCGGGTCGGTGGCGGCGTGGAAGCGTGGGCTTTCGCGGCCGAAGCGGATGGTTCCGTCTACAAATTCTATCTCCCGCGCGAGGAAAAGAAAATCGGAAGCGCGTTTGGCTTTCGCGGGGGCCACGAGTCGCGGTTGCTGGCCGAGGCCGGACTCGGCACCTACGGCGCGTTGCTGGAGAAGCTTCTGCTCATTCATGCGCTGGGCGGCATGGCGACCGAAGTCGTGGCGGCCACGCCCGAAGGGATCATTGTGGCCAAGCAGACCCTCGGTGAGCCGCTGCCGCAGGGTGATGACATGTCGACCCGATTGCCAGAGGGCTTGATCGAAATCCCGTCGCGGTTCCTGCGGGCGAACCGGGACCATCCGCGGCTGTTCTTCCTGGGCGGACGGGCGTGGCTGGTGGGGGATTTGCACGCGCGAAATTTCGTGCGCGCGCCGGAAGGCTCCTTGCATCTCATCGATCTCGTGGCGGCACCTTGGCCGATGGAGGCCACGGCGGGCGACCCGCTGATTTTGGACTGGCTTGCCCGCGTGCGGGAAGATCCCCGCGCCTCTGCGCTCAGTTCGAGTCCGGACGACGAGCTGTAGCGCCGGTGTGGGCGCGATGACCGCGTCCCGCGGACACAAAAAAGGAGCGCGTGTCAGCCACGCGCTCCCGGAAAAATGTTCCGGTTGGCCGGCGTTCAGCCCTTTTGCGAATTCAAAAACGCGAGCACCATCTCGGCCTGTTTGTCGGTTTGCTTCTCGTCGTGATACACGACTTTGCCTTCCCGGTTGACCAGATAGGCCTCACGGCTGGCGACCACCAACGAGTTCTGGCCAAAAGCCTTGATCACCTTCTTGTCGGTATCGGCCAGCAGCGGGAACGGGAAGTGGTTCACTTCCTTGAATTCCTTTTGCTTTTCGACGGCGTCGACGCTGACTCCGACCACGGCCACGCCTTTCTTGGTCAACTCGGCGCCGGCATCGCGGAGCGAGCAGCCCTGTTTGGTGCAGCCGCCGGTCAGGGCCTTCGGATAGAACCAGACGAGGGTGTAATTATTTTTCTTGTAGACGTCGCCGAGGTTCAGCGTGGTGCCGGCGTCGGTGACCCCGGAAATTACCGGGGCCTGATCGCCAATTTTTAGGGCCTCGGCTTTTGCCAAACCGAAGAGAAGCGAGAACAAGGACATGAGAACGAGGGTGGGGCGGAATTTCATAGCGGGGCGCAGCATGCGTTCGGAACGGCATTTCGCAAGCCCGGCGGCGATTTGATCTCTGCGGCGAACCCCGGCTAGGCGGGAAAGTCTCCCGGTTTCCGAGCTCGTTGGCGTGTCATAATCCGGCGGCGCCGGAGCGTGTTTTCGTGGAAAATAAAGGTTCAGACCCCCCCAGCCAGAGCGCGCTAGGCTCCGTCCGGAGAGACGCAGGTGTATTTTACGGAACCGGTTCCCCCAGTCGCACTCTTACCCAAGCTCGATGCTTCTTGCCCCTTTCGACCTAAAAAACGCCCAATTTGCGAGCCGCCGCTTGCTTTGAGGAACCTCGAACCCCAGCGTCGTTTCCCTTGCCTGCAGCCCTCTAGACCGTTTCGCTCTTACGCCTCATTCCCTACATGCTCCTCGCGTTGCCTTTCCGGTCTCTAGTGCGCCCATTTTTTTTCGCGTTTGCCCTCCTGACTGCCGCCGTCGCTCAGACGCCGTCTGCCGTGGACGGATTCGATCCAAATGTAGACGGCAACATTTTCGCGTTGGTGACCCAGCTCGATGGCAAGTTCCTGGTCGGCGGGCAGTTTTCGGCATTTCGGCGCGGGACGGGCTACAACATCGGGCGCAACCATTTTGCCCGATTTGATCCCAGCGGTGCGGTCGATGAGACTTTCGATCCCAACCCCAATGGCCCGGTGCGGGCGGTGCTGCTTCAGCCCGACGGGAAGATCATCATCGGGGGCGAATTCACCAGTTTGAAGCCAAACGGGGCCTTGACGCCCACGACGCGAAACCGGATCGCCCGCCTCAATTCGAATGGTTCGCTGGATGAGTCCTTCAATCCAAATCTTGGGGGCCAGATCCTGCCGCAAGTCTACGCGCTCCTCCTTCAGGCCGACGGGCGCATTGTCGTCGGCGGCAGCTTTACGAGCGTGCAGGCCAATGGCGCGACCGCCGCCACGACCCGCAATTATATCCTCCGGCTCAATGTCGACGGTTCGCTCGACGCGGGTTTTAATCCGAATCCCAACTCCCAGGTTATGGCGCTCGCCAGTCATGTGGATGGCAAAATTCTGGTCGGTGGTGGCTTCACCCGCTTCCAGGCCAATGGTGCGAACGAAAGCACCAATCGCAATCGCATCGCCCGGCTCAATCCGTCCGGCACGGTTGATTCGGAGTTCAATCCCAACGCCGACAACGGCGTCAACACCATCGCGGTTCAGCGCGACGGCAAAATTTTGGTCGGCGGCTTTTTCACCGCGCTCCGTCCGCCGGGCAACAATGACTTGGTTTTGGCGGGCTCCGACGCCTTTTCGAAACTCATCGATTTCTTTCAGCAGACCCACTCTGGGGTGAGTCTTACGACGGCCGCCGGTCAAAATACTTTCAACGCGTGGGCGGCCGACGTCATGAAGCAGTTTAAGGTCAGTGCCTGGGCCGATTTACCCTCGGATTTTGCGAACCGGTATAGCGCGAATGGCACGACGCCCAACGCCCCGCTCGAGATTACCCCGACGCCGCGACAGCATTTAGTCCGGCTCAATATCGACGGCACCATCGACCCGGGTTTTAGCTCCAACGCCTATGGCAATGTGACGGTCATCGCCGTTCAGCCAGATGGAGGCATTGTGGTGGGTGGCTCGTTTACCACGGTCTCGTCGCGTGGCGCCCCGTCCGCGACGCGCAACTACCTCGCTCGATTCGATCCGGACGGAGCCTTGGATCAAGGCTTCAATCCCGGCGTCAACTCCAGTGTCAGCGCGATTGCGTTTCATCCCAACGGCAAGCTGATCGTGGGCGGGTTCTTCACCGCCGCCCAGCCCCCGGGTTCGAGGACGCCGATCCTCCGCAACCGGCTGGCCCAGCTCAATCCGGACGGCTCGCTCGATGCCACCTTTCAAATTGATACCGGCGGGCGCCCGCTGGCCTCGCTCGTCCTGCCGGATGGCAAGGTCCTCATCGGAGGTTCGTTTACCAGCGTCGGTGGCAGCACGCACAATTATCTGGCCCGGCTCAACCCCGATGGCTCGGTGGACCCGACTTACAACCCCAGCCTGAATGAGCGGGTGCTGGTGATGGCGCTCCAGCCGGACGGAAAGGCTATTATCGGAGGTGTTTTTACGACGATTGGCACCGATACGCGCGAGCACCTTGCGCGGCTGAACGCGGATGGCACGGTCGATTCCGAATTTAATGTGAGCATCGATGGTCAGGTCGGCTCGCTGGTCTTACAGTCGGACGGCCGGATTTTGGTCGGGGGATCTTTTTCGAACTTGAAGCCGTTCAAGGATGCGACATCGACCAGCCGATCCAATATCGTGCGCCTCAATGCCGACGGCTCCGTCGACATGGGCTTCGATCCCACGCCGAACTCGAGCGTGACCGCGATCGCCGTCCAGCCCGACGGGCGGATCCTCATTGGAGGAACCTTCCTCGCCTTTACGCCCAACGGTGGGAATGAAGTGACGGCGAACACTGCGGCCTTCGCCGCGGGCAAGCCGACCAAGACGTCCACGGAGCCGAGCGTTCTGCGCAACAATATCGCGCGAGTGGGGATCGACGGAAAGGTGGATCCGACGTTCGATCCGAATCTGACCGCCCAAGTCAACGCGATCGTCGTCCAGTCCGACGGCAAGATAATCATCGCCGGAGCTTTCACCGGCTTGCAGCCGACGCCGATTTTCACGCCGCCGAGGCGTAATCGCATTGCCCGGCTCAATGCCGATGGCTCATTGGATTTGACCTTCGACCCGAACGCCGACGGCAATATCTTCGCGATGGTCCAGCAGGCCGACGGAAAACTGATCATCGGCGGGGCCTTCACCACGCTGACCCCGAACGGCGACACCAACTGGACGTTGCGCAAGTATGTGGCGCGCCTGAATACGGATGGGCGCGTCGACCCGACCTTCGATCTCGATCTCAGCGAGGAGGCCGGTAATCGCGTTGATTCAATTTTTCAGATGGCAGATAGCAAGCTGCTCATCGGCGGCAATTTTGTTTCGCTGCAGCCCGTTGGCAGCCCGGCCCGCGTGCCGCGCCGTTCGCTCCTTCGGCTCAATGCCAATGGCACGCTCGACCCGGCGTTCAGTACTGATGCGGGCGGCGCGGCCGGCGGCCAAATCAAGGCGCTGGCGGTGCAGGCGGATTCGAAAGTGATCGCAGTGGGAACTTTTAGCGACCTTGGCGGGGCCAAGAGCTTAAACATCGCGCGCTTCAGCGCGGAAGGAACGCCGGATGCCAGTTTCAGTTCCGTGCTGTCGACCGACGGCATCGTCAATGCCGTGGTCATTCGTCCGAATGGAACGTTGGTGGCTTCCCAACTCGCGGGCTTCGCTTGGCTCAATCGCGATGGCACCTTCCGGACCGCGTTCAACCCCGGCCCAAATCCGCCGATCGTTGGTGAAGTGAATGCCGCGGCGGCGCGGAGTGACGGCAGCGTTATACTGGGCGGGGCCTTCGCCAGCCTCAGCAATCCGAACAGTATCAATTTGGCGCGATTCTCGAGTTCCGGCGCGCTGTTTCCTGATTTTTATCCGAGTCCCAACGGAGTCGTGACGGGAATCGTCGTCCAACCGGATGATCGGGTTATCATTGTCGGTAACTTTACGGCGGTGGGTGGCGTGACCCGCAACCGGATCGCGCGGCTCAATGCCGATGGGACGTTGGACGGAAATTACGACCCGAACTTCAATTCCCGGATTAATGCCATTGTCGCCCAGAGCGACGGCAAAGTCGTGGTCGGTGGCACGTTCTCCGGCTTCACGCCGGCGGGCGTGGCGGTGCCCACGGCGCGGGCGTATATCGCGCGGGTGAACACGGACGGTACGGTCGACACCAACTACGCCACCATCCCGAACTCCAGCGTCACTGCGCTCGCGATTCAGGGTGATGGGAAAGTCATCGCCGGCGGGACCTTCTCGGTCGTGCAGTCGAACAGCCTGACGCTGATTGCGACTCGCAATTACATCGTCCGGCTTAACCCCGACGGCACGGTCGACTCAAACTTCGACCCCAACTTGAACGGGCCGGTCAATACGCTGGTGGCGACTCCCCTCGGCCAGATCGTCGTGGGCGGGGCATTTTCCACCGTGCAGCCCAATGTCACGGGGCGCACCGCGTCGAGCCCGATCACCCGGAATAACGTCGTCCGGGTCAATTCCGATGGCGCGTGCGATCTCTCATTCGACCCCAATGCCAACGGGGCGGTAACGACCCTCGCCTTGCAGTCCGACGGCTCCGTCTTGCTGGGCGGCGTCTTCACGACGTTCCAGCCGAGCGGTACCAGCGTGGCTGTCGCCCGCAACCATTTGGCGTGCGTCAACGGCGATGGCTCGCTGGATTTGAATTTCAACCCCAACCTAAATGGTGGGGTTTCCTTCTTGGCGGCCCGGCCGGATGGAACGGTCCTGATCGCGGGCAGTTTCACCGGTTTGCAGCCGAGTGGATCCATCATGGTCGGCGGCAGTTTCGGCACCATTGGTGGCGTTGGCGCGCGCAATCTCGCTGTCCTCAATGACGACGGCTCGGTCAGCTCTGTGTTTCAGCCGCGCCCCGACGGTGCGGTTAACGCGATGCTGACGCTGCCCGATGGTCGGGCCATTGTGGCCGGCGCCTTTACCACTCTCGGGGGCGTGGCCCGCAATCGGATCGCGCGCTTCAACGGGGATGGCTCGCTGGATCCGGCGTACAATCCGAACGTTAACGCGTCGGTGCTGGCGCTGGCGCTGCAGCCAGACGGGAAGATTCTGGTCGGTGGTTCGTTCACCACCGTGGGCGGACAGAGCCGCAACAGCTTGGTGCGGCTGAATGACGACGGTTCGCTCGACCCGAGCTTCACCTCGCCGGGGACCCTTGGGGGCTTGGCGGTGCGTTCGATCGTGGTGCAGGCGGACGGTCGCGTGGTCACGATCAGCGAGGGCAGCGGTGTCCGGCATATTCTTGCGCGGGTTAATACTGATGGTTCGGCCGATCCAACTTTTCCGACGATTGGCAGCGGCTCGGCGTCCTTTAACGCGCTCACCCTGCAGTCAGATGGCGGCTTGATTGTCGCCGGTGACTTCCTGACTTTGTCCGGCGCATCCGTCAGCCGGCTCGCCCGGCTCAATGCCAACGGCTCGGTTGACACCAGTTTCAACCCGGGACCGAGCGGTGGCGTCACCGCCTTGGCCCTCCAGCCGGACGGCCGATTGGTCATTGGTGGCGGTTTCGTAAATGTTGGCGGCATTTCGCGAATCAGCCTGGCGCGCCTGTCCGTGACGAGCACGGCAACGCAGACGCTCAGCGTGAGTGCGAATCGCACGACGGTCACGTGGAGCCGGACGGGAACCGGCGGAGAACTCTCCGCGACAGCTTTCGAGCAGTCTTCCGATCGCCGCACCTGGAGCCGCTTGGGAACGGGCAGCCGCGTGGCGGGCACGGCCAATTGGCAGGTGTCGGTCCCCGCGCTGCCGTCGAGCGGTACGTTTTATGTTCGGGTGCGGGGGCTCGCGCCGTCTTCGGGTGGCACGTCGTCGGGTATTTTTGAGGCGATGCGGGAATTCAATTTCGCCAGCCCGGTTTCGGCCAGTGAGTCATTGGGCGATGCTGAAATCAATGCGACCATCCCGGCCCGTGCGGCGGCTCCGGTGATCGCCGTTGCCCCGGTGGGTGATTTGAAGGTTTCCGGCCCGACGTCCGTGACCGGGTCGCGAGCGGATGTGAGCGCGCCTGACGTTTCGCCGACGGAGGCAACGGCCGGGTCGGTGAACGAGTCCGCCCGGCTCGTCAACTTGTCGACGCGGGGGAATGTGACCGCCGACAGTCCCCTGGTCCTTGGTTTCGCGGTGGCTGGCTCGGAGGCGCGCCCCATGCTGGTTCGCGCGATCGGCCCGGCGCTGCAGGCGTTTGGAGTGAGCGATGCCCTCATCGGGACCAGTCTCGAAGTTTTTGACGCGGCCGGCCGCCGAGTGGCCGTTAACCAAGGTTGGTCCGGGTCGCCCGATTTGGCGCAGGCCGCGGCGCGCACGGGAGCTTTCCCCCTTGTGGTCGGCAGTGCGGATAGCGCCGCGCTCGTCACGCTGTCGCCGGGAATCTACACCGTTCAGGTCAAGGAGACCACGGGCCGCAGCGGGGTCGCGCTCGCCGAAATCTATGATGCTGGCACCGGCAATGATTCACGGCTGGTGAACATTTCCAGTCACGGAGCGACGGGCGAGGGTTCGTCCGCCTTGATCAGCGGTTTCGCCATTGCGGGGACCGGTTCGTCGCAGATGTTGCTGCGGGCGGTGGGCCCGGGCCTGACGGGCTTTAGCACCAGCACTTTTGCCACCGATCCCAACATCGTGCTCTTCGATAGCTCCGGCCGTGAATTGGGTCGGAACGACAACTGGAATTCGGGCGCTTCGCAGCTTTCGACGGCCGCCGCCAGCGCCGGGGCGTTCCCGCTGGCCTCCGGCAGCAAGGATGCCGCGGTGCTCACCACGTTGCCCGCCGGCTCCTACACGATTCAAGTGGGTGCCGGAGCCGGCACGACTGGCGCTGCGCTCCTCGAAATCTACGAAGTGCCCTCCGGGCGGTAAGGGCGATTTATAGCCGGCCCCGCCGAGGCGGGACCGGGGTCAGCGCCCTGGCGACCATTACCAGTTGTCCGAGCGAAACGGTACCGTCGGCAGTCCAGCGCCGTTGTAGAGATTGGCTTCGGGGGCGTTTTGCCAGGCGTAGCGAACCGCGACCGGCTGCTTCACGGCTGGCGAGGACACCAGCAGGCTGTCCCGATCGATGACGCCCGTGGCCGGTTGATAGACCCGATCGGCGCCCGCGATTTCGAGCGACTGCAAGGGTTTGTCATGCGCGATCAAACCGCCGCTGCCGTGGGTGAAGCGGACGCGCAGCGCATTGCCTTCGCGCGTTACGCTCGCAAACGTCGGTCCGGTGTCGTCGCCGACGATGTGGTAGACACGATGTTTCGCGAGCAGCGCCAACCGGCGTCCGACTTCCTGTTTGTTGGTCGGATGAATGTCATTTGGGTCCCCGATGTCGATGGCCAGGGCCTGACCGGTGTTCGGCAAAGACAACGTCTGCGTCTGGGCTTCGCGCAGGAACGCGTATGTCCGGCCGCCCTGATCTTCGACGGGTTTGTAGTTCGCGAGGCTGACCCAGTAGAAGGGGACGTCGCCCTGCCCGAAGTGCGCGCGCCATGAGGTGATGAGTTTGGCGAAGAGCGCATGGTATTCCGACGCCCGCTCGGCGTTGCTCTCGCCTTGATACCAAAGGATCCCGCGCACCGCGTAGGGGAGAAGCGGATTGATCATGCCGTTGAACAATCCGGTGGGCGTCCACGGATCGCCGGGTCCACGCGGGGCCCGGGGCCGCGGATTTTTTTTCAGATACGCATCATGCGCGGGGGAACCCTTGGCCTTCGCGGCGGCTTCGGCGGTGGACCACGCGGCCAGCAAGGGTTCGTAGGCTTCCTTGGCCCGCGGATAGGCGGCGACCGTTTGTTGCCACCGCTCGAAGACCACCTTGAAGGCGGAGTCACTCGCGAGGGCCGCGGGACTCATCCACGATTCCACGGGCGTGCCGCCCCAGGAACTGTGCACGAGACCGATGGGCACGCCGAGTTTCAGGTGAAGGTCGCGGGCGAAGAAATAGCCCACGGCGGTGAACTCGCCAACGGTTTCCGGCGTCGCGGACTTCCAACCGGTGGTCTTGGCGTCGTCGGTTGGGTTTTCCGCGACCGCCCGGGCGATTTTCACCTGGCGCAGCAGGGAAAAATGAGCGGCGGCTATTTCCTGTTTCGCTTGGGTCGTGCGACTGACCGCAAATTCCATGTTCGACTGGCCGGAGCAGAGCCACACTTCCCCCACGACCACGTCGTGGAGTGTGACCGTGTTTTTGCCCGCGATGATCAAGTTGGCGCCGACGCCCGAGGTTGCCAGAGGATCGAGCAAAATCACCCAGCGTCCATCGGCATCGGCCGTGGTTTCGCGGCGCTGGTCGGCAAACGTGACCACGATCTTTTCTCCCCGGTCGGCCTTGCCCCAGACCGACACGGGCTTGTCCCGCTGCAGCACGGCCCCGTCCGAGAACAGCGGACCGGGTATAACATCCGCGCGGGTCGCGTTGAGACCCGCGAGCGTCAACCAAAGGAGAAAACAAGAGGAGGAGTGCTTCATTCGCTTTGGGTCCGATACCCCGAAGTTTGCGGCGGCTTGGTTTGCTGGGAGCGCGACCGTCCTCGATCGCTAAGCCGGACGCGACCGAGGGCGGTCGCACTCTCAATAGAATCAGGATATTTCATGTTGGCTTTGGTTGGGTTCAATGCCGCGGGGCTGCCCCGAGGATCGTTACTCGGCGGAACACGGCCGATGCCGCCGTCGCTATTTTCCCTGCCGCGCGAGTTCGAGCGCCTTGGTGGTCGTATAATACTTCGCGATCATGTTGGGCACTTCCCACGCCGGCATTTCACCGGTGGCGATGTACTTCAGGAAGCGTTCCGTCACCTCGGCGAAATGGGCTTCATGGCCATCGTCGTATTTCGACGGAATCACGATCTGCCATGAACGGGCGAGCGGCTTGATGTCCACCCCGGGGTGTCGTGACTGGAGTCGAAAGATCGCGCCGTCCAACGCCTTGATGAGACTCGCCGGGTCGGTGTCGGGCGCTCCTTCGATATACAGGGTCGGCTGATAATTTTCGTTTGGTCCCTGCCGGATGACCAGATGGCATTTGGTGCCCCGCAGAATGGAGTAGTGCGTGTCGCCTGATCCCTTCGGTGCTTCATAGTCCCATTTGGCCGTTAACCGCACTTGGACGCCCTTGATGCGGTAGTTCATTTCCCCGTTGGCGTACACGTTCAACACGGGGCCTTGCACGCTGCCTTTGAGAAATTCGGGAAAAGTTCCGAGACCCGTCACGGTGGCGAACTGGGCCGCCGTCATCGGCGTGGGCCAATGCCGGGCCGAGAGCACTTGGATATCCTTGGCGTAATCGACGACCTTTTCCGGAAAGCATTCCCACTGGACCAAATCGACCAAGTGGCTCCCGACGTCGACCATGCCTTCACCCTGCTGGGCCACGTCGAAGAACCACGCGGGACGCTTGAGGGCTACGCCCGAGACGGACTTGTAGAAGAAATGCACGCTTTCCATCAGGACGGCAGGATTGTCCGGGGTACCGGTCTCCAATTGGCCGAAGAGATCGGGCATCTGCGCCAGCTCGCGCTGGAGCATTGTCGTGATTTCGGACCGCTCGGTCATGATGTCGTAAAGCACGACATCCTTCTGTTGTGCGGCCGCAAAGGCCTGCCGCAACGTTTCGAAGCCGGCGGGATCGATAATCACCGGCTTGTCGGCGAAAACATGAATACCGGACTCCACGAGCGTTTTGATCCGCCCGGGTTTGCCGCGGTTGTTGCCGGACATGACGACGGCATTGCCCGGTTTTTCCTTCAGCAATCGCTCAAAATAATCCGGACCGCGGTAGACCGTGGCCTGCCAGTGGGTCGGCTTGTCGACCCGCTGATTATAGCCATCGACCCGCTTCAGGTGGTCGAGCACGTCGGGACCGTCGGGGGCATAGACGAAGACCATGGGATCGATCTGCCGGTACATGGTTTTCTGCAGCAACCCGGCGTGAAAGTGGCCGGGATCGAGCACCATGAGTTTGATCGGCGGTGTGCCCGCGGCGGATGCCGCGAAACCGGCGAAAGGGAGGCTGGCTGACGCGAGCAGGAGTAGAGAGGCAGCTTTCATGCGTGGAAGAAAGGGACGAAGGGGTTGGCTTCCGAGCTGTAAAGCATCGACACGGAACTAATTCAAATCCGCTTGCATCGTCTCCGCGATGGCAATGTCGCTCCGGGCGGGGGTCGGGCGAGATTTGCGGTTATGCTCGTAGTCCCGCCTTCAGGCGGAATCCGGGCAATTCAATCCTTCCGCCTTAAGGCGGAACTACAAGCTCGCCTGATTCTTTCTCAGGGAAACGAGGAGTGTTGCGGTGGGTGCTGCCTCGCGGCGGCCTCAGACCAGCAGACGTGAAGGCCGATAGACGACGAGCAACTCACGGGCGGCGCCGCGGTTGGCGGCGTGGCAACTTATTCGGCGTCCCACGAGCAGTTCCCGCTGCTGATCGGCGTCAGCGTAGAGGGCGCGCGTGCCTGGCGTATCGTGATTGGAAAGTACGACCGTGGCGCCGCGTCGCGCGGCGACGCGGCAACAGGCCGCGAGATCCGCTTGTTCCAATTTTCCGAAGGCGCCTTTCGCATACGCCGTGAAATTGGCCGTCGCGCTGGCCGGAACGTAAGGGGGATCGCAGTAAACAAAATCGCCCTCACCGGCCTCGGCGAGCACGTCGCGAAAATCGGCATGCCGGAGTTCGCAGTTCTGCAGCACCGCGTGAAAGGCGTGTAGCTCGTCCCGCGGGAAACGCGGTGCTTTGTAACGGCCAAACGGCACGTTGAAACCGCCGCTGGCGTTGTACCGGCAAAGGCCGTTGTATCCATGTCGGTTGAGATAGATAAAGAGGCCGGCTTTGCGTCGTCGGTTCGAGCTCGCATTGAACTCGGCGCGCCGGGTGTAATAAACGGCGGACTCGTTGGCCGACGGCGTGAAGAGTGCGGCACACGCCGCGACGAATTTTTCCCCACCCTGCTGCAATTCACGGTAGACGGAAATTAGGTCGGCGTTGGCGTCGGCCAGGATGGCCATCGGGAGCGCGAGATTAAGCGCGACGGCACCGCTGCCGATAAACGGTTCAATCAGCCGCCTGGTACCCGCCGGCACGAATTCCCGGATGGCCGGCACCAACTTTGTCTTACCCCCGGCCCACTTGAGGAAAGGTCGCTTGAGCGGCACCGGCGCAGCGTACCTCATTCCGGAAAGTTCGGTCAATCACCGATGGAAAACGCCCAGTTCCCAGACCTGCCGCAGTACCCTGGCTCGAGGCTTACACCCCGAGGGCAATTCGGGGCCGCGGTACTCGCGCAGGAAAGTGCGCACTCGCTGAAAAAAGGATGGAGAGTCACTGTCAAAACCGAGGATGAAGCCGCCTGGAACCTGCAATCCCGCGCGCTGCATGCGATTCACATCGGCGATTAGGTCGCGCTTTTGGTTCTGGCGCTTGTTGCATTCGGCGAGTGCGGCTTCGTCGGGCGTCTCGATGCCGACGAACACGCCTTCGCCATCATGCGCGCAGCGTGAAGCCTGCTTTTTTTTGGTCCAGATTATCTTTGGCGCGGACCGTCAGCGGGCGTGGACGAAATCGCGGCCTGGCCGCACCGGTGTTTCCGGTAGCTCGTCGGTCCGCCGTCCTTCGGGACGTAGTGATAGGTGCGCAGCTTGTAATCGATCGTGAAGGCCGGGTTCTACAGCATTTTGATCCTCTCGACACCAGCCAGCATGGTCGTGCCGTAGCCGTGCAGCGCCGTCACGCTCGCCGGGCGGTTGTAATAGTAGACCTGGTCGCTCGCGTAGGTGGTGCCGACGCATGTGCCTTCCACCTGGCCTTGCGCGTTGATTCTCGTGCTGAGCGCAATCCAACCGGCCTGCGCCGATCGTGCCGTAGTTGACCGGGCTGATCCAACCCTAGTGGACGGCGTGGGCGATGCCATAGGTGAACATCGCGGTAGCCAATGTCTCCAGGTGAGAATCGTTGCGATCCACCACCTGGTGCCAGAAACCGCTGCCGGATTGGTCCTCCGCCACGCTGCACAGTGTCGTGCGCAATTGCGCCAGTGCTTTTTCATAGCCCAGATGATCCTAGGGCAGCACGTCCAGCAGATCGCACATCGCCAGGACCGTCCATCCCGTCGCCCGCCCCCAATAGAATCGCGGCGCGCTTGGATCGCTCGCATCCCAACCGTGGAGGTAGAGCCCCTTGGTCGGATCGAAAAGTGGCGACGTCATCGTCAGCACAATGCTCACCGCATCGTCGCACCACGCGCGATTGCCGGTGAGCCGGCCCATCTCCGCCAGCGCCGGGATTCCCCTGTAGGCGTCGTCGGCCCACAGCGACTGCGCCTAGCGGCGGCCACCGGCATCACGCCTTGGGAGGCCAGGTAGCGGATGGATTTTTCGGTGGCGCTCAGAATGACAAAGCGGAACTTATTAGATGCCCCCTGAGGAAAAAGACCCGCCCCCGTTGCGGCTGGTCTCAGGGCCGGGGCCAAAGGGCACGACGCCCAAGCGTTTGCCGGTTTTGTCATCTAATAGATGACAAGTTGGTTGGGCGAGGAGGAGAGAATTTCCCTGCGTTGGATTCCCGCCGGACGCATGGTTGCAGCCGCAACAAGAACAAGGCCGCCGATTAGCGGCCAAGAGCATCTCCTATGAAACTGCGTTACCTCTTTTTTCCAACCATTCTGGTCGCGGCGATTACGGGAACCTGCGCGACGCTCGTTTCCCGCCCGGAGGAAGAAGCCGTGCAGGCCGCGAGAGCCCGGCAAAACCTGGCGATCGCGAACTATCTGCTCGAGGAGGTCGCGAGCTTTTGGACCGACGACGTGACGATCTGCCGGGGACTGGGAATCCAGTTGGCGGGCAAGGCCGCGCCTTGAGGAATGAAGAAAAGAAATAATGCCGGTCTTTGTCCCAAAGGCGTAGTGTCACCTATTCGGTGACACTACGCCTTTCCAGGTCATCGGAGCCGAGAGCGAGGAAAACACGATGAAGTCCCCATCAGGATCAGAAGCCCAACCGAGCGACGATCTCGTCGTTTTCTCCGTCGTGCGGGAGGCCACGTGCGCGGAGTGCGGCATGGAGTTGTTGCGGGGAAGTCTGCTGCGGATGGAAAAGGAGAAGCCGCTTTGCATGGCGTGCGCCGATCTCGACCACTTGGTGTTTCTCCCGCGTGGCGATGTGGCGCTGACCCGCCGGAGTCGGAAGTATTCCGGGTTGTCGGCCGTGGTCGTCCAGTTCAGCCGGTCGCGGGGCCGCTACGAACGCCAGGGGCTATTGGTCGAAACGGCAGCCTTCGCCCGCGCGGAGGAGGAATGCCTGACCGACGAAGCCAGCCGGGAACGCGCCCGGGCGCGGGCCGCGGTTGTCCGGGAAGAACAGGACAAGACGTATGTCACGGAATTCACGGCGCAGATCAGAGCGCGATTCCCGGGTTGCCCGCCGCAGACGGCGGCGGAGATCGCCGGTCACGCGTGCCGGAAATACAGCGGGCGGGTGGGACGCTCCGCCATGGCCCGGGAATTCGCCGCTGCGGCCATCGACCTCGCCGTGCGGGCGCGCATCCGTCACGCCCACACCGACTACGACCGATTGCTGAACCGCGGCATGGATCGCGCCGACGCGCGCTCCGCCGTGGCTATCACGATGGCCGAAGTCGAGTCCCGCTGGCGGGTGGACACGCCCTCCTCATGAAATCTTTTGAGAACCGGGGCGGCGCCACGGCTGACAGCCCGGGTTTCAGCGAAGAAGTTCTTTTTCCCAGTCGCCGAATTCCCAACTGTCTTTCGCGACGGCGTGGCCGTTCGCGAGGAGGACGTTGTTGAGAAAAACGCTCTCCCCTTCTTTGGACGTGAGAAAAACGTCGGCGAGGTAACGATCATATTTGTCCGGCTTGGTCGTGGTCACCGTCACCTCCGAGGCGCTGGCCACCAGCCCATCGACGAATCGTTTGGCGTCTTTCCCTTCGGCGGTGCTCATTTCCGGACAGTCGATGCCGCGCAATCGCAATTTTAATTCGAGGAAAATGCCCGCGGCGACTTCCACGACGATCACCAGGGTGTCACCGTCGACGACCCGGGTAATCGTGGCCGAGTAAGTGAAAAGGTCGGTTTTGGCGGCGCCTTCGGCTCGCGTGATGCGACTGTCGCCCAGCCGCACGATGGCTCCCGGCTCGAAACGGCGGAGTTGGTCGGAAGCGAGGGGCTGGTAGAGATTGAAGCCCAGATCGACTGCAGGCCCTTCGCCGCGATCGACGATGAGGTGTAATCCCGGCGTGCCGCATTTGGGTTTGAGGCGCTCGACGTTGGCAACCGCGGGCGCCTCCTCAGGGGCGGCTTGGTCCGGCGCAAGGCTGGCCTGCACTTCCGAAACGCGTTCCTCCAGCCGGCGCGAGGTCCAGCCGCTCTTCACTGCCTGCGCGGCAAGCCGGGCCCGCAGGTCCCTGTCTTCAAGTCGCAGGAGCGCGCAAAAGTGGGCCCAAAGCAATTCCGGCAGCGCTGCCGGAATTGGGTAGGCGCGAAAAAAGTGCAGGCAACGATAGAGCACGCGATCACTGACTTTGATATCGTGGCCCAGCCGCGGGATGACCTCGTCGCCGTAGTCCGCGCGATCCTCGTGGTGCAGGAGATGTTCATGGATATGCCGGCCGGTCGTCCAATAGACCTCAAGCTTGTCGCGCTCGATTTTTCTCTGACCTGCCAGCAGCGTCTCCTCGACGGCCTGACGCAAAGCGGGGTAGGTGCCGGCACCGGAACCGAGGGAGAGAGTGCGTTTGGGCATGCCGAAAGTTTACGGGAATATTCGAGGCGCCCGAGCCAAAAGAAAGGTGAGCGGGGCGCGGTCAGACCGCGCCCGGCCGCCTTCGCCAAGGCTACGGCGCGCCTCAACTATCTCGGAGGGGCGGCTTGGGCGGGCGCTTGACGGAATCGGCTGGCGAGGGAAAGAATCTTCACCTTCTGGTTCAGGATCGTTCCGTAACCCCGTTTTTCCCGCCATGCTCACTCGATTCCTGGTTTTGCTCGCGTTGATCGGAGTGTCGTCGGTGGCGGCGGCTGAGGTTGGCCGCGCCCGCACGAACGTCCTCTTCATCATCGCGGACGATCTCAACACCGACCTCGGCTGCTACGGCCATCCGCAGGTCAAGTCGCCGAACATCGATCGACTGGCGCAACGCGGCGTGCGCTTTGAGCACGCGTATTGCCAATACCCGGTGTGCGGTCCGAGTCGCAGTTCCTTCCTGCTCGGCTTGCGCCCCAATGTCACCCGCATCCTCGCCAACATCGGCCGCAACGCCGCCGGCGTCTACGGCACGTCGCCCAACACCCGCGAGACCCAGCCGGACGCGGTCACGCTGCCGCAGCTCTTCCGGCAAAATGGCTCCTGGACCGGACGCATCGGAAAGATTTTTCATTACGGCGTGCCAGGGCAGATTGGAACGCCCGGCCTGGACGATCCCTTTTCATGGGATGTCGTGGTGAATCCGCTCGGCCGCGACAAGAAGGAGGAGGCCTCGGTTTTCTCCCTCCGGATGGACGTCCCGATCGCCGAGCGCTTCGGCGGCACGGTGAGCTGGAAACAGATGGACGGCTCCGAGCTCGAGCAGACCGACGGCATCGGCGCGACCGAGGCGATCAAGCTCCTCGAGACGCATCGCGATCGGCCGTTCTTCCTCGCGGTGGGTTTCTTCCGGCCGCACACGCCCTACGTCGCGACCAAAAAGTACTACGACCTTTATCCGCGCGACCAAATTCCCCTCCCGGCTTTGCCGGCGCATCACATCGAGGACGGTCCGGTGGCGGCCTTTGCCTCGCTCAGTCCGGAAGAAAAGAAGATGACCGACACGCAGCGGCGGGAGGCGATCCAGGGTTATCACGCGGCGGTTTCGATGGTGGATGCCCAGGTGGGTCGGTTGCTGGATGCGCTCGATCGGCTCGGGCTGGCGGACAACACCGTCGTCGTCTTCACGAGCGACCACGGGTACCACTTGGGCGAACACGGCCTCTGGCAAAAGAACACGCTGTGGGAAAATGCCGCGCGCGTGCCGCTGATTATCGCGGTGCCGGGCTCCCGGTACAAGGGCGAGACCGCCCGCGGCCTCGTCGAAATGCTGGACCTTTATCCGACACTGACGGATCTGGCCGGGCTGACCGCGCCGGCCAATTTGCAGGGCTTGAGCCTGCGCCCCATCCTGCAGGATCCGAAGGCCACGGTGAAGTCGGCGGCCTTCAGCCAGGTGCTGCGCGGGGGCTACAGCGGTTATGCCGTGCGCACCGAGCGCTTCCGGTACACCGAGTGGGATGGCGGCCGATCGGGCGTGCAGTTGTTTGACCTCGAAGCGGACCCGGGGGAGCTGAAAAATCTCGCGACCGATCCGGCGCAGGCGGCGAACGTCGCGGAACTGAAGGCGCTGATCGCGAAGAACTGGCCGCCGGGAATCTGGACGCCGGAGTCCGAAAAGGGCGGAGCGGATAAGGGCAAGGGTGGAAAGAAGTAAAGCAGTTCTGGCTGGGGGAAATATCGGGACGCAGAACACCGGATGAATTCAGAAACCAGGAAGCCAGGAGACGACCTTGGGCTTCCTGGCTGCTGAATTTCCAGGACTTTGGTATTTCGCCCGGAGTGAATCCCGACGCGGGTCGGAGACGGGCGCTACTTTGATTCAGGCTGGCGGAGAAAACCGTGCAGTTCGGCGGCCATTTTGCCGCCGAAGCCGGGGACTTCGGAAATTTCGGCGCCGGACGCGGAGCGGAGTTTGTCGATGCTGTCGAAGTGGGCGAGGAGTGCGGCGCGGCGCACCGGACCGAGGCCGGGAAAATCGTCGAGCACGCTCTCCCGGATTTTTTTCGACTGCAGATCCGCGTTGTAGGTATTCGCGAACCGGTGGGCCTCGTCGCGCAGGCGCTGCAGCACGTTCAGGCCGGAATGGCTGAGCGGCAGATTCAACGGCGGCCGTTCGTCGGGAAAAATGATCGTCTCGTGCTCCTTCGCGAGGCCGATGATCGCGGGCGGCATGACGTCCAGGCCGACAAAGGCCTTCAGCGCGGCGCCGACCTGGCCGCGCCCGCCGTCGATGACGACGAGGTCGGGAAACGGTTTGCTCTCAGCCGCGAGGCGGCGGTAGCGGCGGCCGACGACTTCCTCCATCGCGCGAAAATCGTCATTGCCGATGAAGCTCTTGATTTGGAAGCGCCGGTAATTGTTCTTGTCCGGGCGGCCGTCGGCGAAGTGGACCATCGACGCGACGACGAACGTGCCCGAGATGTGCGAGATATCGAAGCACTCCATCGTGCGTGGAGGCGCGGCGAGATGCAGGGCCACCTGCAACGCCTGCAGAGCCTCTTCGTTGTCCCCGCGAGGCGTGGGATCCCGGCGTTCGAAGCGCCGCGTCTTGCGCAAGGTTTCCTCGAGGGCAAAGACGACGTCGCGGAGTCCGGCCGCTCTTTCGTACTCCCGTTTCTCCGCCGCCGCGGTCATTTCGGCGCGAAGGGTCTCGAGCCACTCGCGGGACTTGCCCTCGAGGAACGCGCAGGCCTCGTCGACGCGGCGGCGATACTGTTCCGCCGTGACCATGTTTTCGGTGCCGTAGATTTCCTCGCGGACGTCGTCGTAGAGTCGCCAGGTGCCGTCAGGTTGCTTCTGCGGCGTGCCGTCCATGAGCAGGATGCCGAACTGGCGTCGCATCTGGGCGAGCGTCTTCCGCAGCAGTCCGCTGTGGGCAAACGGGCCGAAGTAACGAGAGCGCTCTTCCTTCTTGATCCGCGTGAGCCGGAAGCGCGGCAATTCCTCGCCGGGATCGACACGGACGAGCAGGAAGCGTTTGTCGTCGGTGAAGTCGGTATTGTAGCGCGGTCGCCACTGCTTGATCAGTTTGCCTTCGAGCAACAACGCTTCCGGCTCGGATTTCACCTCAATCGTTTCGAAGTCGGCGATCAGGTCGATCAGCGCGCGAATCTTGGGCTGCGCGATGGTCCGGGCCCGGCCGCGCTGAAAATAGGACGATACCCGCTTCTTCAGGCTGCGCGCCTTGCCGACATAGATGATGCGTCCGAGCCGATCCTTCATGAGGTAGACGCCCGGTTTGTCCGGCAGCTGGCGCACCATTTCCTTGAGGTTGGGAGACATTGTCGGCGTGACAGCGGACCGCCGGCGCGGTTTGATCGCTGGCGTTTTGCCAGAATCCACCTAATTTCCCCTCTCGCAAGTATGGTTTCCGCTCACAACCCCGAGGGTGTCACCCCACGTCCCGCCGCCGCCACGGTTCGCTATGAACTTTTGACGCTGGGCGACGAACTTTTACTCGGCCTGACGGCCAACGGTCATCTGACCTTCATTGGATCGCAGCTCGGTCGGCGCGGCGCGCTCCTGCAGCGCAATGTGACCATCACCGACGAGGCGGACGCCATTGTCGCCCAATTTCGCGAGAGCTGGGCGCGGGCGGATGTGGTGATTACGACGGGCGGGCTGGGGCCGACATGCGACGATCGCACCCGGGAGGCGATTGCGGAGGTGCTGGGCCAAAAGCTCGTTTTTGATCCGACCATTGAACAGGCCATCCAGGAGCGGTTTGCCCGCTTTGGCCGGAAGATGACGGCGAACAACCTCAAGCAGGCCTACGTGTTCGAGCGTGGCGAAGTGTTGCCCAATGCGAATGGCACGGCGCCGGGCCTCTGGGTGGAGCAGGATGGCAAGGTGCTCATCATGCTCCCGGGTCCGCCGAATGAATTGCAGCCGATGTTTACGAACCAGGTCGTGCCGCGGCTGGCCGAGCGCAAGCTCTTGCTGGACCGCGAGGCTTACGTGCAGCTGCGCACGGCGGGGATCGGCGAGTCGGCGCTCGAGACCAAGCTGCAGCCGATCTTCGACCGGTTTGGGGCGGCGTTGAGCGTGGCGTTTTGTGCGCACCAGGGAGCGGTGGATTGCCGGGTGAGTTCGCCGTCGGGCGCGCTGTCCTACCAGCAACTCGAGGCGGTGGCGGCCGAGTGCGCCCAGTCGCTCGACGAGGATTTTGTCTGCTACGGCCACGATTCCCTCGCGCGCGTCTGCGCCGAGCTGCTGCGGGTCCAGGAAAAGCGGATCGCGGTGGTCGAGTCGGCGACCGGTGGATTGCTGGCCAACACGTTCACGGAAGTGGGTGGATCCTGTAAATTTTTCGCGGGCGGGGTGGTGTGCTGCACGAACGATGCGAAGATGCAGCTGCTCGACATCCCGGAGTGCCTGCTCCTGCAGCACGGCGCGGTGAGCGAGGAGGGGGCGGTGGCCATGGCTACTGGGGGAGCCGAAACCTTGGGGGCGGACTACGCCCTGGCGGTGACCGGATTTGCCGGGGATGTGGCCGGCGCGAGCGGCAATCCCGTGGGAACGATTTTCGTCGGGCTGTTTTCGCCGGCGGGCGTCTGGGCGAAGAAGCTCAGTTATCCCGGCCCGCGCCAGACGGTTAAAGTGCGCGCGGTGAATGCGGCGTTGGACTGGCTGCGGCGCGAGCTCACGCGGGCGCAACGCGGTGCCCCGACCCCGAACCGACGCACGGGCGTCATGTAGTAAGCGGGCTTCCTGGCGAGGAAGCCTTTTCAGCTCGGCCTCCCATTAAAATTGAGTGCGAAAAATGCCGATGGAATTTACCCTTGCGTTAGTCTCCTTGCTGTGCACGTTGTCTTTTCTTCGTTAGAGAAAGCGTTAGGTGACAGTATCTGGTGAGTCGTTGGCTGAGCGTTTGGCTTAAGTGATGATTTCGAAACCCAAGTTGGGAACAGACTGGCAGCGGACGGTGGATCTACGAGACATCACATGAGTAACTCCAAACTGTACGTAGGAAATCTTTCCTTCAAGACGACTGAAGACGAACTCCGTTCGGCCTTCGGTCAATTCGGCGCCGTCACCGACGTTTACGTCGCGATGGAC
>CANJNJ010000001.1 GCA_947474995.1 Opitutaceae bacterium | reverse complement strand
TGCCGCTTTGGTAGAGGGAGGGGTTGGGGTTGATCAAAGTGCCCACGCTGAACACGGAGAGATTGGTCGTTTCGTTGGCGCCCGCGATGACGATGCGGGCCTGCCCTTTCATATAGTTGACCGAGGGCTGATTATATTTAACCGGGGTGGCCGGCCCGGAAGGACTATCGAGGAGCAGGGTGAGCGTCCCGGCGCCGCTGAATTCGATCTGCACGATGTCGTCGGTGAGATCGATAAAGGATACGCGCAGAATCTGCCCGGGATCGGCGGTCATGCTGGCGGCCGGCCCGCCGAGCAAAATCTGATCATAGGTGTTCCGGGTGACCGGGTGAACGATGTCGGGGAACTCCTGACCGGGGCCCACGAGCTTGCTGGTGGTGGTGACGCCCAAGACCACGGGAGGAGAAGTCGTTCCAGAGGTGCTCGTGCCGCTGGTGATGGTCACCGTGTAGATTCCAGCGTTGGCCGGTTGCACATTGGGCAGGGCAAGCGTGGCGCTCTTGGCGCCCGTGATATTGGCTCCGTTCATTTTCCACTGGTAGGCGAGGGGAGCGGTGCCAGTGGCCGTGACGCTCAGAGTGGCGGTGCCACCAATCGCGACGGTCTGGCTTTGGGGTGCGGTGGTGATGACCTGCGCGTCGGCGGAGTCGAACCACAGTACCAGCGGGGCAATGGCAGCCAGCGCGAAACGGCGGAAAGTACGAAGGGGCATGGCCGAGTCCTTGGGGTAGAAAAAGGGCGCCGACCGAGAGTGTCGGTCGATCAAGCAAATGTCGGCGAAATTGAACGAATGCCGAGAACGCGCAAGAAATTTGCCTCGTAGCACCGGTCTCCGACCGGTGGCGGGCGATCCACCTGGCGCAGAAAGAGGGCTCTACAAGAACCCGAGATTCGGTTTCGCGAACCGGCCGATGTTCGGGAGCACGGTCGGCAGATCCGACGCGCTGACGCCGAACCAGGTGGCCAGCGTCGCGGCGTACTCATCGACGCTCGTCGTCGGAATCCAGCGACCCTGCCCCGTGTCGTCGGGCCCGCCGACGGTGAGGGTGGGCATCGTGCCATAGATATCCGTCCCGCGGACCGCGCCGCCGACGACGAACTGGTGGTTCCCCCAGCCATGGTCGGAGCCATCGCCATTGGAGCGGAACGTGCGGCCGAAGTCGGAAGCGGTGAAAAGCGTGACTTGGTTGGCCACGCCGAGTTCGACCGTGGCGGAATAGAAGGCGTTTACGGCCTCGCTGATTTGCGCGAGGAGGTTGGCATGGGTTCCGGACGTGGGCGTGGAATTGTTGAGCTGGGCGGCGTGAGTGTCCCAGCCACCGAGTTGGACAAAGAAAACCTGGCGCTTGAGCCCGAGCGTGGGTGATGCCCCGATCAGCCGGGCGACCATGCGGAGCTGCGCGGACGCGGCGCTGTAATTCGCACCGGACGCCGTGTTGGGAAAGACGGTCGTCAGCACCGGTGCGCCGTTGAGCACGGTGTTGAGGAGCTCGGCGCTGGCGATAGCGTCGTAGGAGGCGTTGGCAAAGGCCGTCTGCAGCAGCGTGGTCTGGCTCTGGCCGAACAATTCCTTTTGGGCCCGGAACCGGATGCCGTCCGCCGACGTCGTGCTCGAAGTGCTGCCGACGAGGGTGGTCGTGCCGGTGGTGCCGATGGCATATTGGCTGATGACGTTGCCGACCTGAAACGTGTTTTTGCCCGCGAGGCTAATCGACATGGAGACGTCGTTATTCGCATTCAGCGAGTAGACGAGATCGGCGATCCGCCCGCCCCAGCCGCTCGAGGTGGGTTTGTCGGGCACGCTGTGCTGCCACTGCACCTGCTGGTCGTTGTGCGAGAAAAGCTGCGGGGGCAGCTTGGCTGTTCCCGCCGTATAACGCGCCTTGGACGTGGGCTCGACGAGCGTGCCGACGTTGGCGAGGAACGCGGCTTTGCCGGAATCAAAGAGATTCTTCAGCTCTGGCACCGCCGCGTGCAGCCCCCAACTGCGGCCATCGGTCGTGCGCGGCGTGATGGGCAACAGGCCGGTTTGCGGGAGCGCGAGATTCGAGCGGGCGGCGGCGTAGGCGGCATAGGCCGAACCGGTGGGAATGATGAGATTGTTGGCGTCATTGCCGCCGTTGAGAAACAGGCACACGAGCGCCTTGTAGTCCGATCCGATCGCCGCGCTGGTTGACGGGGTTTGTGGCCCGTTGGCCGGATTCGCCGCGGCAGCGATGAGCCGGAGACTCGACAACGCGGAGAGCAGACCGGTGGTGCCGACGGCGGCGCAGCAGGCGGAGCCGAGGAATTGGCGGCGGGAGGGGTTCATGAGATGAAGTCTAAGGTATCAGGATTCAGGTGTAAGGCCGGAGAAAGACCAATCGGAGGGCTCCGGTTGGGTTATCTTTGCACGGACCCGGCCGGCGAGGTCACGGCGAGCAGGATGGCAGTTTGGGCGCGGTCGCGGGCAATCGTGGTCGAGGGCAGGGCACCCAGAGCGGTGACGATGCGCGCGCGCGCGGTCGCCGACATGCTGCCGCCGGCCACCACGAGGTTCAGATGATCCACCAGCGCGGCGGAATTGGAGGTCAAGGTCTGCTCGTAGCTGACATCAAGGGTGATGGTGTAGGGCGCGACATTGGTGGTCGGCACGATGGCCAAGGCAAACGTACGAAGGAAATTCGGCACGCTGATGGCGAAATTGTCATCCGTGATTTCAAATTCCGGTACGACCAGTCCGGCTGAGGCGAGGCTGCCGGGCAGGACATAATCGGGATGGTAGAAATTGAAGACGGTCGGTGAACGCATCGGCGCCTGCGCCAGGCTGGTCTGCACAAAATCGAGCCGGGTGGCGCTGCCGAGGGTGCTAATGCTGCTGGCTTGGGCGGGGATTGGTGTGGTGCCGGTGATGGGGACGCCGTCCACGGCGACGCGGTAGCCGCGATAGTTTCCACTCGTCGACGAGGCCCCAAACGAGCGCAACAGGGCGGTCAGGCGCAGCAGGGGCTCCTTCAATTTTCCATAGCCGAGATTGGCGGCGACATCCGGTGAGCGCGCCTCGAAGTCGGCGAGGATGGCCCGGACGACCGAGCCAAGCTGGTTGGGGCTCGTGCGCTGCTGCTCGAAGACCTGCGCCACGCGGTAGACGTAGGACGGACTGGGATTGCTCGTGACGAGCCGCTGAATGAGCTGACGCGCGATGAAGGGCGCCGTGTTGGCGTGGGCGTAGAGCGCATCGAGGGTGAGCTGGAGATCCTTGGTTCCGCCTTGGGCGGCGGGGATGACGATGCCGTTGAAAATCGCCTTCGCGGTGTCGTCGTGCGACGCCGGAAACTGGATCATCGGATTCGTAAAGCCGGCGACGTTGCTGCCGCCGCTGCGGAAGTTGGTCGTGCCGAAATAGGACCAGCCGGTGAACACCTTCGCCATCTCCGTCACCACTCGTTGGTCGTACGTGGGTATGGGCAGGCCGTCGGCGCCGAGGACGAGGGTGCCGTCGGGCTGCAGCTTCACGAGGCCGATGGTGAAGAGCTGCATGACTTCCCGCGCGTAGTTTTCGTCGGGGGTCGTGCCGGCGACGGGGTCGGCCTTGGAATTCCGCAGCGAGCTGAGATAGATGCCCATCATCGGGTGGAGGGTCACGTTTTCGAGCAGGGTGCGAAAATTGCCGAAGGCCCCGTTGCCGAGGATGTCGTAGTAATGCGCGAGCGGTTCGGTCTGGTTGTCGTCGCCGAGCGAGACATCGGAGATGACTAAAATCTGGCTGAGCGCGAACGCGACCCGCTGCCGCAGTTGGTCGGGCGCGGTCAGGGCGTGCTTGAACCACGCGGCCTGGCGATTCGCGGGATGAATCGCGTTCCAGTTTGAGAAGCTGCCGCTGCCGCCGAAGGTCGCCTTGTCGTCGAGCAGGGCCTGGCGGTGCGAGGTAAACGGCAGCGCCAGTTGGGCGGTGAGCCACGCGTCGATACTCTGGCCGGTGAGTGCATCGATTTCGCTTTTCTTCGGGCCGAAGGTCGCCTGGCTCAGCAAGCGCGCGGCGTCGAGGGCCGTCACGTTGGTGAGCGAATAGGTGGGCCCCGCGGGCGGGGGCGTGAACGTTTGCGAACCGATGCCCTGCACGAATGCGCCGCGCACTTCGCCGGAAGGATAATTCGTGGTGTCGATGCGCACGGAAATGTTGCCAGAGCGGAGGGCGCTCAAGAGCGCGCTGCTCGTGTAGGTGCCCACGGGGGTAAACGTCCACTGCGTCCCGGCGACCTGGCCGCGGGGGAGGTTCAGGACGAAGTCGTCGCTGCCGCCGAGCGTGAGGTGGGCGGAAACTTCATCGGAACTCAGGCTGGAGAACGAGACGTTCACGCTCGCGACGGTGCCGCTCGAACTCACGAGAATGGTGGCGACGCCGGACGCGGTGGACGCCGTTGCTCCCGTGCTCGGCCGCAGGGCGGAATAGTAGAGGGTCGCCGGGCTGTCCGCGATCGTCACGGTGGCGGTGTTCGTTCCACCCACGGAATAGCCGGTGCCGGGCGTGACGGTGAGCACGACGGTGTCGCCGTCGTCCGCCTGGACGTCGGGAGTGGGTGAGACGGGAATTTTCAGGGTCTTGGCTCCCGCGGGAATGGTGGCGAAGCCGACCAGGGCGGTGTAGTCGACGCCGTTGACCGCCGAACCGCCGACGGCATAGTTGACATTGAGCGGGGCCAGCGTCGATCCGGACCGGGAAAGCGTGAACTCGCCGGGGTTCGTGCCCGATTCGTCGCTGTTTGCTTTGGAGGCCACAAGGGTGACGACCGCGGGACCGCTGGCCGCGATCTGGCTGGTCACGTTGACCCCGGCTTGCACCAACTGGGCCTGGTTCATCTGGGCGGCCAGCGCGCCGCCGTGGGAGGTGGAGCCGGCCACGAAGTTTAGCAGCGTGATTCCACTGACGGCGACGGACTGGCCATTATTCTGGGCGAAATCGCCGCCAGTGACGCGGGCGTCGCTCACCGCGCCGAGCAGCATAACGGGTGCGGCGGAGCCAAACGCCGCAATGTTGTTCACAAAAACCGGGCCGGAAAAGGCGACGCCGGGCGCGTAGATGCCGGTGATGCCCTTGCCAGCGAAGAAGCTCGTGTTGGCGGCACGGATGCCGCCGAATTTTCCGGTGGGGCTAAGGATGGCCACATAGGCGATGTCGGCCATGCCGTCATAAGTGACGCCGGCCGGAAAGAGGGCGGTGTTGGTCGCCGTGAGCCGGCCGACACTGAAGACCGAGAGGTTGGTCGTCTCATTGGCCCCGGTGATGACGATGCTGGCGTGACCCCGCATGTAATCGACCGCCTGGTTGTACCGGGTCGGGCCTGCGGGGCCGGTGGCATTTTCCAGGGCGAGCGAGAGGGTGCCGGCGCCGCTGAATTCCACCTGCACGATGTCGTCGGAGAGATCGATGTACGAAATCCGCAGGATCTGGCCGCGGTCGGCGGTGACACTCGCCGCCGGCTCGCCCAGCAGGATTTGGTCATAGGTAAAGCCGGTGCCGGGATGGACGATGTCGGGAAATTCCCGGCCCGCGCCGACCAGTTTGCTGGACGTGGTCAGACCGAGGACGGCGGAACTCGTGGTGCTGGTGGCGCCGCTGGTCACGACCACGGTATAGAGCCCCGTATTGATGGGTTGGGCGTTCGTGACCGTATACGTTGCGCTCGTCGCGCGGGCGATGTCGGTGCCGTTGAAGCGCCATTGATAACTGAGGGTCCCGGTGCCGGTGGCGGAAACACTGAACGTCGCGCTGGTGCCGACCGCCACGCTCTGACTTTGCGGCGCCGTGGTCACGACCTGGGCCGAGGCGGAGGGCAGAAAGCCGACGCAGCCACCAAAGAGCGCGACCAGAATGCGCGGGAGACAAAGCAAGCGAGTCACAGGAGCCCGATAGAAAATTTTCATGGGATTCGGAGGAGACGGTGAAGGCGGCAACCGCTTTTGACCGATGACGACAATCCAACACCGAAGTAACCTCTGGGCGAAAAGATTTCCGGAGGACGGAAATGTGGCGAGTTTTTAACAACGTCCCGTCGAGTGGCAAATACTTACTCGGCGAGCCCGTGCCTTGGACGGGAACGATGGGAGTTTTCGTGGACGGAACTCTGAAGCGTCGATTTTGTCCGTGATTTCAATGACCGCGGACTTGTCGGCCTGAGTTTGCCCGTCAAGGTTCACATCGATGAACCACCGAGCCCGTGTTTTCTTGTCCTGGCTGCTGATTCTCGGAGGCGTCGTTCGCCAGGTAACGGCGGCCACACCGACCAATGCTCCGGCCAACGAAGGGCGTAATGTGCTTACGAAGGAAGAAAAGGCCGCAGGCTGGGTGTTGCTCTTCGACGGGCAGACGCTTAAAGGTTGGATGCCGCGCGGGACGGCGAAGTGGGAAGCCGTCGACGGAACGGTGCGTTCGATCGCGAACACTGGTTCGGGCATGCTCTGCACCGAGGAACTCTTTCGGAATTTTGAAATCAAGGCCGAGTTCTGGGAGAACGAGAAAGCGAACAGCGGGATCTACTTTCGCTGCGTGCTCACGGGCGCGGTGACGGGGACCAACTCGTACGAAGCGAACATCTACGACAAACAACCCGGCGGCGCTTTTCCGACGGGAAGTCTCGTCAACGTAACCCGTCCCCCGGACCAGCCATCGACGATCGACCGGTGGAACACCTACGAAATCAAGGCCGACGGCGATCATTTCGTCCTGAAGCTGAACGGCGTCCAGACCGTGGATTCCCATGACGCCACGCACCTGGCCGCGGGACCAATCGGACTCCAGCAATCGGCGGGTGCGGGCGTGGTGCGATTCCGTTCGATTAAAGTACGACGGTTGCCGTAGTCGAGGCGGGGACTTTGGGCTGCCGAAGCCCGCCAGCGAGGACGGCGCGGGTTCGTGGCGGGGATTGGCCGCGGCGAAAAATGTCTCAGCCGGCGCTACGGCCGGGCGAGTTGGTTGTCCGAAACCTCGACGATCATTTCAATTTCGACGGGAATATTGAAAGGCAGCGAGCCCATGCCGACCGCCGAGCGCGCGTGTTTTCCGATGGTCTCGCCGAAGACGGCCACGAGCAGGTCCGACGCCCCGTTGATCACGGCCGGGTGATCGGTGAAACCGTCGACGGCGTCTGCAGGACGATGCCCAATTCTTTCAATCGTTCATCCACCGATTTGGCGGCGAAGGCCGACGACGCCATGAAGGCAGTGAGGAACACCAGGATTCCAAGGGGTTTCATTTCCCATAGCTAAGGTCGCACGCCGGGGATTCAAAGGCCAAAACCACGGGGCGGCCCGCTGCCGCGCCTGCCGATGGGAAAAACCAAACGGTATGGCACGTCGTATTCCGGCCTGAGTCAGGGCGCAGTCGCAACCGGCCGAAGGCGTGCGGTCACCTATTGGGTGACCCTGCGCCTTCGCATGAATTGCTCGCCGGCACGAAACGGCTCGCGACGGAAACAGGCGCGGGGCAGTGGGGCTCGTCGCTCGCGTTCGCGTGCAGCGTCTGCGGACTCGAGTGCAAACTCTACATAGTGAAGGTGAGCTTTCACCAGAAACCGACCACGTGGATTCTTCGCTGCGCTACTGATGACGTCTCGGAATACGTTATGCCAAAACCCACCGCAAGCGTACCGGGTGGGCCGTGCACTCCGTGCGCGGCCATCGCACGTGAGATCGAGCCCAACGCTGACCGCGCGCGGTCCACCTTTCGGCGCCTTCGTGACCTGGCTCAGAATGCGAGGCCTTATTGGGTAGCCGCTCGGAGTCCGGTGAAATCCGAGTCCGAGGGGAGGCTCCTCACGCGGAGGTCGCGGCCGGCCGCGAGCAGCGCCACGTCGCGGGCTCGATCTTGCCGAGGCCGAACAAATGGGCGCCGGCGCCAATCAGCGTGACGATGCCGGTCGCCGCGAAGGCCCAGAAGAAATTGCCGGTTTTGCTGACCACAAATCCGGTGAGGGCCGGGGCCACGACGCCCGCAAGGTTGGCCGTAAAGTTTTGCATGCCGGACCAACGGCCGGCCGCCAGCGGCCCCGCGATGGTCTGGGTGATGGTCCAGTGGCTCGAGGAGAAAATGCCATACGCGGCGCTCGCGAACATCAGCGCGGCCATCGCCGCGAACGTTCCGGGCAGGGCCGGAACAATGACCACGACGGTGGCCAACCCGAGTCCCGTCACCGTGCAGGTCTTCCGCACGCGAGTCAGCGGCACACCCGCCGCGAGGGCGCGGTAGGACAACCAGCCCGTCAGGACCGTCGCACCGGCCGTGAATAACGGTGGCAGCGAGCCGACGGCTGCCATGGCGCGCATGGAGAAATGCCGTTCCTCGACGAGGTAGTAGGGCAGCCAGGTGAGGAGAAAATACAGAAAGTAGTTGCCGGCGAAATGGCCGGTGAACGTGGCCCAAATCGCGCGATGCGACAGAATTTCCCGGATGCCGGGCCGCTCCGGGGCCGGCTCATTGGAGCGGTGCATCTCGCGCGGCATCCATTTAATCCAAAACGGCAGCCAGACCAGCGCGCCGATCCCGAGTGCGATAAAAAAGGGCCGCCAGCCAAAGCGTGCGACCAGCATGCCGCCCACCATGGTGCCGAGCGCGGGTCCGATCTTGGAGCCGGCGTCGATCAACGCGTTGGCCACGCCGCGTTGGCGCTCGTCCAGTCGCTCGGTCAAGATTCGGGCGTAGGCGGGATAGGCGACGGACTCACCGACCCCGAGCAACAGCCGAAACATCAGCAGCGAGGTAAAGCCACCGATCAACCCGGTGGCGGCGGTGGCCGCCGACCAGAGCGTGAAGCCGGCGGCCATGACCCAATTGACGTTGTAGCGATCCACCAGCCAGCCCGACACGAGTTGGAATACGGAATAGGTCCAGAAGAACGAGGAGAGGAGGAGGCCCAGCTGGGAGGGCGTGATGCCCATCTCGACCTTGAGCAGCGGCGCCGCGATGGAGAGGTTGCCGCGGTCGATATAGTTGATCGCCACGGAGACAACTAGGAGGAGAACTACGATCCATTGCGCGCGAGCATAGTCAGCGGGGCTCTTGGCGCTTGCCGAAGGGGGAGGGGTCATGCGATGGAAGTGAACGGAGCCAAAATCTTATAATCAATCCGTCAGTGAAAAATTCACCGGGGCGCAATGGACCTCGCGGGCGCCCGACCACCCGGGCGGCTTTGTCCGACCGCGCGTGCTATTTAGTTCGAGCGAAAGCCCCAGGTCCCGAGTTCGCTCAGCTGAAAAGGCACGGACGAAATGACTTCTTCAAGTTTCGCGAGCGCCGCGGGCAGCGTCGGCAGGTCGCACAGCGCGGCGCCGTCGTCGCTGTCGTGGACATGCACGGCCCAGCCGCCGGCGAGCGGACCAGTGCCCAGTTGCAGGACGGACCCGTGCAAGTAATTGCCCGGCAGTCCGGGGGCCGGGCCGGCGCCGGGCACGAGGAAGAGTGTGTGCACCGGGTCCTGCGCGAGTTCGCCGCCGTGCTTGCGATGATGCGCGGGTCGTCCGGCGACGAGCAACCGCAGGCTTTCCGCCTTCGCGCGCAACGCGGGCGGAAGGGCCGCCACGTACCGATCGAAGATGCTCGCATTCGACTCGAGCGCGGCGGCTTCAATCGTACCGGCACTCCAGGCTTCGAGATTGTTGGCGTGAAAAACCGGGCGCGCCGCCAGCGAGCGCACGGTGACAAAACCCTTGGGGTGGTCGGCGTCGGGATAAACCTGGTGGGCGGCCCGCAGCCGCCCGAGTGCGTCCTGGAACGCGGGCGTGCCGGGCACGGCGCCCACGGGACTGTGTTCGATCATTTCGAGAACGCTGTGATCAAACGCCGCGTGGGGATCGTGGGGCATCGGACGAGCCAACGCGACCGGCGGGAAGAACACGAGGCATTCCCGCGGCGTGGGGGCAGAAAGGTTCGCCGCCGTGCGCTCCGTTGTTCCGGGCGCAGCCATGAGGGAAAGCGGATTGGCCTGGTTTCCAGGCCTTGGAATTCAGCAGCCAGGAGTTGGTTGGTTCTTGGCTTCGTGGCTTTTGAATTAATCTGATGCCTTGGGGTGAGGCGGATCGAGGCGCGTTTCCCGGCATGAATGGTTCGTTGTCGCCCGGCTCGGGACAGACCGTGTGAAAACTCGAAAAAAAACTCATTTTGTCATTCTGCGCGAAGCGAAGAATCCATGCCGTCGGGTGAGCTTCATGCGGAGATTCTTCGCTTCGCGCAGAATGGAAGACTTTTCACCCAGTCTGGAGAGAGCCGGGACGGACAGAGGGGTAAAGTCCGGGAAACTCCCGCTTCTCCCGCAGCGGGCCACGCGCCCATCGCGGATTCCGGGTTGAATTCGCCGGTGTGGCGCTACTGGACGGTCCGCAACTGCACGCTGTCGACGAGGCGATCCATCGCGAGGATGTCGGTGGCGATGACGACCTTGTCGCCGGACACGAGCCGGCCTTCGCGGCGGAGGAGCGAGATGGCGTGCTCAATCGTCTCGTTGGGATCGGAGGCGAGCGGCATCAGGTAGGGCTCGACCGCCCGCAGCAGGCGCATGTGGCGGAAAACCTCCAATGACGGCGTGACGGCGAGAATGCACGAACGCGCGGGGCGCAAGAGCGCCAGGCCCTGGGCCATGAAGCCGTGCCGGGTGAAGGTGAGGATTTTCGAGTGGGGCAGCTCGTTCGCGAGGGTCACGGCCGAGTGCAGCACCTTCATCCGCTCGCCGGTGAACACGACGGGGAAACTGTTGGAGGAAATTTCCTCGAGCTCGATCCGTCGCGCGATGACGTCGAGCATCCGCACACACTCGAGCGGATATTTGCCCGTGGCAGTTTCGCCGGAGAGCATGACGCAGTCCGCCTGTTCGAAGACGGCATTCGCCACATCGGTGATTTCCGCCCTGGTGGGCACGGGCTGGGAGATCATGGATTCGAGCATGTGCGTCGCCACGATCACGGGCCGGCCTTGCGCGAGACACGCCCGGACGGCGCGGCGTTGGATGATGGGGAGCTCCTCGAACGGACATTCGATGCCGAGGTCGCCGCGCGCGACCATCAGGCCGTCGCAGGCGCCGACGATTTCGTCGAGGTTGTCGATGGCCGACTGGTCCTCGATTTTGGCGATGATCCGAACCTTGGATTTCTTCTCGACGAGAAATTCCCGTAGCAACTCGATGTCCTTTGCCGCGCGCACAAAGGACAGCGCGAGAAAATCGATGCCCTCTTCCAGGCCGACGGTGGCATCGGCGCGATCCTTCTCGGTGAAGGCCGGCAGATTGACCTTTACGCCCGGCAGGTTGATGTGCCGGCGCGAACGCAACTCGCCGGGAATGAGCACACGGCAGCGGATGCGGGCCTCATCCTTGGACAGCACCTCGAGCTGCAGGAGTCCGTTGTCGACGAGCACGGTGTCGCCGATGTTGATGTCCTTGACCAAGTCCTTGTAATTGACGTCGACGGAGCGAATCTCCTCGGCGCTGGTGCCGGACTTGACGGTGAAGTCGAAGATTTCGCCCGCTTTCAGCTCGATCGGGATGCTGAGATCGCCCGTGCGAATCTCGGGCCCCTTGATGTCCATCATGATGGCCACTTCCCGATCCACGCGTTTGCTGACCTCCCGAATGCGGCGAATGATGCTGCGGGTCCAATCGTGCTTGGCGTGGGCCATGTTGAGCCGGACGACGTCGGCGCCGGCGCGGAACAGTTGTTCAAGCATGGCCTCACTCTCGGTCGCGGGACCGAGGGTGAAGATGATTTTGGTTCGGCGGATGGAGTCGGCAGCGCTCATGGATGATTGGTGGATGCAGGAAACGGGCCGCATCAGCAAGGGTCGTGGCCATCATTTCTTCGACGATGACGCAGATTGTTTTGCGTCGCACGACCGAGAAACGAGGTCCACGGGCAAGACGCGGCGAAACGGAATTGGGCCCGCAAATTGATGACGAAGGGACGGAATGAGACCATTCCGTCCAATTGCCAAACCCTGGCCCAGGCGAAGTCGCGCAGAAAGCGGAGTGGGCCAGGAATCAGGCCTTTTCGTTGGTTTCCTCCGCGCGCTCCGGGTGAAACGGCTCGGTTCCGGCTGGCCATGGAATTTCCGTGCAGCCGGTTACTTTTCGTCTACAACGCCGGACCAATGAGTTCGTCCTCCGCCTCGCCGGGCCTTCGCACTGCGCCGGCGGTGCTGCCACCAGGTTTCCGTCCACGTCGCGGGCTGAATTGGGCGGTGGTCGGCCTGATGTACACGAGCTATTACTTGTGCCGGTACAATTTTTCCTACGCGAACAAGGCGATCGCGGATGAATTTGGCTTCACGAAGTCGGACATGAGCACGATTTTGTCCTGGAACTTCGTGGCGTACGGCTGCGGCCAGATGCTCAACGGCTTGATCACGGATCGGATTGGCGGCAAGCGGGCCATGCTGATCGGAGCGGCCGGCACCATTGGCGTGAATCTCTTGTTCGGGGCCGCCTCGTTCTGGGGCCTGCTTTCCCTTTTCTCGCTGCTCTGGGGCATCAACGGCTATGTGCAGTCCTTTGGCGCGCCGGGGTTCATCAAGATCAACAGCTCGTGGTTCAGTGAAAACGAGCGCGGCACGTTCGCCGGGATTTTCGGCTTCATGATTAACCTCGGGCGGTTGCTCGCGAACAAGCTCCTGCCGGCGCTGCTCGCGGGGTTTGTCTTCCTCGGCATGTGGCACGTGCCGGCCCAACATTGGCGCTGGCTGTTTTGGATCCCGGCGGGCGTGGCGACGTTGGTGGCCATCGTGCTGGCGATTGTCGTCAAGGACACACCAGAGGAGATCGGCTACAAAAATCTGTTCCCGGGCGAGGCGGATCATGCGGACCCGGACGTGCGGACCGAGATTGGCACGGTGTTCAAGATTATCGTCAGCAATCCGATCGTCTGGATCATGGCGGGAGCCTACGCCTGCACCGGTGCCATCCGCCAATCGATCGACCAATGGTTCCCGGTCTATTTCCAGGAGGTGCACCACCTCGAGATGACGGGGCCGAAGTTCCAGTGGCTGGGCTTCCTCATTCCGTTTGTCGCGTCGGCGGGTTCGCTGCTCTCCGGTTGGATTTCCGATCGTTTCTTCCACTCCCGCCGGGCGCCGGTGGCGATGGGCATCTATGTGATCGAAGTGGTCGTGATTGTTGCGGCGACGCAGGTGACGACGGTGAACTGGGCGCTCTTCTTTTTCGTGACGATCGCCTTTACGGTGAACTCAACCCATTCGTTGCTGGGCCCGGCCGCCGCGATGGATATCGGTGGCCGCAAGATGGCCGCGTTCGCCTCCGGGGTGATCGATGCGTTTCAATATTTTGGAGCGGCGATCGGCATCAAAGGCCTGGGCTGGGTGCTCGATCACAAGGGCTGGAGCTGGTATTTTCCCTATCTGATCCCGTTTCCGATCATCGGTGGTCTCATGATGTATTCGATCCTCCACCGGAAGAGTCTGAAAAAAGGCGCGCGCTGAGGGTTTGGGCGGCGCGCAAACCCTAGTTGAGGTCGTCGTCCTTCCAATATTTCGTGCCCTGGAGCGTCGCTTGGAGGGCGAGGCCATTCTTGGTTATTTGGTAGACCTCGACCCCGGGAAGCGCGGTGCCCGCGAGGGCGGCGGCAGCGCCCTTGTCGTCGGACTTGGCGGCGGCGTCCGCCTGCGCGCTGAAGTCCCAGCCTTTTTCGAGGAAGGCCTCGAGCTTGGCCTGGTCGGAGAAGACGAAGACCGCGCGGAAATCTTTCACGCCGAGTCCAAAGCCGAGGCCGGCCGAGCCCATTTTCATGTAGGTCGCGGAATCGCGGAGCACGCCTTTCTTGACCACGACGCCGTGCCCCCCGGCGAAGCTCGCCAGGAGCAGGTTGACGCCGACATTGGAGAAGACGCCGTAGCCGACCGAAGACGTGATCTTGGCCTTGGCGCCCGGATGGAGCTGGTAAAGCTCGGCGAGGACGCTGTCCCGCATTTTTTGGATTTCGGCGCGCTTCTCCTCGACGCTCGATTTGGCGACCACAGACCCCGTGGTCAGCCAGGAGGCGAGGATGACGATGAGCAAACGGGGCAGTCGGGCGGTAATCTTCATGGGGGGAAATTTGGCCAGTCTCCGGAAAATAGCAGGAAAATGTTTTTCCGTGCCGGTCCGCGTCCGCGGAAACCGGGCTCAGCTCAGCTCGTAGAACGGCGTGCCTTCCCCGGGGCCGACGATCGAGAATTCGCACGAACGCAGGGAGACGCGCACATCGGCGAGGGCGAGCTCGATGGCGGCGGGCGAATTGCAGTCGCGTGACAGGTGCATCAGGTAAATCCGCCGCCAACGCGGGCTCGCGACGTCGGCGAGCAGTTCGCGCGCGGCCTCGTTGGACAGATGCCCGTGCCGCCCGCTGATGCGCTGCTTCAGCGACCACGGGCGCCGCGGGTCGGCCTTGAGCAGTTCGGAGCAATGATTGGCCTCGACCACCACGACGTCGCACTCGCGAATAAACTCGCGGACATTCTGCGGCGCGTGACCGAGATCGGTCAGCCAGGCGAGGGAGCGGCGGGGCGCGAGCAGGTCGCCCTCGTGGCCGCTGCTGAAGCGGAAGCCGACCGGCTCCTGCGCGTCGTGCGGGACCGCGAAGCTCTCGATGTCGAGGTCGCGAAAGCGAAACCGCGAGCCCGTTTGGAAGATTTGCCAGTCGGGGCGGTGGCCGAGGCCGGTTTGCACGGCGCGGGCGGTGGCGTCGTTGGCAAAAATCCGGATGTGGGGGAATTTCTTGAGACCCTCGATGCCCGCGGCGTGGTCGCCGTGCTCGTGGGTGAGAAAGACGGCGTCGATGCGCCCGAGGGTTTCGCCGGCCGCGACCAGCAGCGCTTCGAGTTTGCGCGCGGAAAACCCCGCGTCGACCAGCACGCGCGACTCCTCCGTGTGCAGCAGGGCGGCGTTGCCTGAGCTGCCGCTCCCCAGAATGCAAAACCGCATCGCCATGGCCGAGAGCAAGCGCGCTGTCGCCGGGACGGCAAATCAGTTTTTGACCGCACGCCGTTTTGTGCTACCCGTGACCTTCCATGCCTGCCCAATCCGCCCGCCGCCAACCCGCCGTGCCCCGCGTTCTGCCGGGCCTGGTCTACATCACCCGGCAGGTGCACTTCAACTCGGCCCACCGGCTGCACAACCCGACGAAAAGCCAGCGGTGGAACGTGGCCACCTATGGCCTCTGCACGAATCCGCACTGGCACGGCCACAACTACGTGCTCGAGGTGACGGTGTGCGGGCATCCCGACCGGGAGACCGGCTACGTGCTGGACCTTGCCCAATTGAAGAAAATTCTGCACGCGGCGGTGGCGGACAAATGCGATCATCGCAATTTGAACACCGACGTCGATTTTCTGCGGGGCATCATTCCCACCACGGAAAACCTGGTCATCGCTTTCTGGAACCAAATCGAACCTCGCCTGACGGCGGGCCACCTCCACTGCGTACGTCTTTACGAAACCCCGCGGAATTTTGCCGAATACCGCGGGCCCAATGCTGGCTGAGTCCAACCCACGCGGCCGGCGGCGCTCGCGGCCGCCCTCGCCCGGTTTTTCTCGTCACCAACCGGCCGCCCGCTTCGACCCAAAAACGACATGAGTAAGAAAAAGCAGATGTACCTGCATCGCTCCGCCAGCGGCGCCGCGCCGAAGATTACCCGGGGGTACGACAAAAAATTTCGCGCCACCGCCGCCTACCGCGCCACGCTGCCGGACATGATGGAGGCCGCGCACGACGCCGTCCATGGCACGCTCGTGCCCATCCAGCAGGTGGGCGTCCACAATTTCAAACTGCCGTTGAAGTTTCGCACCAAGAAAGGGAAGGTGCTGACGCTGGAGGCGAGCGTGACCGGCACCGTTTCGCTCGAGGCGGATCTGAAGGGCATCAACATGAGCCGGATTGTCCGGTCCTTCTACGAGCACAAGCACGCGGTCTTCACCGGCGAATGGATGGGGCAGATCCTGCGGGCCTACCTGCGCAACGTGAAAAGCAAGGATGCGCGGCTCAAAGTGAGCTTCTCCTATCCGATGCTGCACCGCAGCCTGCGGAGCGAGCTGGACGGGTACCAGTTCTACAACGTGGCCTTCGAGGGTGTGATGACGCGCGACGGCACGTGGCGGCGGTTCATTCATTTCGACTTTGTCTATTCCTCGGCCTGCCCGTGCTCGGCCGAGTTGTCGGAGCACGCGCGGGACACGCGGGGCGTTTACACCGTGCCGCATTCGCAGCGGAGCAAGGCCCGCATCGTGCTCGAAGAGGCGGAAGGCCGGCGCATCTGGATCGAGGACGTGCACGCGCTCTGCCTGAAGGCCCTGCAGACGGAAACGCAGGTCATGGTGAAGCGAGAGGACGAGCAGGCCTTTGCCGAACTGAACGGCGCGCACCTGAAGTTCGTCGAGGACGCGGCGCGGCAGTTGTATCGGGAATTCGACGCCGAGCGGAGGATTCGCGATTTTCAAATCGCCTGCTCCCACCTCGAGTCGCTGCATTCGCACGATGCCGTGAGCGTGATTTGCAAAGGCGTGAAGGGTGGGTTCACGGCCAACTTCATGGATTTCGGCGCGCTCGTGTGCTGAGGAATTTGGCCGGCGGCGAAGGCGGTGCGATTAAATCGGCCGTCCGTTGATTGCTGGCATTCCGAGACGGGTCACCCAGGGCGGCGCGTTCGATATTTCCTGCGGATGCACCCTCTCCTTTCGGTCATTCTTCGCGAACGCGCAGAATGACCGACCAAGGAAGTTGATGGGCCGCTGCAGCCGGGGAAGGCAGAAGCCAGGAAACCAGGAATTGGCTCTTGGCTTCCTGGCTGCTGAATTAATCCTGGTGGCATGGCCACCAGTCCCATCGTTCTGATTACAGGTGCCTCGCAGGGTATTGGGGCGGCCTTGGCGCGGACCTTTGCGAAGGAAGTCCCGGGGGTGCGCCTGGCTTTGGTGGCACGTCAGGAGCGCAAGCTGATAGCCGTGGCCGGCGCGTGTGGCAAGCTGGGCGCCAAGGCGGAGATCTTCCCCTGCGACGTGAGCGATGAGACCGCGGTGGCGGCGCTGAAGGTGGCGGTGGCGAAGCGGCTGGGGCGGGTCGACGTTTTGATCAACAACGCGGGCAAGTTTGCGGGAGCGCCGTTTGTCGAAATGCCGGTGGCGGATTTTGATCGGATGATCGCCGTGAACTTACGCAGCGTTTTCCTGATGTCGCGGGCCTTCGCACCGGACATGATGGCGCGGAAACGTGGTGATATTTTCAACATGAGCTCCATCGCCGGGCGGGGCGCCTACCCGGGTGGGGCGGGCTACTCGGCCGCGAAGTTTGGCGTCAGCGGGCTGAGCCAGGTGATGCGCGCGGAGCTGCGCGACCAAGGGGTGCGCGTGTGCTGCGTGTATCCCGGGGCGACCTGGTCGCCGTCGTGGGCGGGCGCGGGCAAGGCGAAAGAGCGCCTGATGCCGGCGGAGGATGTGGCGCGGGCATTTCTGGATGTTTACCGGCTTTCGCGGCGGACGGTGGTCGAGGAGATCGTGCTTCGGCCGCAGCTGGGCGACGTTTAGGGCGAAGAGTGCCGCGGCCTTCCGTTTGGCGGATGTGCCGGCATACCCAATTTTGGGGGTTCAGGTGGATTGCCGGTGCAAGGATCCGGGCTCAAGGACTTCGGGACCACGGACCACGGCCGAATGACCAATGGAAAATGACCAAGAACCAATCAGGTGGCGAATAATGTCGCCGGCTCGAATCGGGGCGCCAGTTTCTGCCCATGAGCAGTGAGCTGACCGGGCGGCAGGCCCTGCTGGTTTTGAATGCCGTCCCAAATATCGGGCCCATCACGCTCAACCGGCTGCTCGAGGAACTCGGGGGCGATCCGCGATCGGTCCTGACGGCGCCGCGGCGCCAACTGGAGGCCGTGAAGGGCGTCGGCCCGGTGATTGCGGAAACGATCACGAACTGGCGGGAGCATTTCGATCTGGCCCGCGAGGAGGAGCGGATGGCGAAGAGCGGCGCGGACTTCATCACGAGCGACGATTCCGTTTACCCAAAATTGTTGAAAGAAATTCACGATCCACCCATCGGGCTGTATCGCAAAGGCCGCTTTGATTTTTCGCGGCCCAACGTGGCGATTGTGGGTTCGCGGCGGACGACGCTCTATGGCCAGAGTGTGGCGAAGCGATTCGGGATGGAACTCGGCCGCCTGGGTTTTTGCGTCGTGAGCGGCCTCGCGCGGGGCATCGACACGGCGGCTCATGAGGGCGCGCTTTCGGTGGGCGGCAAAACCGCCGCGGTGCTGGGCACCGGGATCGACCTCATTTATCCGCCGGAAAACCTGGAGCTTTACCGGCGGATCGAAGCGGAGGGGGCCATCCTTTCGGAGTTTCCCTTCGGCCGGCGAGCGGATCGGCAGTCGTTCGCGATGCGCAACCGGATTGTCGCGGGGATGTGCGAGGCGATCGTCGTCGTCGAAAGTGATGTCGATGGCGGGGCCATGATCACGGCGCGGTTCGCGGGCGAGCAGGGACGTTTGCTGTTCGCCGTGCCGGGCCGAATCGATCAAAATACCAGCGCGGGCTGTCATCAGCTGATTCGTGATGGGGCGACGCTCCTGACGAGCATCGACGATTTGCTGGCCGAGTTGAATTACCTCGATGGCTTTCGGCCCCAGGCGATTCCGCAGAAGGAAGCAGAGGTCGAGAGCGGTCGGCCGGCGAATCTCACGACGGAGGAAGCCAAGGTGTTTGAATGCTTCCGGGGCGGGAGTCTGTTGTCACCCGATGCGCTGGGCGAGCAGACTGGGCTGACGGCGGCGCAGCTCTCCGTGACGCTCCTGATGCTCGAGCTCAAGCGCCTCGTGGCCAAGCGCGCGGATGGGACGTTTGAAGCGCGGGGGTAGGGTCGGCGGGGAGGCGGGCCGCGTCGGAACTCGGCCCGCCCTTACCGCTCAAAGCTAAAACTTAAAACAACCGCCCGCCGTGCGGCCGTTCAACCCGGCGGCCAGGCCAGCTGCCGCTTGGCGAGCAGGTGAACATGCAGGTGTGGCACCGATTCGCCGGCGCAGGGGCCGTTGTTCACCACGAGGCGGAAGCCGTCGGCGAGCTGGAGTTTCTTGGCGAGAACGTTGGCGGTCAGCAAAAGGTGGCCGAGGAGAGCTTCATCCGTGGGGCCGGCTTCGCCAATCCGGGGAATGGGCTTCTTGGGGATAATCAGCAGATGGACCGGCGCCTGCGGCTGGATGTCATGCAGCACGATGCACTGTTCGTCCTCGTGCTCGATCCGGGCCGGGATTTCGCGGGCGATGATTTTTTCAAAAAGAGTCTTCATGACAGCAGCGAGGGGTGAGTAGCGGGTAACGAGTAGGGGAAAGGACGACGAGCAGGAACTCCTTGGTTGATGGCATGCCCGCGACTCACGACCCGCTACTCGCTACTACAAGAACAACAATTGCAGGTTCGCGCTGCGCACCGTGCGGGCCGCCGTGAGGTCGCGGATGAAGGCGAGAGCTTCTTCGTAGTCCCGCTGGCGGCGGGGCGTGGCGCGGTGGGAGGCGGGCAGCAGCGCGGGCCGCAGGTTCGTTACGAGCAGGGTTGAATCGCGAAAGGGCGCGAGCGAACGAAGTCCCGCCATGATTTCCGCGCGGGTGAAAAGCGGCGTGGCGGACGCGAGGGAAAGCGAGGCGTCCCAGTGAAAGAATCCGCGCTTGGGCAGATGCGAAAAAAATTTCGCGAGCAGGTCGGCGGCGGCGGCATTAAAGGCCGTGTCGTAGGTCCGGGCGAGTTCCGGGTGCGCGGCCGTGTTGGCCTCGAGCTCGGCCAGGCTGAACGCAATGGCCGCCTTGATCTGATCCGCCAGGTAGAGATCGTGGCCCGTGGCGTGGGCGAAAAGTGCGTTGATGAAATGCAGTCGCCGCAGATCGTCGTTCGAGCGGTGGGGCATTTTTAACCCCTAATCCTCACGGCCTGATCACTAATACCCGCGGCAATGAGGGTCTCATCCGTGCGCATCAGTGGTTTCAAATCAGGGGGCTGTCTTTTTTCGTTTTTCCGAGGGCGCTGATCTCGTCGACGAAATTGGTCACATCCTGGAATTCCTTGTAGACACTGGCGTACCGGACGTAGGCCACTTGATCCACGCCGCGGAGTCGTTGCATCACGCCTTCGCCGATGGCCCGGGTGGGAATCTCCTTTTCGAACTGGGCCTCGAGCGCGTCCATGACGTCTTCGACCAGCATCGCGACCTGTTCGGCATCGACCGGGCGCTTGTGGCAGGCGGCACGCACGGCCCGGACGAGCTTGTCGCGATCGAAATCCTCCCGGCGGCCGTCGCGCTTGATGACCACGACCCCGTCGCGCACGAGGGTCTCGGTCGTGCTGTAGCGATGGCCGCATTCGAGGCATTCGCGCCGACGTCGAATCGTCGACCCCTCCTTGCTGATCCGGGAGTCGATGACCTTGTCCTCAATCGAGGTGCATTTCGGGCAGCGCATAGGGAATAGGAGACAATGACCAATGACTAATGTTCAATGACCAATCGGGCTAGGTCAGCGATGTTTCATGGTCACTCACCCTTGGACATGGGCTGGTTCACCAAGGTTTCAGTTAAGGCTAAGAAAGTTCTCGAGGATTTTCATCCCGCCCTCGGTCGCGATCGACTCGGGATGAAACTGGACGCCCCAGATAGGCAGAGTGCGGTGGCGAAGGCCCATGATTTCACCCTCGGCGGTATCGGCGGTGATTTCGAGTTCGGCGGGAAGGGTGGCGCGGTCGACGAGCAGGGAATGGTAACGGGTGGCCGCAAAGTTCTGCGGCATCCCGCGAAAAACGTCGGTATCGTGATGCCGGATGGGGGAAGTCTTGCCGTGCATCAGCCGGCCGGCGCGCACCACGTCGCCGCCAAAGTAGTGGCCGATGGATTGATGGCCAAGGCACACGCCGAAGATGGGTTTCCGCCCGGCGAAGGCCTTGATCATGTCCAGCGTGACACCCGCCTCGCGGGGCGAACACGGCCCGGGCGAAAGCAGGACGCGCTCGGGATTGAGCGCGAGGGCCTCGGTCGGCGTGATCTCGTTGTTGCGAAACACGCGCTGCGTCACCCCCAACTGCCCAAAGTATTGGACGAGGTTGAAGGTAAAGGAGTCGTAGTTGTCGATGACGAGCAGCATGGGGGTTCGCGGCGAAGTTTTAGGGTGTAAAGTGTGAAGGTGTGAGGCTTATGTCCAAGACGAATTCCAGTCGCCGAGCGGTTATCACCTTACACTTTATACCATAAACCTTACACACAACACGACGATGGGCACACCTTTCGAGCTTCTCCAGACCGATTCCGTGACCTCTGCCCGGCGCGGGCGGCTGACGACCCTGCACGGGGTGATCGAGACGCCCATCTTCATGCCGGTGGGCACGCAGGGCACCGTGAAATCACTGACGCCGCAGCATTTGCGTGAACTCGGGGCGCAGATCATCCTAGGCAACACCTACCACCTCAATCTCCGGCCTGGGAGCGAATTGGTGCGGGAACTCGGTGGTTTGCACAAATTCATGGGGTGGGACGGCCCCATCCTGACCGACAGCGGCGGATTCCAGGTTTTCTCGCTGGCGAAGTTGCGCGACATCCGGGAGGACGGGGTCGCGTTTGCGTCGCATCTGGACGGCGCCAAACTTTTTCTCGGTCCGCGCGAGGTCATGGGGATTCAGCAGAATCTCGGCAGCGACATCGCCATGGTCCTCGACGAATGTCCGCCGTGGCCCTGTGAACGCGACGCCTGTGCGACGGCGGTCGCGCGTAGTTACAAATGGGCGCAGCAGTGCCGGCAGATCGCCACGGACAGCGGGTTCCTCGGAGCGGGGCACCATGTCTTCGCGATCGTGCAGGGCTCGACGTTCGATGATCTGCGGCGCGAAGCGGCGGAGTCGCTGGCGGCGCTGGACTTTCCCGGCTACGCCGTGGGTGGGGTGAGCGTGGGCGAACCCGAACCGGAAATGCTGAAGCAGGTGGCGGCCACGACGCCCCATATGCCAGCGAACAAGCCGCGCTACGCGATGGGCCTTGGGACGCCGCCACAGTTACTCAAGATGGTCGCTCTGGGCGTGGATATGTTCGACTGCGTGCTGCCGACCCGCGTGGCGCGCAACGGACTCGTCTTTACCCCGGACGGGCCGATCAACCTGCGCAACGAACAGTTTCGCGCGGATCCGCGACCGATCGTCGAGGGACTCGACAACTACACCTGCCGGAATTTTTCCCGCGCCTACCTGCGCCATCTCACCGTCGCCGGCGAGATGCTGAGCGGCACGCTGCTCACGATCCACAATCTGCACTTCTTCCTCGATCTCATGGCCCAGGCACGCGCCCACATCGAGTCAGGTGACTATGGTGCGTGGCACCTCGCCTGGGTGCAACGCTACGAGGCGGGGGCCGCCGCGCGACGAGCGTGAACGGTGCCGGCGTGTGTTTGTAGTTCCGCCTTTAGGCGGAAGGATTGAGCTACCCGGATTCCGCCTAAAGGCGGAACTACAAACTGATGCTACGCGTAGTTGCGATATACGGGCTGGAACATTCGCGCACTGATATCGGCGGCGAGATCGGTAGGGCGCGGCACGGCGGCGAGGCCGGCGTCAAAGGCGGCGGCCGCGACGGCCACGGCGATTTTGAGCGAGACCTCGCGGACTTTCGTCAGGGGAGGATAGACGCGTCCGACGGCGAGATCCTCCGGTTGCACGAGCTGGGCCAGGGTCCGCGCCGTCACGAGGAACATCTCATCGGTGACTTCCCGTGCTTCACTGACCAGCACCCCCAACCCCACGCCGGGGAAGATGTAGATGTTATTCCCCTGGCCGGGCACGTGCGATTGGCCGTTGAATTCGACCGGGGCGAACGGACTGCCGCTCGCGAAAATCGCGCGGCCGCCGGACCAGGGGTAAACCTGCGCGGCGGTGCATTCGGCTTTCGAGGTGGGATTCGACAGGGCGAAGATGATCGGCCGGGCATTGAGCTGGGCCATGGTCTCGACCACCTCTTGGGTAAAGGTCGCCGGCATCCCGGAGACGCCGATGAGCGCGGTCGGCTTGAGCACCCGCACGGCCTCGGCGAGCGAGGTGATGGGCGCGTGGTCGTGGGCATAGGGCAGCTTGTGCACCGCGAGCTTATCGCCGCGGTGCTTGACGACGAGGCCCTTGGAGTCGACGAACCAGCAGCGCGCCCGGGCCTCCGGTTCGGTCAGACCCTCGGCCTGCGCCGCCGCGACATAGAGATCAGCGATGCCCGTGCCCGCTTCGCCGGCACCGAGAAAGAGGATTTTCTGCCGGGCGAGAGTGGATTTCGTGAGCCGCAGCGCTCCGATCACGCCCGCGAGCGCGACCGCGGCCGTGCCTTGGATGTCGTCATTAAAGCTGGGAAGCTGCTGGCGGTATTGGTTGAGCAGACGGAACGCGTTTGTGTTGCCGAAATCCTCCCATTGGAGAAGGGCCTTCGGAAAAACGTCCTGCACCGCGGCGACGAACTCCGCGATGAACTCGTCGTAGACGGCGCCGCGGGCGCGTTTGTCTTTCAAGCCGATGTAGGCGGGCCCGGCCTGGAGTTCGACATTGTCGGTGCCGACATCGAGGGTGATCGGCAGCGTGTAGCCGGGATGCACCCCGGCGCAGGCCGTATAGAGGGCAAGTTTGCCGACGGGGATACCCATGCCGAGCGCGCCCAGATCGCCCAGCCCGAGAATGCGTTCGCCGTCGGTGACGACGATGAGCCGCACGCCCGGCTGCGCCCAGTGGCGGAACGCTTCGGCGATGTGGCCACGGTCGCGCAGACTGAGAAACATGCCGCGCGGCCGGCGATAGATGGATCCATATTGGAGGCAGGCTTCGCCGACCGTCGGCGTATAGATCAACGGTACCATCTCCTCGATGTTCTCCATGACCAGCCGGTAGAAAAGAATTTCATTCCGGTTCTGGAGATTCGTGAGGTAGATATATTTCTCGATGGAGGTCGCCTTCCCGCGGACGGCGATCAGCGACCGATGGAGCTGCTCTTCCAGCGTGAAGACGCGTGGCGGCAGCAACCCGCGCAGGCCAAGCAGGTCGCGCTCACGCTCGGTAAACGCGGTGCCCTTGTTGAGCAGGGGATCAGCCAGAACCGCCGCGCCCCGCGGACGGGGAGTGTCACCCCAGGCGGACAGGCCGTTGGAGTCGGGTCGCGAATTCATCCCACACTATAGTAGGATGCTGCGCCCGTGCCTGCTCAGTTCTTGCCCACTGTTGCGCTGATTTTAGCAATCGGGTCGGCGGCCTTCGCGTCCAGATAGTGATGAATCCCAGCCGCGGCCTTGCGCGCATCACGGATGGCGTGCACGACGAGGCTCGGGCCGCGCACGGCGTCACCGCCGGCGAATACGCCCGGTTTGCTCGTCATTTGATTGCGGTCGACCACGAGGCTGCCCCAGTCGGTCGTCGCGATCTGCGCGAATTCACTGGTGGCCGGGAACGGCACGGGATCGAAACCGTACGCCACGAGAATCAAGTCGGCTGGTACGGTGTAGTCCGAGCCGGCCACGGGGCGCGGTTTGCGGCGGCCGGAGGCGTCGGGTTCGCCGAGCGCCATCCGCACGCATTTCACGGCGGCGACGCTGCCCTGACCATCGCTCACCAGCTCGAGCGGATTGGTCAGGAACTCGAAGGCCGCACCCTCTTCGATGGCATTGTAGTATTCCTTGCGGCTGCCGGGCATGTTCGCGAGGTCACGGCGATACAGGCAGACCGCCGACTTCGCTCCGCCGCGCAACGCGGTGCGGAGGCAATCCATCGCCGTGTCTCCGCCGCCGAGCACGACCACACGCCGGCCCGCGACATCGATGTCCGGAATGTCCGTCAGGGCGGAGGCCACATTCTTCTGAATGAGAAACGGCAGTGACGGCAAAACGCCCTCGAGGTTGGCGCCGGGCACGTCGAGCGGCTTGGCCTGTTGCGCGCCGACCGCGAGAAACACCGCGTCATAGTCGGGGCGGAGGGCCTCGAAGCCGAGGTCGCGACCCACGTGCACGCCGAGCCGGAACTCGACGCCGTTCTTGGCGAGCAAATCGACGCGACGCTGGACAATGGACTTCTCCAGTTTGAAAGCCGGGATGCCATTGACGAGCAGGCCGCCCGGGAGGAACAGGGATTCGAAGATCGTCACCCCGTAGCCGAGCTGGGCGAGCTCGTCGGCGCAGGCGAGACCGCCGGGACCGGAACCGACGACCGCGACGCGGCGGTCGTTGGCGGGTGCGCGTTCGAGGGTCACCGCGTTCTGGCGGAACGCATATTCATTGATGAAGCGCTCGATCGCGCCGATGGCGACGGGTTCCGTGCGGCAGTTGAGGATGCACGCGCCCTCGCAGAGCCGCTCCTGGGGGCAGACGCGCGAGCAAATTTCCGGCATGTTGCTCGTCGTGCGCGAAATGGCGGCCGCCTCGAGGAACTGGCCCTGCGCGGCGAGCGCGATCCATTCGGGGATGCGGTTCGAGAGGGGGCAGCCCTCCATGCAAAGCGGATTGGGGCATTGGATGCACCGACTCGCCTGGGCGCGCACGGTGGCCTCGTCGAAGTTGTCGTAGATTTCGCGAAAGTCGCAGACGCGTTCCTCGGCGCTGCGTTTCGGCGGCGCGGTGCGGGCGATGGTGCGCCAGGCGTACTTGGCGTTGGCGGGAGGGGGGAGCGGGGTGGTCGTGGTGAGGCTCATGGGGTGGCGTGCTGGGAGGACCGACCTATGCTGATCGAAAACCCGATTTCAACGGGAAGACTTGGCGGAGAACTGGGACCCTGCCCGACTGCCGCGGCCGCGGGATATTTCGTTCGGCGACGAACAAATCCGGCGTGCTCATGCTCGGATGATATCGGCGCCAGTGAAAACCGGGCAAGTCCGGCCTGCTGGTTTAGGCGCGAGAGAAGCGGTTCGTTTATGGCGTATTAATCCTCCACCTTTCGCACCTCGAACGCGCCTCCCGGAGGTCGCCGCAGGTTTCTCGTGGGCGAACCTGACCGCGATGGGCCGGGGATTTCCGCCCGCCTGCCCGATGCGGATTTGCTCGAAAAATATTTCCCGCTCGCCCACGGTTCCGCGACGTATGCGCATTCTAGTCACCGGCGGCGCCGGGTTTCTCGGTTCCCATCTCTGCGACCGGTTGCTGAAGGACGGCCACGAAGTCGTCTGCATCGACAACCTCTTCACTGGGCAGAAGGCGAACATCGCGCATCTCCTGGCCAATCCAAATTTCGAATTTGTCCGCCACGACATCATCGATCCGTTCAAGTTCGAGGTGGATCAAATCTACAATCTTGCGTGTCCCGCGTCGCCGCCGCACTACCAGTACAATCCGATCAAGACGATCAAGACGTCCGTGATCGGTGCGATCAACTGCCTCGGCCTGGCGAAGCGCGTGAAGGCGCGCGTGTTTCAGGCGAGCACGAGTGAGGTCTATGGCGATCCGCAGGTGCACCCGCAGCCGGAAAGTTACTGGGGCCACGTCAATCCGATCGGCAAACGTTCCTGCTATGACGAAGGGAAGCGTTGTGCCGAGACGCTCTTCTTCGACTACCACCGCGAAAACAAGGTGGATATCCGGGTGATCCGCATCTTCAACACCTACGGCCCGCGCATGCATCCCAACGACGGACGCGTGGTTTCGAATTTCATCGTGCAGGCGCTCAAGGGCGACGACCTCACTATCTACGGTGACGGCACGCAGACGCGGTCGTTTTGTTACGTCGATGATTTGATCGAGGGCTTTGTCCGTTTCATGGCGCAGACCCAGACCGTGGGCCCGATGAACCTCGGCAACCCCGGCGAGTTCACGATGCTGCAACTGGCGGAGCTCACCCTTAAACTCGTGGGCGGAAAATCCCAAATCGTCTACAAGGCGCTGCCGAGCGATGACCCGAAGCAGCGCCAGCCCGACATCACCCTGGCGAAGAAGATTCTCAAATGGGAGCCGACCGTTTCGCTCGAGCAAGGCCTGCAGCGCACGATCGAGTATTTTCGCGGGCGGATCTGAGTCGAATGCTGGCCGGCACCGGGGCGCCGCTTTCCCCACCAGGTTGGCGCGTAGCGCCGGCCCCCCATTTGCCATTTGCCAAGCTCTTCTTCGGGGCTATGGTCTCGCCCCTTCATGCTCTCGTGGCTTCTCAAACGCTTTTCCGGTCGGCACTATAAGAAATTTCTCGAGAAGGCGCGGCCCACGGTGGCGCGCATCAATGAACTTGAGGTGCACTACCAGGCCCTGACCGATGAGCAGCTGCGTGCCAAGACGGCCGAGTTTCGCGCCCGGATCGCGGCGGCCGAGGACAAACGCGCCGCGTTGGAGGAAATCCTGCCCGAGGCCTTTGCGACCGTAAAGAACGCCGCCCGCCGGCTCGTGAGCCGCAAGATTCTCGTGTGCGACCACGAACTGACGTGGGACATGATTCACTTTGACGTCCAGCTCATTGGCGGGATGGCGATTCATTCGGGCAAAATTGCCGAAATGGCGACGGGCGAGGGCAAGACCCTCGTTTCGACCCTCCCACTTTACCTCAATTCCCTCACGGGCCGGAACACCCAGCTCGTCACCGTCAACGACTACCTCGCCCGGCGCGACTCGGAGTGGATGGGGCACCTTTACAATTTTCTCGGCGTCTCGGTCGGGTGCATTCAGCAGCAGATGTCGCCGGATATCCGGCGCGAGATGTACGGCCGCGACATCACCTACGGCACCGCGAGCGAGTTCGGCTTCGATTACCTGCGCGACAACGGCATGGCCACGCGCAAGGAGGATCAGGTGCAGCGGGATTACTGGTACTGCATCGTCGACGAAATCGACTCCATCCTCGTCGACGAGGCGCGGACGCCTTTGATCATCTCGGGGCCCGCCCCGATCGAGCGCGAACAACCGTTTACCAAGCTGAAGCCGCCCGTTGATCAGCTCGTCAATGATCAGGCCCGCCTGTGCAACCGCATCATTTCCGAGGCGAAGGAACTGCTCGAGAAGCCGGCGGCCACGCCGGACGATCGCCTTGAGGCCGCCCGCAAGATGCTGCAGGTCAAGATGGGCAATCCGAAGAACAAACAACTGCTGCGGCTCATGGAAACGGGCGACTGGCGCAAGCTGCTCGACAAGACCGAGACCGAGCTCAATTCGGACCTGAACAAGGACGAGGTCTACAAGCTGAAGGAACAGCTTCTCTACGTGATCGACGAGCGCCAGCATCAGGCCGACCTCACGGAAATCGGCCGAACCAAGCTGCGGCCCGACAATCCCGATGCGTTCGTGCTTCCCGATCTCGCGACCGAGTTCAGCGACCTCGAGAAAGAGACGACCTTGACGCCCGAGCAGCGCGAGGAGCGCAAGCTGGCGGCGCAATCACGCTACGGGGACATCTCCGAGGAAATTCACGCGATTTCGCAGTTGCTGCGCGCCTACTCACTTTACGAACGGGACGTCGAATATGTCGTCACGCCCGACGGCAAAGTCATGATTGTGGACGAAAACACCGGTCGCGTAATGCCGGGCCGCCGCTGGTCCGACGGCCTGCACCAGGCGGTGGAGGCGAAGGAAAACGTCAGCATCGAGCGGGAGACGCGGACCTACGCGACGATCACGATTCAGAATTACTTCCGCATGTACGAGAAGCTCGCGGGCATGACGGGCACCGCGGAAACCGAGGCGACGGAGTTCAATGACATCTACCGGCTGGCGGTGCAGGTCATTCCGACCAACAAGCCCTGCATCCGGGTCGATCGCAACGACACCATTTTCAAGACGCGCCGTGACAAATTCGTCGCGGTGGTGAAGCAGATCGAGGAGGCCAACAAACGCGGCCAGCCCGTGCTCGTGGGCACCGTGAGCGTCGAATCATCCGAGGTCCTTTCGCGGATGCTCAAACGCACGGGGGTGATTCACACCGTGCTCAACGCCAAGTTCCACCAGCAGGAATCCGAAATCGTGGCGCGCGCCGGCCAGCGGGGCGGCGTGACGATCGCCACCAACATGGCGGGCCGCGGCACGGACATTAAGCTGGGCGAAGGCGTGCGTGAGATCGGGGGCCTGTTCGTCATTGGCACCGAGCGCCACGAGTCCCGCCGCATCGACCGCCAGTTGCGCGGCCGTTGTTCGCGTCAAGGTGACCCGGGTCTGACAAAATTTTTCCTGTCGCTCGAGGACGACCTCATGCGACTTTTCCTCCAGGGCAATCTCGCCTCGCGCCTGATGGAGGGCTCGATGCAGGAAGGGGAGGAGCTCGAACATCCCTTGCTCAACCGCTCAATCGAGAGCGCGCAGAAGAAGGTCGAGCAGCAGAATTATTCCATCCGCAAGCGCCTCCTGCAGTACGACGACGTCCTCAACCAGCAGCGCGAAGTCATCTACGGTATCCGCAACGGGGCGATTCACGCCGAGCGCCCGAAGGATATCATCTTCGAGCAAATCGAAGAGGAGCTGCAACTGCGGCTCGAGGTCGCCGGTTTCGGCGGCAAGGGCGGCGCCACGGCGACCGCGATCGAGAGCCTGGTGGGCTGGCTCAACGCTCATTTCCCCATCAGCGTCCGGGTCGACGAATTCCAAGGCGACGATCCCAAGGTGCTCGCCGACCTGGTGCTTGAGCGGATCAAGAAGGCGTACGCCGTCAAGGAATCGGTCGAGATTCCCGAGGCCCTGGGCTCGCTCGAGCGCTATGTCGTCATCAATGCGATCGACCACCACTGGCAGGAGCATCTGACCGAGATGGAAGATCTTCGCCGGAGCATCGGCTTGCGCAGCTACGGCCAGAAGGATCCCCTGGTCGAGTACAAGGGCGAGGCGTACAAATATTTTGAGGAGCTGATGAACAACGTGCGGCTGCAGATCTGCACGGGCCTGTTCCGCAGCGCCTCGAACCTCGAGACTTTCGAGAACATGCTCGCGCTCCTCAGTCGGACCGCGCACGCCGTCGGGCCGACCGATGCCCCGGCCACACCCGCCGCCGCCCCGGCCGCCGCCGCTCCGAATGGCGACGCTTCGGCCCAGGCGGTGCCGGAGGAAATCCAGTTGCCCAAGATCACGATTCGCCGCGAGACGCCGAAGGTCGGCCGCAACGAGCCGTGTCCCTGCGGCAGCGGCAAGAAATTCAAGAACTGCCACGGGGCGTGAGGATCACAGGGCGAGGGCACTGTTGGTAGCTTGGTTTGTAGTTCCGCCTTCAGACGAAAGTTTGGGCGCTTGGGTGAATTTTTCGGATGCCGCCTGAAGGCGGGACTACAAACCAGAAAACTCCGCCCTTGCGCCGCCGCCCCCCGTCGCGGGTAATTCTCGCTGCATGTCCCCCGGTGCTCTAACTCCGACTGACGACCCGTATGCTCCGAAGCCTTCGCTTTGGCGGGACCGTCCTGACTGGGTCGCGGCCCAATTCGTTTTCGTCCTCACGGTGGTGCTCGCGGTGATTTCGTTTCCGCCCTTCAAGGCGCCCGAGTTTGCCTACGCCATGCTCGTTCCCGGCGCGCTCTGGGCCTACCGGCGGCCGCGCTTTAAGCTTTACGTCGTGACGCTGCTCGCCGCCCAGGCGGTGGCCTGGACCATTATCCTCGGTTGGCTGCACCACGTCACCTGGGTGGGACTCTTCCTGCTCGGGCCTTTTGTCGGCGCCTGGATCGGGACGTGGTATCTCGCGGCGTGGTGGACGCTCCCGCGACTGGTGGGTCGGCCCACCTTCACGCGACTCGCGGCGGTGCTCGGGTTGGCAGGGGTGTGGGTAATTATCGAATGGACGCGCACGTGGCTCTTCGGCGGCTTCCCGTGGCTGCCGCTCGCCGCGAGCCAATGGGAGCGCGCGACCATCCTGCAAATTTCCGCGCTGACCGGCGCTTACGGGGTGTCCTTTGTGCTCGTGGTCGCCAACCTCGGGTTTGCCGCCTACGCGCACCGGCTGTTTTGGGAAGGCGCGACGGGCTTCGGCAAACGCAGCCAGGAATTTTTTCTCGCGCTGTTCCTGTTGATGGCCTGCGTGTCCACGCATTTTCAGGAGGGGTTCAATCGTGGGCGCTACACGGCGCCACTCGCCCGCGTGGCCTTCGTGCAGCCCTACATTCCGCAGGAGGTGAAATGGGATCCGGCGAAACTGCCTTCGATTATGCAGGTGCTCGAGAGCACCACGATGGCCGCGACGGTGACAAGGCCGGACCTGGTGCTGTGGCCCGAGGCCGTGACCCCGATGTCGGTGCGCGATGACGTCGCGATCAAGGCGTTCACCGAATCGCTTTCCACCCGGGTGAAGGCGCCGCTCTTGCTGGGTTCCATCGCGATCGATCACGCCGGCGCGGCGAATGAAACGTGGTACAACGGTGCGTTTCTCATCACGCCGGACGCCGGCCTGGCCGAGGAGTATTACAAGAAGCGGCAGCTGGTGCCGTTTGGGGAATATATTCCGCTGCGTCCGCTGCTGGGATGGATTTCGAAGTTCGTGCCGATCGGCGGGGATTTTGCCCGGGGCGAGGATTCCTCTCCGCTCCTCGTCAACCTGCGCGGTGACGCGATCGTTTTCGGCCCGTTGATTTGCTACGAGGATATCTATCCGCAGCTCGCGCGCCGTAGCGTGCTTGCGGGTTCAAGCGTGCTCGCGGTGCTGACCAACAATGCCTGGTTCGGCGAAGGCGGGGCGGCCTACCAGCACGCGGCGCACTCGGTCCTGCGGGCGGTCGAGACGCGGCGCCCGGTGTTGCGCAGCGGCAACGGCGGGTGGAGCGGGTGGATCGACGAATTCGGCGGCGTGCGCCTCAAGGTCGCCGACGAGCAGGGCAACATTTACATCCGTGGCACCCGGGCGGCCACGGTGATCCGCGACACGCGTTGGGTCGGGCGCAACAGTTTTTACACGGAGCACGGTGACTGGTTCGTGCTCGCGTGCCTCGGTCTGATGACCTTTGGCCTGTTGGCCCTGAAGCTCGGCGAAGTGCCGGTGGCCCAGGTTGCGGAACCCATCGAGTAGCGGCGGTCTCCGACCGGTGGCGAAAGAGTCCGGCGTTACCTCACGAATCGGAATCGCCGCCGCCTCCGCGGGCTGCAATTTTTTCCTGATGTCAGTCCCAGGCGCTTCCCTCGAATCGTTGCCCACGCGACGCCGGCTGCTTTTTCCGGAGACCTGGCCGCCCGTCGTGTTGGCGGCAGTTCTCCTGGCGATCGCGGTGCTCGTGACCTATGGCGCTACTTTCTCGATCCCGTTTGTCTTTGAAGATATTCCAACCATCGCGCGCGGCGCCGCGGTCCCGGGGTCGTGGCCGCTGACCGGTTTCTCGCTCGTGCTGAACCGCGCTGCCGGCGGCTGGGATGTGCGCGGTTACCACGCCACCAACCTTCTGCTGCATCTCGTGGCGGGCCTCCTGCTCTTCGGCGTCGTTTATCGCACCTTGCAGCGGCCCGCGATAGCCGAGGGGGCAAAGTTGGCGCCGTTTGCGAGCGCGTTGGCCGCGGCGATGCTCTGGTTGCTGCATCCCCTGCAAACGTCCGCGGTCATCGGAATCGCCGGGCGCGAGGAACTACTCGGCGCGATTTTTTGCCTCGGGACGATCCACGCCTTTATCCATGGCGTTGAGGGCCCGCCGTCGCGCGGATGGGTGGCCGTGGCGTTGCTGTCCTGCCTGTGCGGCATGATCACGGGAGCGGCGGGGGCCGCCATACCGATCCTGGTTCTGATCTATGATCGCACCTTTGTGGCTGGCACCTGGCGCGAGGCCTGGCGATTGAGGCGCAAGTTTCATCTCGCGCTGGCCGCGACGTCGGCCGGGTGGATTTATTTTGTTGCTCGCGGAGTGGGCCCCGGTGGCGGGGTGATCGTCCCAGGTTGGGACGCTGTATCCGCACTCGTTCGGGTCATCGCGCTTTCCGTGAAGCTCGCGGTGTGGCCGGCGCCGCTGGTGCTGGACTACGGACGACTTGCGCCGGCATCCCTGGCCGAAATCTGGCTGCAAGCCACCTTGGTCTTGCTGGCAGGCCTCGCCGCCGTAGTGGCGCTGGTGCGCTGGCCAATGCGCGGTTTTGCGGCGGCCTGGTTTTTCCTGACGCTGTTGCCCGGTTCGCTCTTGGATCTGTTCGCATCAGAAGGGGGGGCCGAGCACCGAAGCTACCTCGCGCTCGCTGCGCCCTGCGCCGTCCTCGTGGTCGGCCTCCGCGCCTGGGGTGGTCGTCGCGCCATGGGCGGATTGCTGGTCGTCGCCGTGGCTCTGGGGGTGGTGACGTACCGGCGCAGCCAAGACTATCGCAGCGCCCTTTCGATTTGGAGCGACACCGTGGCGAAGGTGCCGGGAAATTCCCGTGCCCGGCTCCATTACGGTCACGCGTTGCTGGCGGCGGGTCGGACCAAAGACGCGGCGGCGCAATACGAAGCGGCCATCGGGCTGGCGCCGAACGAGGGGAACGCACACCTCGCCCTTGCGGGTGCCTTGCTCCAGTCCGGACGTGAGTCGGACGCGCTTATTCACTACGAGCACGCGCGGCGGCTCGGACTCGATTCGGCGGATACCCACGTGGGTCTCGCGGCCGCCCTTGTGCGGCTGGGACGAATGCCCGAGGCCATCGCGCACTATGAAGCGGCGGCGAAGGTGGGACTGCTCGCCGCGGACGAGCAGCTGCGTTTCGGCCAGGCGCTGGCCGAAGTCGGACGTTTCGACGACGCGCTGCAGCATCTCGAAGCGGCGGTCCGACTCAATCCGGACGACGCCGGAGCGCACGTGATTCTCGGCATGGTGCTTTCCGCTGCCGGTCGCGCGCCCGAGGGATTGAAGCATTTTTTCGAAGCGGTGCGACTTCGCCCGGATGATGCCGGGGCCAACGCGGCGCTCGGCGACGCACTGTTGGAAGACCTGCGTCCCGCGGAGGCATTGCCGCACTACGAGGTGGCACTGCGTTTGCAACCCGAGCGCGCGGCCGTCCTCCACACCGCCATGGGCAACGCGTTGGCACGGCTGGGCCGAGCCGCCGAAGCGATTTCGCATTACGAAGAAGCCCTGCGCCTCAATCCGACGGACGAGGAGGCGCGAACGAATCTTGCCCGAATCCGGGCCGCGGCCATCCGGCGGGGTCGGTTGAAAAACTAGCCGACGGCTTCTCGCGCTTTGTGCTAGCCGACACTCCTTCGGTTCGTAGGCTGCGCGCATGTCCGTCCGTTATACCCCGGCCACACTCATTGAATTCGCCACCGCCCTCCAGGTGAAGGCGGGCGTCGAGGCGGACAAGGCCCGCGTCGTGGCGGAAATTCTCGTGGAAGGCGACCTGATGGGCCACACGACCCACGGTCTGATGTTGCTGCCGCAGTATCTGGCCGAAGCGGAAAAGGGCGGACTGACCAAGACCGGGCAGGAACGCGTGATCGCGGATTTTCCCGCGGCGGTGTCGTGGGACGGAAACCGCCTGCCGGGTCCTTGGCTTACGGTTCGCGGCCTGGCGTTGGCGGCCGAACGGGCCAAGAAGAACGGCACCTGCACGCTGATGATTCGCCGCAGCCACCACATCGCCTGCCTGGCGGCGTATTTGCGGCCCATTGCGGAACAGGGCCTGATGGTGATTCTTTCCTGCTCGGATCCCTCGATGAGCAGCGTCGCGCCCCATGGCGGCCGGCGCAAGGTGTACACGCCGAATCCGTTTGCGGCTGCCTGGCCGACCGCCGGCTATCCCGTGATTCTCGACGTCTCGATGTCGATTACGACGAATGGCATGATTTCGCGCTGCCGGAACGAGAAGCGGCCGATGCCTGGGAAATGGCTGCTCGATGCCGACGGCAATCCGACCGACGATCCCAATGTGTTGTTCAACGAGCCGCCGGGCACCCTCCTGCCGATGGGCGGAGTGGATCACGGGCACAAGGGTTATGCGTTCGCGTTGCTCGTCGAGGCTTTGACCGGCGGCTTGGCGGGCTTCGGGCGCGCGGAACCGGGCGAAGGCTGGGGTGCCACGATCTTTATCCAGGTTTTTGATCCGGCATTCTTTGGTGGACGGAAGGACTTCACGCGTCAGACCGAATTTGTCGCCGACGCGTGTCGGGAAAATCCGCCCCGCCCGGGTTTTGAGCGCGTTCGTCTGCCCGGTGAATCCGGGTTGCGGCGCCGGGAGAAACAACTGGCAACGGGTATCGAACTTTACGCGGCCATCCTCCCGAGCCTCGAGCCGTGGGGCAAAAAATTCAGCGTGCCTATGCCCGCGGGCTCGTGAATGGAATCTCGCGTGGAGGGCCGAGCTCCGCCGAGGCCGATCTAATGGTGAGTGGCCCTGCGGCCTCCGCGGAACTCGGCCTTCCATAAAATGAGCGCCGAGCCTGACGCCGGCGCTCGATCACTTTTTCCCTGCTTGATTTGGCGCGGAGCGAAAACGGCGCAGGAAACGGAATTCACCGCGCAGTTTGGCACTGGTCCCTAATTCGGTGCCGTCGGGACCGAACATGGCCTTGACGCCAATGCCGAAGATCCAGCGTCCGTCGGAATAGAGCGTGAGGGCGCGGGGCAGTTGCCAAAGCACGCTCGGATTGACCGACACGAACTGGTGGCTCCCACGCCCGATCAACGACGTCGTCCAATAGCTGAAGACCAGCGTGTACTTCAGCGCGTCGCGATCGTACAAAAAACCGGCCGCGCCGCCCAGCGAATGCGAGTGGGCGTCATTGCGGGCAAAAGTGCCGGGCACCGAGGACTGCCACATCAAATTCGTCCCGAGACTGACGAAGGGAGTGAGCCGCGGGTATTCCGGCCAGCGGCGTGAGAAAGTGACATAGGGTTCGAAGTGTGTGTAGCCGTCGGTCAGATCGAGCGGAGGCCGACCCACGGGAAATGACGCGTTGAAGCCCGTGCTGACGTCGACCTCCGGCCGGAGCCAGTGCTGCCACTGGTACTTCGCGCCCAAGCTCAACCGATCGAGTCCGTAACCAGGGCCATGCCCTTTTAGCCCGTGGGCCAAATACGATTCCACCTCGGCATTGAGTTCGAGGTGATCGCTGAGCCCAAAGCGCACGGCGACCGGCAGCCGCAGGTAAGAGCGGTGCAGAAAATCTCCGAAGTGCGGATGGATTATCAATTTGGGCCGCAGTCGCTCGACGGTCTTGGGCAGATCGACGTCGAACAATCCTTGCACGCGGGAAAACTCCTCGGGATTTTCCGGTTCGGATTTGGGATGGGCCGGGGTGGGTTGGGTCCAGCCGGACGTTGCGCCCCAAGTGCCGAGTGCCAGCCCTGACCAAAAGCGGATCCAGTTGGGATTCGGTGGTGCGCTCATCGAGGGAAATTACTTTCGAGTCAGCGCCGGGCAAGTCCACCCACTTTTCTCGGCTGACAGCCGCCGTTCGTTGCGCAGCATGACCCTTTTCAACCATGACTCCGGCCCAACTTCGCCGCGCCCGTGAGGCGCTCGACACGTTCACGATCGAGACTCCCTCGTGGGGTTTCGCCGACACCGGCACGCGCTTCGGAAAATTTTTCCAGGACGCTGCCGCGATCGATCTCGGGGACAAACTTGCCGACGGCGGTCACGTCCACGCCTTGACCGGATGCTGTCCGACCATCGCCGTGCACGTCCTCTGGGACTTCAAGCCCGGCGAGGATCCCAAGGCGGTCGCGCGGCTCGCGCGCCGGCACGGCGTAAAAATTGGGGCGATTAATCCGAACCTCTTCCAGGACCAGTGCTACAAATGGGGCTCCTTCGGGAATAATGACGCCGCCGTGCGGGCGCACGCGTTGCAGCACTGCTATGATTCGGTCGCCATCGGAAAAGCGGTTGGCAGCGAATATCTTTCCCTGTGGTTTGCCGACGGAACGAATTATCCCGGGCAGGGCAGCATCCGCGAACGAAAGCAGAATTTTGAGGATTCGCTGCGGGCGTTGCACCGCAAGCTCGGGCCGAAGCAGACCATGTTGGTTGAATACAAGCCCTTCGAGCCCGCCTTCTACGCGACGGATATTGCCGACTGGGGCATGGCTTACGTGCTCGCGAAGAAAGCCGGTCCCAGGGCGAAGGTCTTGGTCGACACGGGGCACCATTACGCTGCGCAGAACATCGAGCAGATCGTCGCGTGGTTGCTCGACGAAGATATGCTGGGTGGATTCCACTTTAATGACCGGCGCTACGCGGACGACGATCTCACGCTGGGTTCAATCGATCCCTACCAGGCGTTTCGGATTTTTCACGAAATCCATTTCTTCGCCTCGGACCGCGGCCGGATGCCGAAGATCGCCTACATGATTGACCAGTGCCACAACGAGAAGCCGAAAATCGAGGCGACGATTGAGACCGTGGTGATGGCACAGGCACTTTATGCCAAGGCGGCGCTGGTCGATCACGACGCGCTCCGTCGCGCGCAGGCGAAGAACAACGTGGTCGATGCCGAGCGCCTGCTGCAGCGGGCGTTTGCCACCGACGTGACCCCGGCGTTGCACGCCTGGCGCAGGGCGAACCAGCTGCCCGTCGATCCGCTGCTCGAACACCGCCGGACCGGTTACGCGCGTGCCGCCGCCACGGAGCGCAAACGCCGCCGCCGGGAACTCGGCCTCGTCCAGGGCGGCAGCTTCGCGTGACGGGGCGCCGGTCTCCGACCGGCGCTAGGTGGAAAACTTCAGCCGCCGGACAATGCGGGAAAAGAGCCAGGGCGCGAAGCGCTTGACGTAAATCCCGGCGATCTCGGGGCCGCCGACGGCGACTTCCTCGCGACCGCGCGCCACGGCGCGGACGATGGCGGCAGCGCAGCGCTCGGCGGGAATGCCGGTTTCGTGGGTCGCTTCGTTGACGGAATGTTTTTCGCCCCGGGGCCCGAGCGCGTTGGTGGAAACGGAGGTCTTCACGTAGCCGGGGCAGGCGAGGGTGACTTTGATTCCCGTGCGCCAGACTTCGGCGCGGAGGGAGTCGAAGTAACCATGCAACGCATGCTTGGCCGCCGCATAGGTGGAACGGCCGGGCGTGCCGACGTAGCCCATGACACTGCTGACCACGACGACGTGACCCGCGCGGCGAGCGAGCATGCCGGGGAGAACCGCCTTGGTCAGCGCGACCGGGCCGAAATAATTCACCGCCATCAACGCGCGCTCCACTTCGACCGTGGCGTCAAGCGCGCGGGCGCGCTGGCTGACACCGCCGTTGTTCACCAGCACGTCGAGGGAGCCGCATTGGCGAATGATCTCACTGACGGCGCGGGGAAACGTGTCCGGCTGCATCAGGTCGAGCGGCAAGACGACGTGCTCGCTGGGACGGACGCACGCGGCGCGTACCCGCTCGAGTTCAGGAGCGCGGCGGCTCGAGAGCACGAGCCGCGCACCTTCCCGCGCAAACGCATAGGCCAGCGCCTCGCCGATCCCGGACGAAGCCCCCGTGATCCAAACAATTTTGCCGGCGAAGCGCATGGCGGTAGGGAGGGACGGCTTGCGGAACCGTGCGCAGTTCGAAAGCGGTGCGGGCGCTCAGCCGCCGTAGACGCCGCCGTTGATATCGATCGCGGCGCCGCTGATGAAGCCGTCGTATTCGCTGGCCAGGAAAACGGCCGCGCGGGCGACATCTTCGAGCGTGCCGGCGCGTCCGAGCGGGATCGTGGCGATGATGGCCTTCTGCGCCTCGGCCGGCGTATGCGTGGCGTGGAAGGCGGAGCCGAGGATGAGCCCGGGCGTCAGCGAGTTGACGCGCACGCCTTGCGGTCCGAGTTCCTTGGCGAGCCCGCGCGTCAGGGTCAGCACGGCGCCTTTGGCGGTGGCATAAGCCAGCGCGCCGCCGCCGCCGCCGTTGCGCGCGGCGAGCGAGGAGAGATTGACGATGCTCGCGCCGCCGCCGGTCTTGGCCGCGGCGACCAAGTGGGGAATCGAAGCGCGCGTGACGCGGCGGAGGCTGCCGAGGTTGAGCGACATCACGTCGGACCAGAATTCATCGTCGGCATCGACGAGCGGGCGGCGCGCGATCATCGAGCCGGCGTTGTTGACCAGAATATCCATGCCTCCGAGGAACTTCACGGCCTCCGCGACGAGCCGGTTGCTTTCCTCGCTGGTGGTGAGGTCCGCGCTGCCGGTGCCACAGCGTCGACCGAGCTTCTGGGCCTCCGCCGTGAGTTCGCGAGCGCCATCGGCGCTGCGAAAATAGTGGACGAAGACGTCGCAGCCGGCCGCGAGCAATTGGCGGCTGATGGCGAGCCCGATACCCTGGGCGCCGGCGGTGACGAGGGCGCGTTTACCTTGGAGTTTGTTCATGGGAAAAATTGGCGAAGGGAGGTGGGGAAATTATTGGGGAGTGACGGCCGCCCCCGGCCAGGTTTCGGGCCGGGTCCAAAAGGCGTCGCCGCGGCCGCCGTAGTATTCGACGAGCACGCGATCCATGACCAGTTGGGTGCGTCGGGCCGAGATCGCGGTGCTCGGGCAGGTGCCGCGACCGAGCAAATCGTCGACGACGGTTTGGATCAGCGGTTGGGCCACGTGCGGCGGATTGGGGATGTCGAACAATTCGATCCCTTTGGCCGTTTCGAGCCGCACCGGGTCTGCCGCGAAAAAATTCAGCGAGATGCGACCAGCGGTGCCGGAGAACTCGAGGATGTCCTCGTTCGCGTGGCTCGCGAAATTCCACGCGCCGGTACCAAGCGCGCCGTCCTTGGTCCGAAACGTGAGCGTCACCGCGTTCTCCGCGTTGCCTTCGGTGGCGTTGCGGGCGGCGTGACCACGGACGTCTTTGAGCGGCCCGAGGCAGTAATCGAGGAAGTCGAGCACGTGCGAACCGATGTCGAGAAAGAGGCCGCCACCGGAGTTGGGCACGTCCACGCGCCAGCCGCCTTTGGCGGGATCAGGATTCGGACGGTTGGCCGCGGACAAACGATAGCTGACTCCGCTCAGCCGGCCGATGGCGCCGGACTCGAGGAGCTCGCGCACCTTGACGAAGCGCGGCATCGCCCGCCGGTAGTAGGCCACAAAGAGCTTTTGGTTGGCCTGGGCGAACGCGGCGATCATCTCGTCGCATTCAGGCGTGTGTCGGGCCATCGGCTTTTCCATGTGGCACGGCTTGCCGGCAGCGGCGACGAGGAGCGCGTGTTCGAGATGGGCGCCGGGCGGAGTGGCAACATAAACCGCGTCGACCTCGGGATCACTGATCAGGGCCTGGGCGTTGTCGTACCAGCGCGGAACGCCGTGGCGCTTGGCGTAATCAGCGGCGAGCGCACCGTTGCGGCGCATGACCGCCACGACCTGGGAGCAGTCGGCTTTGCGAAAGCCGGGACCGCTTTTCACTTCGGTGACATCGCCGCAGCCGAGAATGCCCCAGCGAATCACCGAGCGTCCAGCCAGAGGGGAGGAGGAAGACATTGGTCTAGCCAACGGACTCCCGTGCTGCGCGGCAAGCCGTTGCTGTGATTCGCGTTTGACCTTCGTGGGGGCCTGTTCGCAAGGTCGCGCTCCCCCTATTCCTGCCCCGATGAAAATTCCCTCCCTGCGCCGAATGGCCGGCGTCCTGATTCTGGCCGCGGCCTCTTGTTTTTGCGGTGCCGCCGAGACCGCCCCCGCCCCGGCGGCGCCAGCCAGTCGATTCCCACTGCCGGCGACCGATGACGGTTTGCCGGGGGCGGGACCGTTGCGCCGGTTCGAATGGTTTCAAAAACTCTGGACCGAGCGGCGCACGGCCTGGGCGGCGCGCGTGCCACAGGATCAGGGGGCCATCGTTTTTCTGGGCGATTCGATCACCCAGGGCTGGGGCGATCCGATTGGCAGTATGTTTCCTGGCGTGAAGGTGGCCAATCGCGGCATCAGCGGAGACACCACGCGCGGTGTGCTCATCCGGTTGCAGGAGGACGTGCTCGCGCTCAACCCGCGCGGCGTCGTGCTGCTCATTGGCACGAACGATTTAGAGGAAGGCGCCGCGCCCGAGACGATTGCCGGCAACTTGAATCTGATTCTGGCCGAGCTAAAAAAGCACCGCGCAACGATGCCCGTGGTGCTGTGCAATGTGTTTCCGAGTTCGGCGACGAAGAAACGGCCGGCGGATCAGATCAGAAAAATCAACCGGCTTTATTTCGAAGCGATCAAGGACGAGCCGCAGGTGACGATGCTCGACACGTGGGCACTCTTTGCCAACGGGCAGGGTGACGCGAAGCCGGAAGAGTTTCCCGATTTGCTCCACCCGAACGGCGTCGGTTATGCCAAATGGGAAAAGGCCCTGCGCCCGATGCTCGAAACGGTGGGGTTGGTCGAGGCGTGGCCGGATGACTTCACGCCTGAGCCGGGCTTCACGAGTCTTTTTAACGGCCGTGATCTCACCGGCTGGGGCTATCCGGACGGGGCGCCCTTTGACGGACTCAAGGTGAACCCGGACGGCCGCTACCTCGTGAAGAACGGGCGGCTGATCGTGACGGTCTCGCACCTCGAGCGCGTGTACAAGCGGCTGATGACCACGCAAAAATTCCCGCGTGACTTCGTGCTGAAGCTCGAGTTTCGGGCGAGCCCGAACGCCGACAGCGGCATCTTTGTGCGCGGACCGCAATTGCAGTGCCGCGACTATCTGATCGCCGGGCCGTACCTGGATTTGAAGCAGTACCGTCCGCTGGATTGGAACGAAGTCGTGATCACGGTGAAAGGAGGCCTGGCTCATTGCACGTGCAACGGCGAGGTCCTGGCGGACGCGATGCCCGTGTCAGCGACCGGCTCGATCGGCCTTGAGAGCGATCATGGCCAGATGGAATACCGTCGCATCCGCGTGCAGGAGACGCGTTGAGCCAGTTCAGGGGGCGGCGCGATCGTCTGGGCCCACGCGATGGAGCGGCTCCGTGCATCCCCCTTCGGCGAGAAATTGTTGCTCCAGCTGGCGCAGCAACTGGTCGAGTAGGTAGTTCGCCTGGTGGTTGAGGCAGAGCAGGGTATTGGCCGCGATTTCGGCCGACTGGTTTTCAATATACGTCCGATAAGTCTCGTAGGACCGATCGGGAGCATAAGCCAGACTCCGCACGATCGCCGCTCGCGGATCTCCCTTGTGCCAAGTCGTGAGCCCCCGCTGCCGCAGAAAGTCGCCGTAATCGAGCATCAGCTCCTCAAGGTTCGCGCGTGCCGCACCCACGAGCTTGAGCTCAAGCTTCTTCGAGGTGTCCGAGGCCATGCTGCCGTCGGCGATGTGCTGTTTTCCGCTCCGGGCCGCCTGCACCATTTGATTGTGGGTGCGGGAGCGGCAATCGATCCATCGATCGCAAAAGACGACGGTGGCGTCGTAGACAATTTCCGCGGACTGGTAAGTTTTTAGGCCGGCGTAACCGCCGTGGGGAGGTATGAGCTTGGTCATAGGTCCAATTCTTCCGATGGGACCTATCTCGCAACCCTGCCGATACCCCAAATTAAGGGGAGTTTGCGAATCTCGTGCGACCCTTACTTGTCGTCTACCAATTCCCGATTTGCCGTCTCAGTCGCCAAGAGCACCGAAACCACCGTCACCGCTCCCATCGCCGCCAGATAAAGCGCCAGCCCGACCCGGCCGTAGCTGGGCAGCAGCGCGGTCGCAATAAACGGCGACAAGCCGCCGGCCACGATGGACGCCAGTTGCGCCCCAAGCGAAGCCCCGCTGTAACGGACCCGCGTGCCGAAGAGTTCCGAGAGCAACGCAGCCTGCGGGCCATACATTGGCGCGTGCGCAAACACGATCACGAGCACCAGCGCCAGCCACACCAGCGGCGTCGACCCGGTGTCGAAAAGCCAGAAAAGCGGGAAGGCGAGCACGGCGGTCATAACGGCGCCAAAAATATATACCGGCCGTCGGCCGAGTCGGTCCGACAAGGCGCCGTAAAAGGGAATCGCGATCAGCGAGCACGTCGCCGCGATCATCACGCCGTTGAGCGCGACGGTCCGCGTGATGTGCGAATGCTGCGTGCCATAAATCAGCATGAACACCGTGTAGATGTAGAACCCGCCATTTTCCGCCATCCGCGCGCCGACCGCGAGCAACACCTGTTTCGGATATTTTCGCAGCACCTCCAGAATCGGCATCATCGCCTCTTTCTTCTTCTCCTTCATCTTTTCGAAGGCCGGGGTTTCCAGGATCCGCAGCCGGATCACCAGGCCAATGGCGACGAGGATGATGCTAATCAAAAATGGCACGCGCCAGCCCCAGGCGAGGAACTGGTCCTCGGGGAGTTTGGCAAACTGCGAAAAAACGACTGTCGAGATCAGCAGTCCCGCCGGCACGCCCATTTGCGGCCAGCTGCCGTAGAATCCCCGTTGATTGGCGGGTGCATGTTCCACCGCCATCAAGACCGCCCCACCCCATTCGCCCCCGACGCCAAACCCCTGGACCAGCCGCAGGCCCACCAAAAGCACTGCGGCCCACGGGCCGATCGAGCTGTAGGTCGGGAGCAGGCCGATTAAAAACGTCGCCACGCCCATGATCACCAGTGTCAGGACGAGCATCGACTTGCGCCCAATCTTGTCGCCGTAGTGGCCGATGACGATGCCGCCAATCGGCCGCGCGAGGAACCCGACGGCATACGTGCCAAATGAAGCCAGGGTTCCCGCCAACGAATCAAAGGTGGGGAAGAATAGCTTGCTGAAAACGAGCGCGGCGGCCGTGCCGTAGAGGAAGAAATCGTACCACTCGATCGTGGTGCCGATGAAACTCGCGAGGGCGACGAGCCGGATCGAATTCCGGGAGGAGGGATGGGTCATGGCTGGAGCGTCAGTCGATGGACTCGCGGCCCGAAGGGTTGGCCGGAAACGCCCTAGCCCCCGGGGTGGGGAACGGAAAAAGCATCGCATCCGGCTACCGGTCGCGCGGGGCGCGAGCAAGTGTTTTGGCGATAATATTCGTCTGGTTTGCGCGCGCCGATCCCTTACACCTTTCCGACCCCTATGAATCGTCTCTTTCGTTTTTTCTATGTCGCGTTCGGACTGGGCGCCAGCGCCACTGCGCTTGCGGCCGCCGCGGCCAACTGGTCGCACTACCTCGGCGACGCCGGCGCCACGCACTATTCGTCGCTCAAGCGGATCGACACGTCCAACGTCAAGGAACTGAAGGTCGCCTGGGAGTACCACAGCGGCGACGTCGCGGAGAACAATCGTTCCCAGATTCAGTGCAATCCGCTCGTCATCGACGGCGTGCTCTACGGCACCTCGCCCTCGCTGCGGCTCTTCGCGGTCGATGCGGCGACCGGTGTGGAACGCTGGCACTTCGATCCCACCGACGCCCGCGGAGGTCTCAATCGCGGTCTCACGTGGTGGCAGGAGGGCAAGGAGCGGCAGGTGATGTACGCCGCCGGGCGGTTCCTCTACGCGATCGATCCGGCCACCGGCCAGCCCATCGAGCGGTTCGGCACGCACGGACGAATCGATCTGGCCGACAACATGGACCGCGATGTCGCAGGCATGTACCTCGTGAGCAATTCGCCCGGCGCCATCTACCGGGACCTGATCATCATGCCCGTGCGCGTGGGCGAAGGGCCGGCTCCGGCGGCCATCGGCAACGTGCGCGCCTTCGACGTTCGTACCGGCCAGCGGCGCTGGATTTTCCACACGCTGCCGCATCCGGGCGAATTCGGTTACGACACGTGGCCGGCCGAGGCGTGGAAGACGGTCGGCGGCGTCAATAATTGGCCGGGCCTCGTCATTGATCACGAGCGTGGTCTCGCGTTCATGCCCACGGGATCGGCTTCGTACGATTTCTACGGCGCCGACCGGGTGGGCGCGAACCTGTTCGCCAATTGCCTGATCGCCCTCGATGCCGCGACCGGTGAGCGCAAATGGCACTTCCAATTTGTCCACCACGACATTTGGGACCGCGATCCACCGGCCCCGCCGGTGCTCTGCGAGGTGATGCGCGACGGGAAGAAAATCGCCGCGGTCGCCCAGACCTTGAAGTCAGGCCATGTCTGGGTCTTCAACCGCGAGACCGGTGAGTCGCTTTTTCCCTGGAAAGAGGAACCCGTGCCGGCCTCGAAGATCAAAGGCGAGGCGGCGTGGCCGACGCAACCGTTGCCGTCGAAGCCGGCGCCTTTCGCGCGCCAGCGCTTGACCGAGGACGAGTTGACGACCCGCACCCCGGCGGCGCACGCGGCGGTGCTGAAGCACCTGCGGGAAGTGGATTCAGGCCATATTTATGAACCGCCGAGCGAGCGCGGAGCCGTACTCATGCCGGGAACCGACGGCGGCGGCGAGTGGGGCGGACCGGCCGTCGATCCCAAGGGCATCATGTACGTTAACGGCAGCGAGATGGCGTACACGTTTCAACTCGTACCCACGGCGATGTTCGCCAGCGGCCCCAAGGGACTCTACGCCCAAATTTGCATGGGTTGCCATGGACCCAAGATGGAGGGAAACCCTTCGGCGAATATTCCGAGCCTCATCAACGTCGGCACGCGCCTGAAAGCCGAGGACATCGCGAATCTATTGCGCACGGGCAAGGGCGTGATGCCGTCGTTTAATTTCCTCCCCAACTCGACGAAAGACGCTTTGGCGCAGTTCCTGATGGCGCCTGACGCCGAGCAGGCCGCGCTGCCGCGCGACGATGCGCCGATTACCGCGCCGCCCACCGCCTATATTTCGACCGGCTACAACCGGTTTCTCGACCCGGATGGCTATCCCGGAATCAAGCCGCCGTGGGGCACGCTGAATGCGATCGATCTCAACACCGGCGAGTATCTCTGGCGTCGCGGTTTCGGCGAAGAGCCCAAGCCTTACGTGGCGGGCGGCCGGCCGCCGGGCACGGAAAACTACGGCGGCCCCGTCGTCACGGCCGGCGGGGTTTTGTTTATCGCGGCGACGACGGATGAAAAATTCCGCGCGTTCTCGACCGCCAACGGCGAGATGCTTTGGGAAGTCAGGCTGCCGGCCGCGGGTTTCGCGACGCCTGCCACCTATGAAGTGGCGGGGAAACAATATGTCGTCATTGCCTGCGGCGGCGGCAAACAGGGTAACCGATCCGGCGATGCGTATGTCGCCTTTGCGTTGCCCTAGGAACTCTGGGTGACGCGGCCCGGACAAGGAGGGTAGGCTACGCACTCCGGATTCCGCGATGGGAAGGTTCGGGGTAGCCCTGCCCGAGAGGGCAGGGAGTAAAGGACCCGGTGAAGCGCCCCCCGCTTCTCCCGAAGCGGGCTACGACGAGTTCTCATCCGGCCAACGGGATAAGCGGTTTCACTGGGTTCGCATGACACGCGGTTGACAACCCAACCAAAGTCATGAGCCAACCCATCGTCCTTACCAACGAACACCACGACATCAAAATCTACACGGTCAAAAATCGGGGCCGGTCGGTTTTCCAGCCCATGGTGTGGGCTGGCATCAAACCTGGATTTCACGCGAGACGGAGACGGTCGGGGCTTTTGTTTGCTTCGATTAGTTACCCCGCCCAGGTGTGCGCGGAATCTCTGTTTCTAAGGGGGGCCTGGTCGGGATAAATACCCTAGCTCCGACCGGCGAACGAATCCGGGCGTTTCAAATAGGGTGGGTATTGGCACAGGAAATTCGTGCCCATCCGGCACAGGATTACCTGTCTCGGGCGGTATCGAAGCTGCCGTGACGCGAGCCCGCTTTCGTTTCCTAATTCCGAATCGGGTCCGATTCGGAATAACGCCCGGACGATCGGCCAAAAGCGGAGCACCGGTTTCAGGCACGGAAGGCAAATCAAGCAACGCTGCCGACTTCCTGCACGTGGGCGGCGGAGCTTTTAGCTCGCGCCGCGCCCGCCTTTGTCGCCATTCGCTCCGCCAAGGCCAATCCCGAGAGCGCCGCGGCTTCCACCCGCGGACCGCCCAGTGCGTCGCCCGCCAAACCGAGGCCCAGTTCGGGCAACCACACGCAGGGCTCTACACGCGTCGCCGCCGGCTCACTAAATCTCCAGCGCTGCAGCGTCACGTTTGACACCGGCGAGCCCAGGTTGCTCTCAATTCCGGGCAACACCAATGCCGCCAACTCCGACTCCGTCTTCGCGTAGTGCTCCGCCGAAAATGCCGGATTCAAATGGACCGTCACGGCCGCCGCCAAGCCCGGCGAAATTCCTTTCTTCGTGTTGTCGGCGATCCACCGTACCGGCCCGTCCGCCAGCGCCACGCCTTCGGCCGGCACCGCGCTCGGTCCTTCCAGCGTCAACAGCAACGCCAGGCAGGGGTGATAGGTCAGCGCGGCCAACTCGCCTGCCAGCTTGTCCGGCAAGCCCACGCTGCCGGTTTGCAGCAGCGCCAACGATTGCGGCATCGGTGCCGTCAGCACCAAACGTCCCGCTCGCATCGCGGACTGGTTTTCGATCATCAACTCCCACCCGCCATCTGCGCGCTGCACCTTGATGACTTTCGATTCGCGCCGTACGTCGAGCCCTTCCGCCAAATATTTCCCCAGCGCATTCATGCTTGGCCGGGCGATCCAGCGGTGCGCCGATGCGCCCGGCCATGGCGCCACCACGCCGTGCGCCGCCCACTCGACCACCCTCGCCGCAAAACGCTCCGACTTCGCCGTGAAATACTGCGCGCCCGAATCAAACACCGCCGCTTCCACCCGTTTCGTCGCGAGGCGTCCGCCCAGTCCCCGGCTTTTTTCGAGCACCACCACGTTCTCGCCCCGTGCCTTCAGCTCCCGCGCAAGCAACAGCCCCGCAATGCCCGCACCCACCACGGCGATCGTTTCATTCATCGAGCGTCAGCCTTTCCGTCCCAACACGTGGCGCAACGCTGATGCCAGCTCCGCCTCTCGCCAAGCGAACCCGGCCTGCGTCGCCCGAGCCGGCACCGCCCGCGTGCTCGCCAGCAACGTCTCCTCCGCCATCTCGCCAAAGATCAGTTTCAACCCGATGGCCGGCACTGGAAGCATCGCCGGGCGTCGCAGCACACGCGCCAGCGTCGCGGTAAATTCCGCGTTCGTCACCGCGACTGTTGCCACCGCGTTAAACGCACCGCGCCACGTCGGATCGAGCACGGCGCGCAGATACATTGCGCCCAAATCGTCCGGCGTGATCCAACTCATCCACTGCCGCCCCGAGCCCAGCCGCCCGCCCGCGCCGACCAGAAACGCCGGCAGCATCTTCGCGAGCGCCCCACCCGCCGGGGACAATACCACGCCGGTCCGTAGCGCCACGGTCCGGACCCCCAGCGCCTCCACCGCCGCCAGTTCTCCTTCCCACGCCGCGCACACTTCCGCTAGGAAACCCGCACCCAAGCCGACGTCTTCTGCCACCCGCGCCTCGCCCCGTGAGCCATAAAAACCCACTGCCGCCGCGCTCACGAAAACCTCCGGCCTCCCGCCCACCGGCCGCGCCGCGATTCCCGTGGCCAGGGTCCGCGTTCCGTCGACGCGACTCGACCGGATCGCAGTCTTCCGCGCCAGTGTCCAACGCCCACCCGCCACATTTTCACCGCCGAGATGGATCACCGCATCGACCCCGGCCAATGCCGTCGCCGCCATCGTCCCCGCCGCCGGGTCCCATTGAAACTCGCCGTCGTTTTGCGCCGTCCGTCGCACCAGCGTCCGCACCGTGTGTCCCTGCGTTTCCAAAAATGGCCGCAGCGCCCCCCCGACCAAACCCGATGCCCCTGAAATCAACACGCACTTCGACGATCCGTGTGCCGCGTTTTCCAAATCCGCTTTTGTCACCGCGTGCCGAAAATCAAACATCCGCTCCAATTGTGCCCAGGTAAACGCCGCGCCTCCCCACCGCCCGAGCGCGCCCAGCGGCAGCCGATAGTGAATTTCATCCGTCAACACGCAGGCGGTCTCGCCGTCCGGCGCGATCTGGTGCAGATGTTCCCATTTGGAAAATGGCCCGCTCAGCAGCACGTCCCGAAACTGCCGCCCGGCGACGTAATCCCGGTGCTCGATCTCCCACTTGGCCCACACCGGCCCGATCTTGGTGCGCAACGAAACCCGCGCCCCGTCGCGAATCCCACCCACGTGCCGCGTCACCTCCACGCGTTCCCACGGTGGACACAACCGCCCAAAGGCTCCCGGGCGCTCGTGCCAGGCAAACACCTCGGCCGCCGGCCGCGCAATTCGCACGCTCTTCGTGAAGACTTCGTCAGCCACGGGCGCCTCCGTGCTTCAGCATCCGGCACGCATCCGAACAGAACTTTACCTCGTCCCAAACTTTCTCCCATTTTTTCCGCCACGTGAATGGCCGCCCGCACACCACGCAGGGCTTCGTCGGCCGATCAGATTTTTTCCGCAGCTTCGGCATCGTTCAAATCCCTCCCCCTTAAAGCGCCAATAGTCCACCCGCTGGCGTCGGCGCCCCGCCGTGGTCCTTGATTTCCTGGGCCCGCGCTTGAATCGCCGTGCGCTCCGCGGGCTTGAGCCGGGCAATATTTTTTACCTGCAACGCCATCCGCTGGTTCTTCGCGAGCAACGGCTCGTGCCGCAGCAAAAAATCCCAATACAGCGTAGTAAACGGGCAGGCGTCATCCCCCCCCGACTTCGCCGGATCAAACCGGCACCCCGCACAATAATTGCTCATCCGGTTGATATACTTGCCCGTCGCCGCATACGGCTTCGAGGCCATGATCCCGCCGTCACCATACTGCGACATCCCGAGCGTGTTCGGCAGTTCCACCCACTCGACCGCATCCACGTAGACCGCCAGATACCACGCATGGACTTTCTGCGGATCGACTCCGAGCAGCAGCGCATAGAGCCCCGTGACCATCAGCCGCTGGATATGATGTGCGTAGCCGTGTTCCAAGGTCTGCCCGATACTCTGGCGCAGACAGTTCATCTCACACTTTCCGGTCCAATAAAACTCCGGCAATTTTTCCTTCGCCCCCAGCGCGTTGAGTCCGAGGTAGCGCGGCATGTGGTGCCAATAAATTCCGCGCACATACTCCCGCCAGCCGAGGATCTGGCGGATAAATCCCTCCGCACTGGCGAGGTGCACCTTCCCTTCACGATACGCCTGCTCCGCCGCCGCCACGACTTCGCGCGGGTTGAGTAATTTCAAATTCATCGCCGCCGAGATCCGGGAATGAAACAGCCACGGCTCTTCCGTCCACATCGCGTCCTGAAATTGGCCGAAGTTCGGCAGGCGCTGCGCGATAAAATCCCGCAGCGTCGCCCGCGCGTCCTCCGGCGTCACTGGCCACGCGAACTCCTTGAGCTCTCCCGGATGGCTGGCGAAACGCTTCGCCACCAGCACCAGCACCGCCTGCGTGATCGCATCGGGCTTAGTCAGCGCGGGCGCGCGCAGTTTCTCCGCCTTCGGCCCGCCCTTTTGGAAACTCCCGCGATTGTCGCGGTCGTAATTCCACTCCCCGCCCTCGGGCTCGCCTTTTTTGTCGAGCAGCACGCGATGCTTGCGCCGCACCTCGCGGTAGAAGAATTCCAGCCGTAACATTTTCCGGCCGGCGGCGTGGGCGGCAAAATCCGCCCGGGTCTGAAAAAAGTGCCGGTCGACCCGCACCTCCAGTGGCAGATTCGCCGTTTTCGCCGCCGCGGTGATCATTTCCTGCACGCGCCATTCGCCCGCCTCCGCCATGATCAACCGTTCCGGCTTCAACTCGGCCACCGCCCGCGCCAACTCCGCCGCCAGCGTCTGCGTGTTCCCGGCCGCGTCGAGCTCCGTGTAGTTGACCCGCCGACCCAATCTTTTTTGCGCGTCGCGAAAGTGCCGCATCGCCGCCAAAAACACCGCGATTCGCGGTTGGCTCGTCCAGACGTGCTCCGATTCCTCCGCCACCTCCGCCATCCAGATCACGTCCCGTTGGGGTTCAAAGCCGTCGAGCGCCGACGACTCTGCATCCAGCTGATCCCCGAGTACCACCACGAGCACACGCACTGCTTTTGCCACGCTCATCGCCTCGCCTTCGCGTCGCCGTCCATTGGGAATTCCGTCGCCAGGCCGGCGGCGACGCCCGCGTCGAGTTCCCGCGCCGCCGCCGCGAGTTTCCGGCGGGTTTTGTCGATCGCGTATTTGCCGAGCACGAGACGCAGCGGCGGATTCTCTGATGTCACGGCGTCGATGATGGCGTCGGCGGCCTTCGCGGGATCGCCCGGTTGCCGGCCGTTCATCGTTTCGAGGAAGCGACGGAACTTTCCGCTCGACGGATCGTAGTCGGCGATCGACCCAGTCGCGCGTTCGAGCGACCGCGCAATGAAATCCGTGCGAAAGGGACCGGGTTGCACGATCGTCACCTTCAGCCCTAACGGGCGGACTTCCGCCGCGAGCGATTCCGAAACGCCCTCGAGCGCCCACTTGGTTGCTCCGTAGATGGAAAAGCCGGGGTAGTTGGCGATGACGGCCGCCGCGCTAACGTTCACGAAATGTCCGTACCGCTGGGAGCGCAAGATCGGCAGGGCGGCGCGAATCACCCGCAGCGCGCCGAAAAAATTCGTCTCAAAATTGCGCGCGATTTGCGCCTCGTCGTATTCCTCGACGGCACCGATCAAGCCGTAGCCGGCGTTGTTCACCACCACGTCCAGGCGGCCAAAGGCCTCCGCCGCCTGCGCGACTGCGGCCGCGACCTGGGGCGCGTCCGCAACATCGAGCGCGAGCGCCCGACACCGGCTTGGATCCACGGCAACCAATTCAGCGAGCGTCTCCGGATGGCGGGCGGTCGCGATGAGGCGATACCCCCGGGCCAGCACACGCGCGGCGAGCGCGCGACCGAGCCCGGTCGAACACCCGGTGATGAGCCAGACAGGCGTGTCGTTAACTGTGTTCATGGGGAGGAGCGATGCATGCGCACGAGAGGAAAGATGGAAACGGCGACCGGCAGCGCGGCCAGCACGGACGCCGGCTCGACCGAAAACTCCGAAACCCTCGGTGACGAGACGCGATCGGGCGCATGATGTCCCCGTCCGGGATACAGGCGACCCGCCGGGTCGGCGGCAAAGAGCAAATACCGCTCCACCAGAAGAAACTCGAGCGAGCCCGGCGCGACGGCCGCGGCCTTTGGGCCTGGAGTCCAGGCATAGCGCAAGGCCGGGCGGCTTCGTCGCGGCGCTGGCACTTGTAGTGAATCTCGCCGTCAGGGAGCGACGCCGCCCTGCGCGCAGGGCAATAGGGCAGAGAGAAAAAGCGCTGCGCGATCGCAACCGCGAAAGCCTGGTTGCAATCGAGCGAATAGAACCAAACGCCGGGCTGCCCGTTCTCATCAAAGACGTAAGTGAAAACGTTGAGCTCGAGAAACCACGACAACCCCGGCAGGAGTGGAAGCCACGCGGGGCGGAAGCGCTCCATCGCGAACGGCACAATCCCGAGGTAGGCCACGCCGGCAAACGTATCGACATAGAGCCCGCGCGGCAGGGACGCCTGCACCGCAGCCGGATCGACGTTCCAGTGCGCAAAAATCAGTTGATTCCAGCGGTGCCGCCCGGCCAGCCGGCCGGCGGGACGCTGTTGCAATTCGCTACGCCGCGTGAGGGTTGGAGAACCTTCGGCCGGCTGGGTCGGCGGAGAATACATTTCAGTCGACCACGTCATACCGCCGCGAGTGGATCGCGATTTAACATGCCGGGCGTTTTTCGAGGCTGGGCTTGGCCCACCGGGCCGCAAACCTCCAGCCGCTCGACGAATCCGGATGTGAACGATTCATGCCAATAAAAAGGGGCCACTCAACTCAACTCCGCAGCACCCAGCGGTGCAGGTGGACACGCTTGATGAGCAGCCATGGCGGGAGAAATTCAGCCAGTCGGAAACACAAAGCGATTGGTTCGGAACGGAGCTCGAAAGTAAACGCGTTCGACAAAGCGAAAACCGGGACGGCGAAGTGATCGTGCAGTAAGACCGCCGGACCACCTCACCGCCTCGGATGAGTGGGAGGAAATTTCTAAGCAGAACCGCGCCCCCGCTCGTTACGGGAGGATTACAGTGTCCACGACGTGGACCACGCCATTGCTGCCAACCAGATCCGCCGCGATGACTTTGGCGCCATTGACCGACACGCCCATGGCGTCGGCCTTCAGCGTGAGCTTCTTGCCGTTAACCGAGGGCGCTTCGCCGGTCTTTACATCGGCCGCCATGACTTTGGCGGGAACGACGTGGTAGGTGAGAATCGCGACGAGCTTGGCCTTATTCTCGGGCAGCAAAAGCGATTCCACCGTACCGGCGGGCAGCTTGGCAAAGGCGGCGTTGGTCGGCGCGAAAACCGTGAAGGGGCCGGGCCCGCTTAGGGTTTCAACGAGCCCGGCGGCCTTCACGGCGGCGACGAGCGTGGTGTGATCGGGCGAGCCGATGGCAATTTCCACGACCGTCTGTGCGGAAACCGCGGAGACCAGACCGGTGCAGAGAGCGAGGGTGGCAAACAGGGAACGTAGCTTCATGGGAACCAGGGTTGTTTTGGATTGAGCGAAACCGGCGCCGACATGGCTTCGGTTCCGGCACTGCAACGCGCGAATGCGTTCGACGGATGCATCTACCGGACGCGCCCGAAAATATTTGCCAGACGGAAAATTTGACATCACGTAAGCCTTATTTTCGCTAAGCGTCTCCACCAAGGGATTTCCTCCAATCACCTAAATCCCTCAATCCTTGTAGGAAAACCTCCACCATGTTCAAAAAATTCTCGCTCACTGACAAATTATTGTTCGTCGCCGCATTTCTTTCCCTTATCTTCTCGGAAATTACTTTTTTCCAAGGGCAGAAACAAGAGGCGATCTTTGTTGGGATTTGGGTTCCTTCAATTCTCTGTTTCGGAATCTATTTAAAACTGATCGGCTCCACGAAAAATGAGTGACCTAATTCCCTACTTTGCCTCGCTCATCATGGTCCTGTTCGGAATCGCTTTCTACGCGGCCTTACAGGGAATGAAGAAATTGGACAAATGATTCTTCGGTGCGGCCGGATACGGTCCAACTAATCGGAAATTCGATCTTCGCGGCGGGGATGAATCCGCCAGGGGGCTGTTGACCGGTCAACGGCGCATGACCCACTGCATCTGCCCGGAGCGGGTGGAGTGAAGACCCGCAGCCTGGGAGGAAGCGCTGCCGCCTTCGGGAGGTTGGCTGCCGGAATTGGGTGTCCGCCGGCGTCAGGACGCGCTACGGTTGCGCGCTTGAACTTCGCCCTGATGCTTTTCTCCGCCGTTTCCTTCCTCGGCTATGGTGCGGCATGCTTTCTTTCGACCTACATCAAAGGGGAGTTCGACCGCTACCGCCTTGGGTCGCAGCGCGCGCTGGTCGGCGCGCTGCAATTGGGCGCGGCGCTCGGTTTGGTCGCCGGCCTGGACCAGCCGTGGATCGGGCGCGCGGCGTCGGGCGGGCTTGCCCTAATGATGCTGGTCGCGGTCGTCGTTCGAATTAGAATCAAAGACACGCTGCTCCAAACGACACCAGCGCTGCTCTACCTGGCGCTGAATGCCTACTTGTGTTGGGCGTCGTTCTGCCCGGCCGATCCGTTATAGCAGCGCAATCGCGGCGCACATCGCGAGGACGGCGATCGAGGGCAGCGCTTTCTTGACCGGGTCTTGCACTTTGAGGTGCATGACGAACGCCCCCAGCATGAGCAGGCCGAGGGCGATGGCAGCCGGCTGCGCCAAGCGGTGGAGCCAAAGCGCAGACAGGAGGGCAAGCGCGAGCCCCACCTTGAGCACGCCGACCAAGCACATAAACCAGGAGGGCAGTCTGTAGGCGGCGAATTCCTCGCTTAGGGTCTTCGCATCACCACCGCGAAACGGCGTCGCCTGGCCCGAGCGCAGCAGCCAGACATTCAGAATTCCCAGCGCCACGGTCAGCTGCAAGAAAAGGCGGAGATAGGGCATGGTAATAAGGCGAGAAGGAGCGACCCAGTCGGCTCAACCTGCGACGAGAAAACTTCGCATCGCGAGTGGCCGCAAGCCGCGAATTTCCGAGTGAGCGGCGCCGTCACCGGACCGGGTTCGCGTGAGCCAATCGCGGGCAACTGGCTGACGAGGGCGGGGCCTGATGGCCTTCATTGCTCCTTGGCGTGCGCCGGAAACCTTCCGCGCCAAAGCCCCACTAGGGCACGAGGTCTGGTCGGAAATCGAAAACCTCTACCCGCGCCTCCATCGTTAAGCGGGCCAGAGCATCCGCCCTTCCCCGAAGTTCGTAGTAGGATCGATTGGTTGTTCGGCGGTGAAAAAAACCGGCGCCCGATTGCCACGTTCCCACTAAACAGGCCGGCCCTCTTCAACCCTTAGAAACGTGTCCACAAAACCAACGCACAGGAATCCCGCGGTGCCCCGTGTTCTGGCGGGGGTCGTAACCGTCACGCGGCAAGTGCATTTCAACTCGGCGCATCGGCTCTATAATCCGAGCAAGAGCCACCGTTGGAACGTCCGACGCTATGGCCTGTGCTCCAACCCGAACTGGCATGGGCATAATTACATCTTAGAAGTCTCGGTCCGCGGCACCCCCGACCCCCAGACCGGTTACCTGATTGACCTGGGCGATTTGAAGCGAATTTTGCACGCGGCCGTGGTGGACCCATGCGACCACCGGAATTTGAACGAGGAAGTGCCTTTCCTGCGCGGCATTATTCCCACGACCGAGAACCTCGTGGTCGCCTTCTGGCACGAGCTCGCCCCGCGCCTGAAACCCGCTCGCCTGCAGTGCGTACGCCTTTTCGAAACGCCGCGTAATTTTGCGGAATACCACGGGCCGCTCATCGACTGAATTCTCCCGGCCGGCGCACTCCGGAAGTCCGGAGCGCCGGTGATCGGCCCAACCACCGGACCAGCCTTCTTCCATGCCAAAAACGATATGACCAAGAAATCCATGTATTTGCACGAGGCGCCCGGCGGTCGCACGCCGCTGATCGATCGCGCTTTTGACGCGAAGTTTAAGTCCAATGCGGCGTATCGCGCCAGCTTGCCCGACATGATGGACGCGGTCAACGCCGCTGCCGGCGCGCGAGTGCCGATCCAGCAAGTGGGCTGCGCCAATTTTCGCCTGCCGCTGAAATTCCGCGCACGCGGAGGAAAAATCCACACGCTGGAGACCAGCGTGACCGGCACTGTTTCCCTCGAGGCCGGACTCAAGGGGATCAACATGGGGCGAATCATGCGCTTATTCTACGCGCACGCCGACGAAGAATTCTCCTTCGAGGTCCTGCGGAGGTTGCTGGCGAAATACCAACGCCAGATCGGGTCTTTTGAGGCGCGAATCAGGCTGTCGTTCTCCTACCCGATGCTGCAACCCAGCCTGCGGAGCGGACTCGCGGGGTGGCAGTACTACCGCGTCGCGTACGACGCGACGTTAAATCACGCCGGCCAATTTCGCCGCATGGTCGAGTTTGATTTTGTCTATTCCTCCACCTGCCCGTGCAGCGCAGAGTTGGCCGAACATGCCCGGAGCACGCGCGGGGCCTACGCCACTCCGCACGCGCAGCGCTCGAAGGCGCGGGTGCGGGTCGTGCTCGCGAATAATCGAACCCTCGCGATCGAGGATTTGCAGCGGCATTGCGCCAACGCGCTCAAGACCGAGACGCAAGTGATGGTAAAGCGGGAGGACGAGCAGGCCTTTGCCGAGCTCAACGGCACTTACATCAAATTTGTGGAGGATGCCGCCCGGCTGCTGTACCGAGAACTCGCGGGCGACAAGCGCATCATAGATTTCCAAGTGGCGTGCGCGCACCTCGAGTCGCTCCATTCGCACGACGCGGTCAGTGTGATTTGCAAGGGGGTGAAGGGAGGGCTCAGGGCGGATTTCTCGGATTTCCAGTCTCTGGTATGCTGAGATTCTTAACCGAATTTAGACCATCAGGCCCAAACGGTCATTTTCCGAGCGGACGGCACCAAGCCGCCGTTTTTCAAAATGTCGGGCCGCCGGATTTTCGCGACTAGCGGAGGATTGCAGTGACGAACACTTCCGCGTTCGGAATACATCTTGGCCACTATCAAGAATCGATATTCTCTGATCGGGTGGGAGCTGCTGCTCCTGTTCGTATCGCTATTAGTTCTCCGCCGCGCCTGGCTCCTCTTGGACGAGATGAAATGGGCCCGGGAGACCGCCGGGCTGTTGGCCCTCCTCCTTCCGGGGGTCGGGCTGTGCCTTTTCGCGCTGCGGGCGATCCACTCCGACAAATAAGGGCGGCGGACGCCACCAACTGAACGTACCTTCATGACTGTGAAAACACTGTCTCTCCTTCCCTGCCTGCTCCTGCTCACCGGCTGTGCCACGTCGCTGCCGCCCTTGAAGACCGTCGAGAAGCTCGACCTCCCGCGCTTCATGGGGCCGTGGTATGTCATCGCCTGCATCCCGACCTTCATCGAGACCGAGGCCTACCACGCGATTGAAGATTACCGGCTCGAACCCGGTGGCAACATCAACACGACCTTCACCTTCAACCAGGGAGGCTTCGACGGACCGCCCAAGCGCTACAATCCGCGCGGCTTCGTCGTCGATCGAATCAACAACTCCACATGGGGGATGCAGTTCCTCTGGCCCTTTAAGGCCGAATTTCTCATCACTTATTTGAGCCCCGACTACAGCCAGACTGTCATCGGCCGGAACCGGCGGGATTACGTCTGGATCATGGCGCGCACACCGCAGATCCCGGAGGTCGACTACCAGCGGCTGGTCGGGGAACTGGCGGTCCAGGGCTATGACTTGACCAAGCTGCGCAAGGTGCTCCAGCGCGGGCCCGAACCGAGATAGCCGAGCCGGGGCCGCCGGGCTCGTCGCGAGGGCGGTGGGCGCGAAACTAAGTTTCACCCGCTTCCGCAGCAGAGGCGGAGGGCCTTGCTTTTGGGTAGAAGTATTTTTCCCGTAGGTGTGCATGGTTGCGACGCCGAGGACGAAACCGGTGGAACACGGACCTGTTCAGAAGCTAAGTGGCCCGAGAGTGAAATTCAGAGGCAAGGCAAAGGTGTCATACCACGACTCTCGAAAGATTGGGACGGCACACCACTGAATGCGCCGCACCAAAATCCAAGAAAAGGGAAACACGAAGGCCGCGCCGGAATTGCCGCAGATGCAGGGGCGTATTCCTTGGTAAATTGGCAGGAAGCTGAATTCCGACGAGGTGGGTTTCGTTTGCGCGCGGCTCAATTGCATGACGCCGCGCATGACAAAGGTCTTCATTTACGTGCGTTTCCGTTCAGGATGGATTCGGTGTCGTCTGAATCGAAGTGAATCACGACCGCGCGGTTGTGAATCCAGCTGCAATCGGCGCCTCTCGAAGCGGGCTAGACGGGGAAGGGGCTGCACAAGTCATCGCCCAATTCCGATTCACTGCCCGTATTGAAATGCTCCGCCTGCGGCCGCCGGGCGCTTGGGTCGACAATGGCGGCGCGACCTATTCGACGAAATGCAGATGCTCGCGCATCTTCTGGTCGGCGCGACCGGGGTCTCGTTTCATGATCTCCAGCACGAGCTGCTGGTGAAAATCGGTCGGGTGCGGGAGCTTTTGGTTGGCGATCCAGCGGGTGGTGAGCAGCGCCCGCATGCTGGTGCGCTGCAGCATTTCCTCCAACGCCACGTAACCTGTGGCCCGGGCGAGCTTGAGATGAAACTCCAGGTGCATCGTCGTGCCCTGTTCCTCGTTATGCGTGGGATCGTTCATCCAGCGATCGATGGTCTTCGCTTCTTCGAGGAGCGCGCCGAGCGTCTCGTCACTCCCAAATTCGGCCAGGAGACGCACGGCATGCCGCTCGATGGCTTCGCGCAGTACGAATTCATCGCGAAGTTTGGTCTCGCTCAGGGAGATGACCCGGGTGCCGTACATCTCCTTCGTTTCGACGAGGCCATCATTCCCCAGGCGCCCAAGCGCTTCGTTCACAATCGAAAGGCTCACGCCGAAACGCTTCACCAAGTCCCGCCGGACGAGATGCAGGCCGGGCTTGTATGCGCCCGACGTGATGTCCCGCTTCAGCGCCGTGTAGACCCGGGAGGACTTGGTCTGAAAGGTATCAACCGACAACATTGGAAAAACAGGCTGGGATGGGTGGAGGTAACGCTCGGACCAAATTGGTCACTTGGCCGAGGGCAGGGCGAAGGCCACCCAGGCATCGCCGGTGTCGCCGCCAAGTTTTCCACCGCCGCTGGCCGCGATCACAACAAATTGGCGACCATCGACCTCGTAGGTTGCCGGCGGGGCAGTGCCATGCAGCGGGAGTCGCGCGCTCCAAAGTTCGCGTCCATCGGTGGAATCGAAGGCCCGGATTTTTTTGTCCCGCGTTCCCGAGCAGAAAACGACGCCACCGCTGGTTACCATGGCCCCGCCCACATTTTCCGTCCCGGTAAGTGGTGCCCCGAGTTTGGTCAGCTCCTCGTGCTCTCCCAGCGGAACCCGCCAGACGATCTTGCCGCTGTTGAGGTCGAGGCTGACCAGTTCGCCCCAAGGTGGCTTGCTGCCCGGATATCCGTCCTGATCCAGGACCTTCTTATATCCGGCAAACGCGTAGCGGATGGGATCGCCGGGAGCGGACGGAACGGACGGCCGGTCTTCGGCAAAAAGAAACGCGAGAAGATCATTCTTCTGCTGGGAGGTCATGGCCATTCCCAGCGGAGGCATTGTCGTGCGGCCGGTTTTTATGAGCTCAAGTACTTCGGCTTTTTGCAGCCGGTGGCGCAGGCCCCGCAACCCCGGTACCACCCCGGCGCCCAGGCGCCCCGAACCGTGGCACGACAAGCAGAATTGCTGGTAAACCAGATCGCCCGTCGTCGCTGGCACCGCCGGAGGTGGATCGTCGTCGCGCGCAATTTTCACTTTCCACGCCAGACGATTCGAGCTCACGAAAAGCCGGCCGCTGGTGGGATCGAACGCCGCGCCCGGCCAGTCCGCGCCCCCGAGCATCCCATAGAATACGGTCGGCTTGTTGTCCTCAAACGGCACGAACCAACCCATGTTCGAGTCCGCCACCAGTTGCTCGACAAAGGCGCGGGCCTCGGGCGTGCGTTCCGTGATCTGGTCGCGGCTGAAATCCTGCCGCGCAAACGGCTGCGGCCATTCGAGGTCGGGTTGGTACTCGGCGGTCTTTTCGCCCGGCAGATTCGCGGCTGGCGCCCGGCGCAGGCGATAGGGAAAGAGCGGCTTCCCCGACACGCGATCGAGCAGGAGGGTGTGCCCGATCTTGGTGACGGTGGCGACGGCATCGACCTTGCGGCCGTGGCGTGTGACCGTGACCAGATTGGGCGGGGCAGGCACGTCGAGGTCCCAGATGTCGTGCTCGATTTCCTGAAAATGCCAGAGCCTCTCGCCGGTTGCGGCGTTGAGCGCGACCACACAGTTGGCGAACAGGTTCGCCCCGAGGTGCGCCGCCCCGAGGTAATTGGGTTTGGGGGAACCGGTGGAGATGTACGCAATCCCGCGCGACTCATCGAGGGACATGCCGCCCCAGCAATTTGCGCCCTTGTCCAAGGTCTTCCAGGTATCGGCGCCAAATTCCGTGCCGGTCGGCATGGTGTGAAAGCGCCAGAGCAGCTTTCCTGTCACGACGTCATAGCCGAACACGTCCGCGAGGAATCCCGGCACGACCAGGACATTCTTCCAAATCGCACCCGTGGCGGTTCCGCCCGTGGGCAGTTCAGTCCGCCCGTCGGAGCCGAATGCTGTCACCGGTTTGCCGTCCTCGGGGTTCAACGCATAAACCCAGTTGCCGGCAGAAAAGAAAAGTCGGGGTGGGATCGCGGCGTTGCCCGCCCAGTAGATCAGGCCGCGGCGGGCCGGAAAATCCTGCAGCGCGTTGCCCATTTTCTCCGGCCGAAACTTCCAGAGTTCACGACCGGTGGCGGCGTCGAGGGCCACGATCTGGTGCCCAGCCGTGGGCACGAACATCCGGCGCCCGACCACGACGGGATTGCTCTGCACAACGCCGGTGCCGTCGCCGGAATGGTAGGTCCATGCGACTTCAAGGCGGGCGACATTCTCCCGGGTGATGCCAGTTAACGTGGAAAAGCGATTGGAGGTGGGCCCGCCAAGCGAACGGGTCCACTCGGCGTAGTCGCGCGTCGAGGGCCAGCCGTTGGCCGGCGTCAGTTCCGATGGCCCCGCCGCCGGCAGAATCTTGAATTCCGCCAAGGCGGCCTCGGCGCGGAGGCCGCGGATCGGCAGCAGGGCGGTGATCGCCGCCAGGCCGAGTAGGAGTAGGTCGGATTTCGTGTCGGGCATTTTTTTGCGGGCCGCCGCTCTCACCTCTGGCTGCGCCCTCCGCCAGCGTGGCGAAAGGTTTGGGCCAGGACCTGGTTCAGGGGGCCATCCAGCCGGGCGCGAGCGCGGCGTACGATTTCTCGGCGGCGGCCACGGGATCGTAGCCGGGCCGGTTGAAAATCTGCGCGCTCACCTCCACCACCACTGGACCCCGATAGCCGTATTTTTTCAGCAGACGAAAATATTCGGCATAGTTCGTTGTGCCTTCGCCGGGCAGAAGAAAGCGCACGTCCTTGCCCTCTCGTCTCGCATCCTTGACGTGGACGAACTTGGTGTACGGCGCGAGCGGCCGCAGGCTGTCCTCAATCGAGAGGCCGGCGAGCGCGTAGTGGCTGTGGTCGTAGGCGATCGCGAGATTGGTTCCTTTCGCCTCGCGGAAGATCCAGAGCAGCTTCTCCGGCGTATCGACGGCGTTCAAGACGTGGCCTTTCACGGCCACGGTGACACCGTGCGGGCGGGCGATGGCATCCCATTCCTTCAGGCGTGCCGCCATCATCGCTTTTTTCGTCTCCCATTCGGCCGGAGTGCCACCCATTACCGTTTGTACGATGGGAGGGTGCGCGGGATCGATTTCCGCTGCAAAGCGCGCGGCGATCTCCAGCACCTCGAGATACCCGGCGTGGGCTTTCTCATCGCCGGTCAGGCCCAGGTTTACCAGAAGGCTCGCGACGGGAAGTCCGGCGGTCTTGAGCTGCTGCCGGATGGTCGAGCTCACGGCCGGCGTGAGTTTCGCGGGATCGGTCGGGAAGCCGGCCATCAAGGAGAGTTCGATATTGCGGTAACCGATCCGGGCGCACTCGGACAGGGCGCGGTCGAGCGGCAAAGTCTTCATCCCGTAGAGACTGAAGCCGAGGCTCAGCCCGGGTTGCGGCGCGGTCGCGCCGCGAGCCCGCAGGGCGGCCAAGCCAAGGCCGCCAGCGGCAAGGGCGATAAAATCGCGTCGGGTCGTGGTGGTCACGCCAGGGAGGATAAACAGGCGGGGAACGTTTGGTGCCTAAGCGGCTGCGTCCAGCCGCTGACGTTCGGCCTCCAACAGGCGCATCCATGAACCCATATACTTGCCGTGATCGTGAAACGTGCGGCCGCTCACCAGATTGCGATCCACGACGCACGGTTCGTTCACGAAAATGCCGCCGCAGACTTCGACATCGAACCGGCATTTGCCCACGGCCGCAATTCGCCGGCCCCGGAGGCAATCGGCACGCGCGGGGATCTCGCAACCGTGGCAGACGCTGGCGATTGGTTTGTTCTGCTGGAAGAACCAGCGCGTGATGCGAATCAAATCCGGATCGTCGCGAATATATTCCGGTGCCCGCCCGCCGCTGAAGAAGATGCCGACATACTCCTCGGGCTTGATATCACGAAACGCGATGTCGGCATCGATGGTGTAGCCTTCCCACTCCTTGGTGATGGTCCAACCCGGTTTCACTTCATGGAGTACCATCTGGTACTTCCGCTTGTCGGGCGCGGCCACAACCGGGATGAAACCGGCCTCTTCGAGCCGATAATAGGGATAGAGCGTGTCGACGGTTTCAGTAGCATCTCCGACGATGATAAGCACTTTATGTGGCATAGCGGGGAGGGGGATAGAGCTGGATTTCGAGGAGAGGAGCGGTCGACGACTATAAAGTGATCACGCGATTGGGAAAATCGGGAGGACGGCGGGGACTTTTTGCGAGCGCTGCTTCAATTGGCCGTGGCATATGAACTGTCAATATAGTAATGATCGATCAAAACTCTCTTGACAGAATACTCCGGTGTTCTTCGAGATAGGCGTGCTGGCTCTGAAGAATCAGAGACTTCACCCCGTCCTCAGGCTGTTCGCTATAACTCCCAATGAAATCCTGTCCCCGCATTGCTCGTTGCCTTTCGTCGGACCCGTTGTCCCGAAAAGCTGCGCGACTCCCTCGTTTCGGTGTCGCTTTATTCGGAAGGCGCGCTTCTCAGGCGGTCGCCGTCGCCCTGTTGCTCGGTCTCTCGCTGCCTGCGCAGACGGTTCCGGCTCCGACCAAGGCATCGGATCCGAATGCGGCGGTCATACTGGAGCCCTTTCAGGTGAAGGGCAGTTCCAACACGGGCTACGGGGCACAGGATGCGAATTCCTCGTCGCGGCTGAACATGGCCTACGTCGATATTCCCCAGGCAGTGAGTGTGGTCACGGCGGAATTTCTGGCCGACGCCCACATCACCGAGAGCCACGATTTCGTTAAGTTCGTCAACAACGTCTACCCGCGGGCGAACGCGCACCAGCCGGAGTTGTTTTTTATCCATGGCCTGCAGGTCACCAAGTCCTGGGTCGATGGCTTTCTCAGCACGCTCCCGGTCAATCGCGACGCGGCGCTCTATGATCGCATCGACTATGTGAAGGGCCCGGCGTCGGCGGCGATGGGCCGCGGTGACGCCGGCGGCATGGTCAATTTCGTGCCCAAGCGGCCGACGGGCAAGGTGACGAACGCGGCCACGCTCACCTTCGGCGACTACCAATTCTATCGGGCGGAAGCCGATCATAGCGGAAAGATCACCTCGGATGGAAAACTGTCCTATCGCATTCCCCTCTACTATGAGCAGCAGGACGGGGCCAGCAGTGGAGATTTGCTGCGCATCAAGAAATACGGCATCGGCCCATCGGTGTCGTGGAACATTGGCCGAAATACCGATCTGTATGTTAGCACGGGGACGTGGATCTATAACGGCCCGGGCGTGGTCGGTGAGCGTTACTGGTCCAACCCCAACATCTATCGGGCGCAGGTTTCGCTGGCGCAGATTCCCTTTACCAATCCCAATATTTGGAACCCGATCTCAAACCCGCGCAATGCCGGTGGGATCGGCGACGCCTATATTCCGAACGAGCGAATCTTCGGGTTTCCGGGGCCGGGTCGGCAGACCAGCGTCGTCGAGGCGTCGGCCACCCTCGTGCACAAGTTCAACGACTGGCTCACGTATCGCCAGGGCGTGCGAGTGGACAGCATGCACGAGCACTACCGTCGCTACAGCCTGGGCGTGGCGGTGCCCCGCAGTCCCGCGGACCCCACGGATTTTCTGGTTGGCATCACCCAGCAGCAGGCCTTGACGTCGGCCAATTCCGTCCGCGCCCAGGGCGATTTGCTGGCCGCGCATGACTTTGAGTCCGCGGTCTCGAAGAACTGGAATTCCTCGCACCAGTTGCTGGTGGGCTACGATCTCTACAGCGATTCCTCGGCCAACTTCTCGGCCCAGACCGGCGGATTGGCCCAAAGCCTCTACCGTCCGAACTATTCCGTTCCGCTCTCGGCCTCGACCGGCCTGCCCCTGAGCAACTACAATGCGGACACGTACGTGCCCTTTGCGGCGAACACCACGAGGAACCAGAACCACGGCAATGGCCTCGGTTACTATTTTCAATACTCCGGCTGGTTCTTCAACCGTCACATCAACCTCATGTACGGTTTGCGCGAGGACAAGACGGCCTCGACGCAATACAACTTCCGGACCAATCCCATCACCGTCATCCAGACGGGTCAGGTGTCGACGACGGTTCCCCGATATTCGGTCACCTATAAGCCATATGCGAATCTCTCGCTTTACTATTTGCACAGCGAACAGGCCGATCCCCCCCGCACCGTTGCCGAATACAGTAATTTCAGCCCGTCGGGTGGTGGGACGGCTCCGCCCCCGAGCGATCCCATTTACAACCTGACGATTACCGCCCAGACGAAAACGCGCTATGATGAGGTGGGGGCCAAGACCCAGTTGTTTGACAAGGCCGTGACGGCTTCCATCGCGTTCTTCCAAAGCTATCGCTCCGGCTTCATCCTCAACCAAACCCTGACCGGAGTGGGGACCAATGGCATTGGGTCCGTCCTGTATAATAAAAACTACATCGTGAACGGTGAAGTCATGCAGGGCGTGGAAGCCGAGTTATCCGGCCGGCCGCTCCCCCGGTTGACGCTGACCTCGGGTTTCGCCTTTCAGAGCGGCCAAAAGCCGGCCCCGGGGGCGGCCCCCACCGTCTACGGACAGGCGGGCAATGGTCAGCTCGAGCCCAACGAGTCGATGATCAACTCGATGATGTTCTACGGTAAGTACGATTTCCGCGACGAGCAAAGGGATGGCTTTGAAGTCACCTTGGGCGGCAAGTTCTTCTTCAAAGGCTGGGTCGTGTCGCCGGGCACCTATCTTACCTTCAACGCGAATCAGTACATCGTCGATGTGGGCGGGAGTTACCATTTCAAGCACGGGCGTTATTTTATCAATGCCTCGCTGAGCAATGCGACCGACCAAATGGTTTATATGTCGCAGAATTCCCAGTGGGGCCCGCGGCGCACGTACATTTCCTTCGGGACGCGGTTTTGAGGACCGCCGGTAGCGTCTCTGGCTCGCTTTAGTTTCATCCGGTGGTCGCCAGACTCGTGCGACCACCGGATTATTTTTTACGCTTCCGATCCGTTATCCCTGAATTCGCCCATGGACCCAAATTCCCGGCCAGTGGTGCCGCCGGCACCAGATTCACTCCTTAATCCGAACGGCGACGGTACTTCCGCTCGGCGGAACCTGGTCCTCGTGGCGGCCTTCCTCGGCTGGATGTTCGATGGACTGGAGATGGGAATCTTTCCCCTGATCGCCCGGCCCGCCCTGCAGCAGATGCAGCCGGCGTCCGGGATCATTGGCGAAGCGTTCATCGGCCAGTGGATGGGGATTATCACCGCGCTTTTTCTGCTGGGCGCGGCCCTGGGGGGATGGATTTTCGGCTGGCTGGGCGACCGGATCGGCCGGGTCCGCGCGATGAATCTGTCGATTATCTGCTATTCCGTTTTCACCGGCGCCATCTTCTTTACCCAGACTCCGGTGCAACTGGGAATCCTGCGGTTTATCTCTGCCATCGGCATGGGCGGCGAATGGTCGCTCGGCGTCGCCCTCGTGATGGAAGTTTGGCCGGAGAAACACCGTTCCATGCTGTCGGGGCTGATCGGCGCCGCGAATAACGTGGGGTTCCTGCTCATCGGAGTCGTCGGGATGACCGTGTCGATCACGCAGGACTCCTGGCGCTGGGTGACCATGGTGGGCGCGCTGCCGGCGTTGCTGGTCATCTGGATCATTCGCTACGTGCCTGAGTCTGAGCGCTGGCAGCGCGCCAAGGCGACCGCGCGAATCGGACCGCTGGCGGAAATTGGCCGGCCACCGCTGCTTTGGTTTACCATCATCGCGTCTCTGCTCGTGGGCGTTTCCCTCGTCGGATCGTGGGGTTCGGTACAGTGGCTTCCCCTCTGGGCCGACAAGATGGCGGGATCGGCCGAGCCCCAGGCGAAGGCCATCACCCAGGTAATCATCGCCGTGGGCGCGATTATTGGCGCGTTAGGCGGAGCGTGGGTGGGGCGGGCCGTCGGGCGCCGTCCGGCTTATTTTCTCTTCTGCCTGGCCTCGCTGCTGACCTGTGGCTGGCTGTTTCGGAGCGTTACCCACTACGGATCGACTTTTCTCCTGTTCGCGCTCGCCGCCGGCATCGTTACGTCCGCGTTTTACGGCTGGCTGCCACTCTACCTTCCCGAACTTTTCCCCACCCGGGTCAGGGCCACGGGGCAGGGCATTGCCATGAACTCGGGTCGCGTGTTCGCGGCGATTGGCGCCATCGAGATGGGCGTGCTGATGCAGACGTTCGACGGCAGCTACGCCCGCGCCGGTGCCGTGGTCACGCTGGTCTACGCCTTGGGCCTCGGATTGATTTGGCTCGCTCCGGAAACCAAGGGCCGCCCGCTGCCGGATTAGGCTGGCGGTTCAACCGCGGGAGGCCAATCCCGCGGGACAGGGTTGGCCCGTTTCACAAATTTCCTTTGCGCAGTTCTTCGAGGATGTAGTCGCTCGTGCGCCAGGCCAGAGCCATGATGGTGAGGGTGGGATTCTTGTCCGCGTTGCTGGCGAAGGTTGCCCCGTCCGCGATGAACAGATTCTTCACCTCCCACGTCCGGCTCCACGGATCCGTCACCGAAGTCTTTGGATCGGATCCCATGCGGGCGCCGCCGACCTCGTGGATGATCTGGCCGCCGCGGGTCAAGGCCTTGGCGGCGTTCGAGGCGGGAGGTTCCTTCGTACGACCACCCATGGCGGCGATGAGGTCGGCAAACATTCGCTGGCCATGCGCCGCCTGCCGGATCTCGTGCTCCGACCATTTCCAGTGGAAGCGGAGAACGGGAACGCCCCACCGGTCCTTTACCACCGGATCGAGGTCACAGTACGAGTGTTCGTTGGGCACCATCTCGCCGATGGCGCTGAAGCCGACCAGCGAGCCGTAGTACCGCCGCTGGTCTTCCTTGAACTGCCGACCGTAAGTTCCTCCGCTCAGCCATTCCAGCCCGGTTCCGGTGCGGGCGCTCGGCATCTGTCGCCCGGTGGTGAATTGCACGTGGTACCCCCGGGGAAAATCCAACTTTCCCGTGCGTTGCTCGCGGTAAAATTCCCAGGGAATATAAACATGAATTCCCGCGCCGTCCTCGTTGTGGAGCGGCAGTCCCTCCAGCGCCGGAATCTGGCCTTGGAGTGAACTCGCCGGCGTATCCATGATATAGCGGCCGAGCAGGCCGCTGGAATTGCCCAAGCCTTGGGCAAAAAGGCCGGATTTGGAATTGAAGAGGATCCGGACCGACTCTTGGGAGCCGGCCGCGAGTACGATCACCCGGCCGCGCACGGCCCGCTCTTCGTTCGTCTTCTTGTCGATGTAGACGACACCCGTCGCCCGGCCCGCCTTGTCGACCGTGACCTCGCGCACCATGGCGTCGGTCACCAAATCGAGGTTGCCGGTCGCCAGCGCCGGCGGGAGATGGACCGTCGTCGACTGGTAGTTCGCCTTGATCGAACAGCCCCGATGGCAATCGGTCGCCCAAAAGCAGGCCGCCCGCTGGCGCATGGCTTCGGCCAGGATCCGCTGCGCCTTGGGATTGTTCGGATGGAGCTTGGCCGGAATCGTCTCGGCGTCCTGCCGCGTGCTGAGGACTGCGCGGTGAATCGGCACGACCGAGAGCCCGAGCTTTTTTCCGCGTTGGGCCGTCAGCCGTTCCCCGGCGCGGGCCTTGGGCGCGGGCAGCAGGATGCCCGGGGGAGAGTCCGGACTGTTCTCCAAGCCTTCCGCCGCCCCGCAAACGCCGATCAGCATTTCGACCTTGTCGTAGTAGGGCGCGATATCCTCGTAGGCGATCGGCCAGTCGACGCCCAAGCCGTCGCGGCTGTAGGGCTTGAAGTCATACGGACCAAAGCGGAGGGCGATCCGTCCCCAGTGATTGGTGCGGCCGCCCAGCATGCGGGAGCGCCACCACATGAACTGCTGGTCGGGTTCGGCCGACGCGTTGGTATACGGCTCACCGGGGATCGACCAGCCGCCGCCCGCGGTTCCGTCGTAAAAGCCCAGCGGTTTGTCCGGCGTGCCCGCCCCTCGCAGCGGGGCCTGTCCATTGGTCTGAAACATGGCCGTCTCCGTGGCGGGATCGAAGCGCCGGCCGGCTTCGATCATCAGCACCTTTGCTCCCGCCATCGTCAGCGTATAGGCGGCCTGCCCGCCGGCCGCGCCCGAGCCCACGATCACCACATCGTAGGTCGGATCAGTTGCCATGCGCGGTTGGGATTCCTAGCGATTCAAGCCCGCGATTTTTCCGGTCAGATAATCCCGCGCGCTGACCAGTTCCGCGGTGATGGGCGCGACGGTCGGGTAGGGCGGCAGACCTCGCGGCGTGTGATGCATGAAGATTTCCGTCCAGCCGGCGAAATGCGTGTCGCGCAATGCCTGCAGTAGCGGGCCAAAATCGAGTCGGCCCCGGCCGGGCAATTGCAGCGTTTCCTCCTCGGGGGGCATCGGCTTCATGCAGCCCACCCCGTATTGCCACGCATAGAAGACCGCCATTTTGGGGCCGAGGTCGCGGATCAAACCCGCCAGCATCGCGGGGTCCTGTTCGAGGTGGTAAGGCGCCAGGGCGATCCCGAGCGGCGCGTCGCCGGCGAGTTCCATCAGCCAGCGGATCGAGTCCGGCGACTCCACCAGCGAATTAGCGTGGTTCTCGATGGCGATCGTGATCCCCGCGCGGCTGGCCGCGGCCAGGTGCGGTTGCAGTTGGTCAACGAACTTCCGCAGCTCGGCCCGCAGCGGAGCCCCCTTCAGGCCGATCGGACCCTTGCAGCCGGCGACGATAATTTGTCCCCCGAAGCGGCGCAGGAACTTCATCTCAGCCTGCAGGCCGAACGGACCAAGATCGTAACGCGTGCTGACCGCCACCTTCACCCCGTTTTCCTGGAGCAGGGCGGCGAATTTTTCGTGGCCCATTTCTTCCACCTGCTCGCGCTGGGTGCCCCAGTTCTTCGGCCACAAGTCGATGTACTCCGAGCCGGTCTTCCGCACTTCGGGGAGAATGACCGAGAGCGGCAGATTCCCATAAATGCTGGAGCCGACGACATAGCGCAGGCCAAACGAGTCCGGAGCTGCCGCCGGGAGGCGCGGCATCAGGCCCGCGGCGCACACCGTCGCACCCATCTTCACAAAACTTCTGCGATTCACGCGGGAGTAGGAGTCCATGGCTGGGTTGGGGCGAGGCTACGGCCAGAGTTGCTCGCTGGCGAGCCGGGCGCCGTCGCGCATGGCTGAAAACTTGGCCCAGATGACCGTGGGGTGCACCTCGGTGTGGTAGGTCGCCTGCGAGGAGAATCCGCAATCGGCGCTCGCGGTGACGTTTTCCCGGCCGACGAGTTTGGCGAAGCGGACGAGGCGCTCGGCGATCAGCTTGGGGTGTTCGACAATGTTGCTGGCATGGGTGATCACGCCCGGAATGAGCACCTTGCCCTCCGGCAGTTTCACGTTCTCCCACAGGTGGTACTCGTGCTCGTGCCGCGGATTGGCCGCCTCGATGCTGTAGCCGCCCGCATTGACCCGGAGCATGTAGCCGACCACGTCGGCGAGGTCGGCGTCGTGCACACGCGGGCCCTCGTTGATTCCGTGGCAGGTATGCAGGCGGACCTTTTCCGGGGGGATGTCACGGAGACATTCATTGAGGACCTCGACATAGGTTTCCGCGCGGGCCCGACGCTGCGTCATATCCAGCGCCGCATTGGTGAAAATATTCGTCAGAAAGGGATCGTCGATTTGGAGCAGGAGACCGGCGTTGATAATCTCAAGGTACTCCACCCGCAGCGCGGCGCCCACCGCGTGGAGGTATTCCTCCGTGGTGCGGTAATATTCGTTTGAGCCGACTCCGCTGGGTGAGACTGACGGCATGAACGCGGCATGGTGCCTGGTCTTCGCCGCTGCGCTCTTGAGATTGGCGATGTCGCGCCGGAGCGACTCCAGACCCTTATACTTGATTGGGCCCGTGCAGACCAGAGGCACGACCGGGGCAATCGAGCCACCCGCCATCGCCACTTTAAAATATTCGGCGTAATACTCGGGGAACGCGGCGACTTCGGACTCGAACTCCTTGATCTCGGTGTCGCGCCTCTCCTCGAATCCTTCCAGGCGATCGCGCACGTAGAGAAAAAATCCCGTTTTGCCCTGTTCGCCGTCGTTGACGATGTCGATCCCCGTTGACGCCTGTTGGGCGACGGATTCCTCCACCGCCCGGCTGACGCGCCGGTCGTACGCCGCGGGATCGAAGCCAACGCCAGAGACCTGCTTGGCCATCAAGTCCAGCAGGTCATGGGGACGCGGCAGGCTGCCGACGTGCGTGGTGAGAATCCGTCCGGGGTTTTGCTGGATATTCATACGTGGTTCGAGGATGGCGACGAGCGGACTCTGGTTCCGGGGTACGTCGCAGACTCCCGACTTCTTCCCGCGGGAAATCAGGGGTCGCGTTGGAGTTCACCCATGTCGGCACGGGCTTTTTGTTTGTCAATGGAGATGCGCGATCTGAGATTGTGCCGGCCGAATCCCCCCCGGGAAAAGTCAGCGGTGTCACGCCAGGTTCTGCTCGGCTCGACGACGAAGCCCGGGCCGATGGTACCCCCAACTTAGATTCGCGTCAGTTCATCCGCTTTTTCCTCTACGATGCCAATCATCACCAGCAACCAGGCTCAGGCAGACTACGATGTCATCATCGTTGGCTCGGGCGCGGGCGGCGGGCAGATGGCCTATACGCTGACGCTGGCCGGCTTGAAGTGCGTGATGCTCGAGGCCGGGCGTAACTATGTTCCGGAGACGGAGACCGCGATGTTCCAGCGGCCCGGCCAGTCGCCGTTGTTGGGCACGCCGACGCCCGACAAGCAGGCGGGGTTTAGCGACGCGACCGTGGATGGCGGCTGGGACATGCCGGGCGAACCGTACACGCAGGGCAGTGACAAGGCGGAGGAGCGCTTCTGGTGGTGGCGGGCGCGGATGTTGGGCGGCCGCACCAACCACTGGGGCCGGATGTCGCTGCGCAATGGACCGTATGATTTCAAGCCGCGCTCGCGCGACGGCCTTGGTTTCGACTGGCCGATCGGCTACGAGGACATCGAGCCGTATTACACCAAGGTCGAAATGCTCATCGGCGTTTACGGCTCGAACGAAGGGCTGGAGAACACGCCCAACTCGCCTCCGGGGGTGCTTTTGCCGCCGCCGAAGGGGCGCGCCGCGGAGCTCTACCTGCAGAAGCACGCGAAGAAGCTGGGCATTCCGGTGATCTCCATCCACCGCGCCGTACTCACGCGACCGCTCGATGCGGAAACCATTCCGGCCCGGTTGCATCCCGGCAACGCGTGGGCACAGAAGATCGTGGCCGACTCCATGCGGAGCCGCGCCGCCTGCTTTTGGGCCACCGACTGTCACCGCGGCTGCAGCATTCGCGCGAACTACCAGAGCACGACGGTGCATCTGCCGCCGGCGATGGCGACGGGCAATCTCGATCTCATTCCCAACGCCCACGCTCGCGAAGTGATCGTGGGCCCGGATGGCCGGGCGACGGGCGTGCTGTATATCGACAAGACCACGGGTCGGGAGGAACGCGTGAAGGCGAAGGCCGTCGTGCTCGCGGCCAGCAGTGGGGAGACCGTGCGCTTGCTCCTCAACTCGAAGGGAAACCAGTCTCCGGAGGGCATCGGCAACCGCCGTGGGCTGGTGGGCAAATACGTCATGGATTCCGTGGGTATTTCCGTGGGTGGTCAGATTCCGGCGCTGGAAAATTTGCCGCCGCACAATGAAGATGGCGCGGGCGGTCCGCACTTCTACATCCCGTGGTGGCTCTACCGCGAACAGCACGCGGGCAAACTCAATTTTCCCCGCGGCTATCACGTTGAATTCAACGGGTCGCGTCCGATGCCCGGCGGCCGCAGCCCACTCTCCGAGGATCTCGCCAAGGGGGCGTACGGCACCCGTTTCAAGGAGGCCGCCCGGCGCTATTATGGTTCGTCCGTCGGCTATACCTGCCGGGGTGAGCAGATTCCCAACGAGCACTGCTATGCCGACCTGGATCCCACGGTGAAGGACCGGTGGGGAATTCCCGTGCTGCGCTGGCATTGGAAGTGGAGTGAACACGAACGCAACCAGGCGGCGCATGCCGCTGACACGTTCAAGTCCCTGATTGTAGCCATGGGCGGCACGGTGCGCGGCGGGCAACCCGCCATCGAAAACGGGGGCCGGGTGATCCACGAGGTGGGTGGGGCGATCATGGGTGACGACGAGAAGCAGTCCGTGTGCAACCGCTGGAACCAAACGTGGCAGGTGAAAAATTTGTTCCTGGCTGACGGGGCCGCATTTGCCTCCAACGCCGATAAAAATCCCACGCTCACCATCATGGCGCTCGCCTGGCGTACGGGTGATTACATCATCGAGCAGGCGAAGAAAGGAACGCTGTGAAAATGCCCAAAGTTGAGAGTCAGGAGTTGAGGGTTGAGAGCGCCAGTCCGCCGGCCTCGGTTCCTGAAATGGTGCTTCACTCCGCGACTGTCCCCCTCGAGACGGCTACTGCGCTCAACCCTCAACCCTCAACGCTCAACTCCCTGCGCCTCTCCCGCCGCGAGGTGTTGAAGTGGTTCGCGGCCATGTTCGCGGTCGCGAATTTGCCGGAGTTTGTGGGCGCCGCGTCGTCGGTTGCCCCCAAGGCGAAGGGTTACGGTACCGATCCAGCCATCGCAAAATTCTATGAACCGGGCGACTTCTGGCCACTGACCTTCACGCCGGCGCAGCGCGCGACCGCCACGGCCCTCGCCGACGTAATTCTTCCCGCCGATCATCTCGGCCCCGCCGCGAGCGCCGTACGCGTGCCGGACTACCTCGACGAATGGGTCAGCGCGCCCTATCCCGCGCAGCAATTGGATCGTGAGATCATTTTGTCCGGGTTTCAGTGGTTGGACGACGAGTCAGCAAGACGCTTTCGGCTGAATTTTCCGGCCCTTTCTTCGGCGCAGCAGCAGGCCATCTGCGACGATATTTGCGGCGCCGTGGACCCGGCGCCGTCGCTCAAGTCAGCAACGGATTTCTTCCGACGCTTTCGCTCGCTCGCCGCCAGCGCCTACTACGGCACGGAAGCCGGATGGAAAGCCCTCGGCTATGTCGGCAACGTTCCCCTGGCCGCGTTCGCGGGTCCGCCCCCCGAGGTGCTGGCGAAGCTCGGGGTCGAGCAAACGGTGACGTAAGCGCAGAATGCGAAATGCCATGGATGGTTCAACGCGACTGCCCCCCGTCCTAGCCGCTCGGGCGCATCTCACTTTCTTGTCGGCCGCGGTCGCTCGTCGTTCCGCCTTCAGGCGGGCCGGCGGCAGTGTTTCGATTCCGGCTGAAGCCGGAACGACGAACAAAGCGCCCGGCGGGATCTGCCGGAAAGTGAGATGCGCCTTGGCCGGTCTCGGTACGGTCAGCTTGCTGGCCTTCGCGGCCCAGCCGGTCGACATCACCAAACTTCCGCCGCCGGTCACCCGCCCCATCGACTTCGTCCGCGACGTCCGGCCGATCTTCGAGGAGAACTGCTACTCGTGTCACGGCCCGGAAAAACAGAAGAGCGGCTACCGGCTCGACGACAAGAGCGCCGCCCTGACCGGCGGCGATGGTTCGGCCCCGAACATCGTGGTCAGCCAGAGCGCGGCGAGTCCCTTGATCCATTTCGTCGCCGGCCTCGATGAGGACAAACTGATGCCTAACAAGGGCGACCCGCTGACTGACGAGCAGGTGGGCATTTTGCGGGCCTGGATCGATCAGGGCGCCATCTGGCCGGGTGACGGCCGGCCGGCCGCGACGGAGACGTGGAAGTCACACTGGTCCTACCGCCCGCTCGTCCGGCCGGAAGTGCCGAAGCCAGCTGACGGCCGGACGCACGGTGCGATCGATTCGTTCATCAGCACGAAGCTGCAGGAAAAAGGGCTCAGCCTCTCGCCGCCGGCCGACGCGCGGACACTTATTCGTCGGCTGAGTTTTGATTTGATCGGATTGCCGCCCACGCCGGAGGAAGTGGACGCGTTTGTGGCAGACAAATCGCCGGACGCCTACGCCCGTTTGGTCGAGCGCCTGCTCGCCTCGCCGCGCTATGGGGAGCGCTGGGCGCGCCACTGGCTCGATGTGGTGAAGTTTGCGGAGAGTGACGGGTTTGAGCGCAACAACATCCGGCCGAATGGGTGGCCGTATCGCGATTACGTCATCCGTGCCTTCAACGAGGACAAACCTTACAACCAATTTGTCCGCGAGCAGCTCGCGGGCGACGCCCTGGGGGCCGACGCGGCGACGGGTTTCATCGTTGGCGGGTCCTTCGATTTTCTCCAGAGCTTCGAGCCGCCTTATTTTAACCTCGGGCAGCGCGCCGACGAACTCTCTGAGATGGTCGGAACCACCAGTAGTGCGTTCATGGGCCTAACCGTGGGTTGCGCCCGGTGCCACGACCACAAGTTCGATCCGATTTCGCAGGCCGACTATTATTCAATGGCGGCGGTTTTTCAGGGAGTGGAGCATGGCGAACGTCCGATGCGTCCGCGCAATCTTGACGCGTTGATGGCGGAAGCCGCGGGACCGAGACGCCGCATCGCGGAGATCGCCGCCGCGCTGGCTCCTTTTGACCCGGTGGCTCAGGCCCGGCGTGAGCTGGTCGTGCTACCGGCGGCAGGAACAACCGGGGACTCCCCGGCCTACACGGCCGGGACCGGCCGCGGGCAAGCGGGAGACCTGGGTGACGAAATGCGGCTGCCGACGTTGAACGCGGCGTTTCGGGTCCGGCCGGCGGGCGTCGGCACGACGGATTGGCCGGCCTGGGGTGCGCTGGCGGCGGGTCGCTTTCGGGTCTGGCTTTCGTGGGGCGTGGCGGCTGAGCACGCTTCGGCCGTGCGCGTCTTCCTCGACGGGCGCGAGATCGGGCAGATAAATCAAACCACGTTGGCCGATGGTACTCCCGCGGTAGCCGGCGAAAAACGCTGGAGCGGATTCTACGACGCGGGAATTCACACTTTGACTGCGGAAAGCCGGCTCGCGCTCGCGTCGCAGGGTGCGGCTGACGTTTTATCAGCCGATGCCGTTTTGCTGGAGGAAATCGTTTCCTTGGCGGATGAGGCTCCGACTCTGACGCCCCACTTGCGCGCGCCCGTGGTGGTGAAGACGAACGAAGAACGATTCGCGCCGACCGACGCCAAGTTCGTGCGGTTCACGGTCCTCGGCTCGAACACCCCGGAAGGTTATGTCGACGAACTCGAGGTCTTCACCGCCGGCCCGCAGTCACGCAACGTGGCGCTCAAGGAGTTTGGCGGCAAAGCCACGTCGCCCGTGGTCAACGGCGAAGACGGCAATCCTTTCTATGTGAACGACGGTCGCTATAACGAGCGCGCCGCGTGGAACTCCCCGGCCAAGGAACCGGGCTACGTGCAGATCGAGTTCGCGCAGGTCGAGCGTGTCGACCGGATGCTCTGGAGCCGCAACCGCAGCGACCGGGTGCCGAACCTGGATGATCATCTCGTGACCGGCTATCGGATCGAAGTCTCGGTCGATGGGCGCGCGTGGACGCGGGTCGCGTCGTCCGATGATCGCCTCGGCGACGCCTGGCGCAAACGCGTGCCGATCATTCCGACGTTGAGCTTCGTGACGCCGGGACGGGCCTCGGCCGTCGGCCAACTGGTCGCAGAGCGTCGGCCACTGCGGGTCGAGGTTAAGCGGTTGATCGATTTTCCGCCGGTCTATGCGGGCAAGCTGCGGGAGCCGGGCCCGACGTTTCGGTTGCATCGCGGCGACCCGTTGTCGCCGCGCGAGCAGGTGGCGCCGGCCGGACTGGCCCGTTTTGGGAAAAAACTCGAACTGCCCCGCGACACCCCGGAGCAAAAGCGCCGGCTCGCCCTGGCGGACTGGCTCGTTGATCCCGAAAATCCGCTGCCGGCCCGGGTGATGGCAAATCGGATCTGGCACTATCATTTTGGCACTGGCCTCGTGGACACCCCGAGCGATTTTGGCCTGAATGGCGCGCGGCCGACGCACCCCGAGCTGCTGGACTGGCTGGCGAGTGAGTTTATCGCGCGCCACTGGAGTGTGAAGGACATGCACCGGCTGATTTTGCTGTCCGACACCTACCGGCAGTCCTCACGCCCGCAACCGCAGGGGTTGGAGGTCGACGCTGCATCGCGGTTCCTCTGGCGCTATCCGCCACGGCGCCTGGAGGCCGAACCGTTGCGCGACACGATTCTCGCCGTGGGCGGCCGGATTGAATTACGAACGGGCGGCCCCGGGTTTTCCCTCTTCGGCGCGGAAATGAGCCGGAGCAGCATCCAGACCTATGTGCCGAAGAGTGAATTTGCCGGCGATGACTTCCGCCGGATGGTGTATCAGACCAAGCCGCGCGCCCAGCTCGACGACGTCTTTGGCGCGTTCGATTGTCCCGATGCCGGCCAGATTGCGCCGAGCCGCACGCATTCGACGACGCCGCTGCAGGCGTTCAACCTGCTGAACAGTCCCTTTATCATGCAGCAAGCGGCGGCCCTGGCGGCGCGGCTGGAGCGGGAGGCGGGCGCGGAACCCGCGGCGCAGGTGCGGCAGGCCTTCCGGTTGATGTTTGGTCGCGAGCCGGCGGCGGTGGAGACGACCGCCGCGACGGCGATGATTGCGGAGCGCGGCCTGCGACTGTTCTGCCGGGCTCTTTTCAACACCAACGAATTCATCACCGTCCCTTAAGCCTGCCATGAACCACTCCCCTCTTTCTCACGCCGGGCGGCATCTGCTCAGCCGCCGTGATTTTTTGCGCTGGGGCGGCACCGGGCTCGGTGGCATCGCGCTCGCGGCTCTCCTCGCCGAGCAACGCCTGGGCGCCGCCGGCACGCCGTGGCGGCCACGCATTGACAGCCGGATGCCCTACGCGCCGCGCGCGCCCCATTTTCAGCCCAAGGCGAAGCGTGTGTTGATGATTTTTTGCTCCGGCGCGATCAGCCACATCGACACGTTTGATTACAAGCCCGAGCTGATCCGGCTGCACAACCAACCCATGCCGGGCGGTGAGGGGCTCATCACCGGGCAGGGCATGCAGGGCAACGTCATCAAGCCGCTCTGGGATTTCAAGCCGCGCGGGCAGAGTGGCAAAATGGTTTCCGATCTCCTGCCGGACCTCGCCGAGCTGGCTGACGACATGTGCTTCATCCACTCGATGACGGCGAAGTCCGCGGCGCACGGCCCGGCGGAAAACCAGATGAGCACGGGCTTCATCCTCGATGGTTTTCCCGGCATCGGTTCGTGGGCGACTTATGCGCTGGGCAGCGAATGCCAGAATCTCCCCGCGTTTGTGGCGATTCCCGATCCGCGGGGCGTGCCGCAAACGGGCTCGCGGCATTGGGCGGCGGGTTTCCTGCCGGCGGCGTACCAGGGCGTTGCCTTCAGTGCCGACAAACCGATCCCGCATCTCAACCGCCCGGCCGGCGTCGCGGCGCAGGATGATTATGCGACCTACGAATTGTTGAAGCTGCTCAACGACCGGCACCTCGCGGAAAATCCCGGTGACACGGAACTCGCGGCGCGAATCTCCGCCTACGAACTCGCGGCCAAGATGCAGCTCGCGGCGGCCGAGGTCGGGGATTTTGCCAAGGAAAGCGCGCATACCCTGGAAGCGTATGGCGTGAATGATGCCAACAAAACCAAGGCGGGATTCGCCCGCAACTGCCTCCTCGCGCGGCGGCTCCTCGAGCGCGACGTGCGTTTCGTGCAACTCTTCAACGGCGCCTACGCGATGGGCGAGGGGGTGGGGAACTGGGACGGCCACAAATTCATTGTCGACCAATACAAGGTGCATGCGCCGATCCTGGACCAACCGGCGGCCGCGCTGCTGCGCGATCTCAAGGAGCGTGGGCTTCTCCAGGACACGCTCGTGGCGTTTGTCACCGAATTTGGCCGGATGCCGACGTTTCAAAAGGGTGCGAACGGCCGCGACCATAACGAAAAGGGCTTCACGGTGTGGCTGGCCGGCGCGGGCGTGAAACCCGGTTTTAGCTACGGCGCGACGGATGATCTGGGTTTCAAAGCCGTGGATAAAGTCACCACCATTTACGATCTCCATGCGACCATCCTGCACCTGCTCGGGCTGGATCACGAAAGACTGACCTACTACAACAGCGGTATCGAGCGCCGGTTGACCGACGTGCATGGGCGCGTGATCAAGGGAATTTTGGCGTAGCAGCGGTCATTAACTTTGGAGTGCCGCGACCTGGCGCCGCTTTCCGCGGCGTGCCGGATCGCGTCTTTAGAAATTGCGGCCTCCGCTGGAAAGGGATTCGTTGTCCGCTGGAGCGACGGGCGATTGCCCAACCTGGCGCTCAGCGCCCAACGACATGAATTTACCCCGCCGACTGTGTTTGTTTCTAGCCGCGGTACTTTTGGTGGGACTGGCCAAGCCAACGCGCCTCGCCGCTCAGCGGGATCGCTACGGCAACGACGGCGACCTCGAAGGCGGCTCGCTCATCCGGCTCGAGGGCGGCGGAGTCATCGACGAGGACACCGTGCGCACCGCCCGGGAAACGGCTTCCCACAGTACCGGCACGCCCAATTGGTCAAACACGCCCGGGTTCGAGAAGGACGTCTTCACGTTTACCCGAATTATTTTCAAAATGAATCGCAACCTCCGCTTCGGTTTTCGCGGCGGCGGGTGGATTGGATGGGTGAACGACTACCCGGACAGCGACCTCAATTTATCGTGGCGGCTCTCGCAATTGACCTCGCTCAAGGTCGATCCCGACGGACGCGTGCTCAAGTTGACCAATCCCGAGTTATTCGACTTCCCCTTCATCTACGCGGTGAAGCCGGGGCGGATGGAATTGCGGAACGAGGAAATTCCTCCGCTGCGCCAGTATCTGACCAACGGGGGCGCCTTGATGGCGGATGATTTTTGGGGCCAGGCCGAGTGGGACAACTTCGAACATCAGATGCAGCAGGTTTTGCCGGGTCGGACCTGGACCGAACTGCCCAAGGAGCACCAGCTGTTTCGCGGCGTGTTCGCGCTCGACCGCAATCAACTGCAGGTCCCGCCGATTCACGCGTATGAACGCACGGGCAGCAGTTCCCGCAACGGCGAGGAAACCAAGGATCTCCACATCCGCGCCTGGCTCGACGAGCAGGGTCGCATCATGGTCATCGCGACGCACAACACGGACTTTGGCGATGGCTGGGAGCGCGAAGGCGAAAACAACGATTACTTTCACAAATTCTCCGAGACCCGCGCCTATCCGCTCGCGATCAATATCGTTTTTTACCTGATGACCCACTGAGGGGTTGGCGCGCGACGCGCCAACCCTAGGGGCTCAAGCCGAGGCAGGGCGAGATTGGCACGGCGTTATTTCTATGCCTCCATTGAACGATGATCCCGAGAGCCCTGCTATTCGTCCTACTGGTCCTTTTGGTCCCATGTCCGATCCCCGCCGCCGAACTGCACGGAAAGGTGCAGGAACTAAAGATCACGATCCTCTCCACGATGCTGGCCGACGGCGACGAACTTGGTGAATGGGGTTTTGCGGCGCTCGTGGAAGTCGATGGGCACCGCATCCTTTTCGACACGGGGGCACACACTGATGTCGTCTTGAAAAACGCCCGCACGCTTAAACTCGATCTCACGACCGTGCCGGAGGTCATCCTGAGTCACTGGCATTGGGACCACGTCGGCGGCTTCATGACCTTGCGCGACTCCGTCCGCGGTGCGGCTCCCGGGGCCTTGGCTCGTACCCATGTCGCGGAGGGTTTTTTCTATTCGCGAGCCACGGCCGCTCCGCCGGTGGAAAACAACGCGATGCTGCGGGTGAGGCCGGACTACGAGCAGACGGGGGGCACCTTCGTGGTGCACGACCGGCCGGTGCAACTCTATCCGGGGGTCTGGCTGACCGGTCCCGTCCCGCGCAAATATCCTGAACGCAACTGGAGCGGTCGTGGTCGGATGACGACGTCGGCGGGAGTCGTGGAGGATAATGTCCCGGACGACATGTCGCTCGTGTTCGACACCGCGCAGGGCCTCGTCGTGCTGACGGGCTGCGGGCACGCGGGCGTGATCAACATCACCGACCACGCGCGCACGTTCATTCGGCCGGCCCGGATTAACGCCCTCATTGGCGGGATTCACCTGTTCAACGCGAGTGAAGAGACGCTGGCGTGGACGACCGAGAAGCTGCGCGGATTCGGCGTGGACAACTTTATTGGGGCGCACTGCACGGGGATCGAGACGGTCTACCGGTTTCGGCGGGACCTTGGGCTCGACCGTGCGCACGCCGTCGTCGGCGCCGTGGGCGCCGGTTTCGAACTCGGCCGCGGGATCAACGCCGGCGAGATCGCGAAGTAGCGCGCGGGTTGATTTTGCCGGAGGACCGAACTCCACCGAAGCCGTCGGACCTGCCGGTGACACGTTCCCCAATCCCGCCTCTTCCCAGACTGTGTGAAAAGTCTGTCATTCTGAGCGAAGCGAAGAATCCACACATAAGGCTCACCCGACGGCATGGATTAGAGCCAATGCCGTTAAGGCAAAGTACTGTACATTGGTGGCGTTAGTTAGCATAGGCTTGGGATGGAATGTACGAAACCAGCGAAGCGGCTCAGCGGAGCCGAGTTTTTGACGGTGATGAACGAATTGATCCCCGCGAGCCGGTTGGCCACGT